>NZ_JBEXHW010000007.1:171929-232144 GCF_040608235.1 Streptomyces sp. NPDC005202 | reverse complement strand
AGACCATGCGGTCCTGTGTCGTATCCGGTATTAGACCCCGTTTCCAGGGCTTGTCCCAGAGTGCAGGGCAGATTGCCCACGTGTTACTCACCCGTTCGCCACTAATCCCCGGCCGAAGCCGGTTCATCGTTCGACTTGCATGTGTTAAGCACGCCGCCAGCGTTCGTCCTGAGCCAGGATCAAACTCTCCGTGAATGTTTACCGGTAATCCGGTGACACATCACGAGAGCGGAACCAAGAGGAGGAATAGTCCCCTCGGTTCACAGCGTCCTCGCTGTGTTTTTTCAAAGGAACCTCGCCCCAGCAGGTGCTGGAGACGGGGTATCAACATATCTGGCGTTGACTTTTGGCACGCTGTTGAGTTCTCAAGGAACGGACGCTTCCTTCGTACTCACCCTCTCGGGCTTTCCTCCGGGCGCTTCCCTTCGGTGTTTCCGACTCTATCAGATCTTTTCTTGATCCGATTCCCGGTCGGCGGGAGTTGCCTCAAGCCTGCGGGCTTTTGCCCGTCGGCCTTTCGGCATTCGCTACGTTAGCCGATTCTTCCGCGGACTCATAATCGAGTCCCGCGAGTTCGAATTCAGGCATGCGGGCATGCCAAATTCGACCCCGCTGAGGGGTAATCGTAGGTAGTGGGTTGGCCGCTCCGGCTGCAGGCGTTCGCCGTACCCGGTTCAGCGGCTCGGGCTACCTTACGCACCTTCCAGGGGCGCGTCAACTTCGGCGGCGCCTCGGTACATGGGACCGATACGGGCTCACCGTCGGGTCGTCGGCGACCCAGAAGCGCCAGGGATGGACGCTGCCGTCCCCGGCCACTCCCGTGCGCGGCCCGTTGCGTACCTGGTCGGGCGGCACCTGGGTGCCAGCCAGGATCCGCAGGGGCGTATCGCCGGCGGCGCAGGCGTCGGTGCCGTCCAGGGCCCGGTCCACGTCCAGGGCCGTGGCCAGGCGCGCCGGTCCTTTGGCCAGTTCCTTGTCATTGCGGGCCGAGACTCGACGTTTGCGGGCCAGCTCGGCGCCCTCGATGATCTCGCCGGCGCGGAGCAGGACCGCGCTCGCCCGGCCCTCCGGTCCGCACACCAGGTTCATGCAGTGCCACATGCCGTAGGTGAAGTAGACGTACACATGGCCGGGCGGACCGAACATCACGCCGTTGCGGGCCGTGCGGCCGCGATAGGCGTGGGAGCCGGGGTCGTTCGGGCCGTCGTAGGCCTCGACCTCCGTGAGGCGGAGGGCGATCGTACCGTGCGGAGTCGTCCGTACGAGGATGCGGCCCAGGAGGTCGGGGGCGACCTCCAGGACGGGGCGGTCGAAGAACTCTCTGGGTAGGGGCGTACGGTCCGTGGGCGCGATCATGGCGTCCGAGCCTAATCCAGACGGGTGTGTGCCAAGGGGTGGTCAGGGATCCGTCCCGTTGCCACGGTGTGGGCGCGGAACCGGTCGCGGTCGGATCGCGTATGTAGGGATCGAGGATCCACACGTAAAGGGAGAGTCATGGCGTTCAAGAAGCTGCTCGCGAGCCTGGGGGCCGGCGGGGCCTCGGTCGAGACGGTGCTGAACGAGGTCAATGTCGTTCCGGGCGGCGTCGTCCAGGGCGAGGTGCGGATCCAGGGTGGGTCCGTCAACCAGCAGATCGAGGGGCTGTCGGTCGGACTGCAGGCCAAGGTCGAGGTGGAGAGCGGCGATCAGGAGTACAAGCAGGACATCGAGTTCACCAAGGTGCGGCTCGGTGGTGCCTTCGAGCTGCAGGCGGGGGCCGTGCACGCGGTGCCGTTCGGGCTCGACATCCCGTGGGAGACGCCGATCACGATGATCGACGGGCAGTCGCTGCGGGGCATGCACATTGGTGTGACCACGGAGCTGGAGATCGCGCGTGCGGTGGACTCCGGTGACCTGGACCCGATCAACGTGCACCCGCTGCCGGCACAGAAGGCGATCCTGGACGCCTTCATCCAGCTCGGCTTCCGCTTCAAGAACGCGGACATGGAGCGCGGCCACATCCGCGGTACGCGGCAGCGGCTGCCGTTCTACCAGGAGATCGAGTTCTACCCGCCGTCGCAGTACCGGGGGCTGAACCAGGTCGAGTTGAGTTTCGTGGCCGATGAGCACGCGATGGACGTCGTGCTGGAGATGGACAAGAAGCCGGGGCTGTTCAGCGAGGGCAGCGACACGTTCCGGTCGTTCCAGGTGGGTCTGCACGACTACCAGGGGACCGACTGGGCGGCGTATCTGCACCAGTGGATCTCCGAGGTCGGCAGCAGGCGCAACTGGTTCTAGGCTCGGGAACTGATGATTCCGCTGACCAGGAATCACCCAGGAACCGATCAGGAGGTACCGAGGTGACCGAGCACAAGAGGCGGCCGCTCCCCCACGACTTTCATCCGCCCGTGCCGTCCTTCACGGTCACGAGTGACGACGTCCACGAGGGCGCGACGCTCAAGGAGGCTCAGGTGCTCGCGGGCGGGAACGTCTCGCCGCACCTGCGCTGGGAGGGTTTCCCGCCCGAGACCAAGAGCTTCGCCGTGACCTGCTACGACCCGGACGCCCCGACGGGCAGCGGGTTCTGGCACTGGGTCGTGTTCGACATCCCGGCCTCGGTCACGGAACTGCCGGCGGGGGCGGGCAGCGGCAGGTTCGAGGGGCTGCCCGAGGGGGCCGTGCACGCGCGGAACGACTACGGGACGAAGGACTTCGGCGGTGCCGCGCCGCCTCCCGGGGACGGGCCGCACCGCTATGTGTTCACGGTGTACGCCGTGGACCAGGAGAAGCTCGGTCCGGACTCGGATGCCTCTCCCGCGGTGGTGGGCTTCAACCTGCGGTTCCACACGATTGCGCGGGCCCAGCTGATCGGCGAGTACGAGAACCCCGACAAGGGCTGAGTCAGCCGAGCGTTCACTGAACGTTTGCCCGCCTCTGGTCTTGGAAGTGATCAGAGGCGGGCATTTTTGTTGCCGGGGGCGCGAGGGTCACCCCTCGTGGAGCAGCAGATATTGCGTTGTCCATCCCGACGTGCCCGGCCAGAGTTGATCCAGCCCGCCAAGGGGTGGGCCGGTGCACACGGGAGGTGGGCTGGTATGCGGGACACGCTGGTACTGAACGCGAGCTTCGAGCCGTTGTCGACGGTGACGCTGAACCGAGCCGTCGTTCTGGTGCTCCAGGACAAGGCCGTCGTCGAGCAGGTCCACCCCGAACTGCGGATGCGCGGAGCCGCGGTCGACATACCGGCGCCCCGGGTGATCCGGCTGTGCAGGTACGTACGGGTGCCCTTCCGAAGACAAGCACCGTGGTCGAGGCGGGGTGTGCTGGTACGGGACCGGCACCGGTGCGCGTACTGCGGAAGGCGGGCGACGACCGTGGACCACGTGGTCCCGCGGTCGCAGGGCGGGCAGGACACCTGGCTGAACACGGTGGCCGCGTGCGCGGAGGACAACCACCGCAAGGCCAACCGGACTCCGGAGCAGGCGGGGATGCCGCTGCTGCGGCAGCCGTTCGAGCCGACGCCGGCGGATGCGATGCTGCTGGCGCTGGGGCAGGACGACTTCGACGCGCTGCCGGAGTGGCTGGTGCAGTCGGCGGCGTAGGCGACAGCCGTACGCAGGACTCGGGCCCACCTTCCAACGGAGGTGGGCCCCAGTGTCGTACGGCCGCCGTTGGGTCAGTCGATGGACGGCTTCTCGCGGCGCTCCGGGCCAGAACCGCCGCTGTTGCCGGACGTTCCGGAGTTCCCGCTGCCGCCCGAACCTCCGCCCATCGGGCCGAAGTTGCCGATGGCGCCGGACAAGCCCTTGAGGGCGTCGCCGATCTCGCTGGGGACGATCCAGAGCTTGTTGGCGTCGCCCTCGGCGATCTTCGGGAGCATCTGCAGGTACTGGTAGGCGAGCAGCTTCTGGTCGGGGTCGCCGGCGTGGATGGACTCGAAGACGGTGCGGATGGCCTGGGCCTCGCCCTCGGCGCGCAGGGCGGCGGCCTTGGCCTCACCCTCGGCCCGCAGGATCTGGGACTGCTTCTCGCCCTCGGCGGTGAGGATGGCGGCCTGGCGCGTACCTTCCGCGGTGAGGATCGCGGCGCGCTTGTCGCGGTCGGCGCGCATCTGCTTCTCCATCGAGTCCTGGATGGAGGTCGGGGGCTCGATGGCCTTCAGTTCGACGCGGTTGACGCGGATGCCCCACTTGCCGGTGGCCTCGTCGAGGACGCCGCGCAGGGCCGCGTTGATCTCCTCGCGGGAGGTCAGGGTGCGCTCGAGGTCCATGCCGCCGATGATGTTGCGCAGCGTGGTGACGGTGAGCTGCTCGATGGCCTGGATGTAGCTGGCGACCTCGTAGGTGGCGGCCCGGGCGTCGGTCACCTGGTAGTAGATGACGGTGTCGATGTTGACGACCAGGTTGTCCTGGGTGATCACCGGCTGCGGCGGGAACGGCACGACCTGTTCGCGCAGGTCGATGCGGTTGCGGATGGTGTCGATGAACGGGACGACGATGTTGAGGCCCGCGTTGAGTGTCCGCGTGTAACGGCCGAAGCGCTCGACGATGGCGGCGCTGGCCTGCGGGATGACTTGGATGGTCTTGATCAGGGCGATGAAGACCAACACCACCAGAATGATCAAGACGATGATGACCGGTTCCATCGTCGGCTCCCCGTACCCTTCTCCGCCTCGGCGCTTTCGGAAGATCTTATGGCTGTTGAAGATCTTGCTGGTCGAGTCTGACAGACCGTCGCGTGCCTCGTGGGGTGTTCGGATCATCTGCGTCCTGCGAGGTCACAAGACGATCGCCGTCGCCCCGTCAATGTCGACGACGTCCACCTCCTGGCCCACTTCATAGGCGCGGTCGGTGTCGAGGGAGCGCGCCGACCAGACTTCCCCGGCGAGCTTGATCCGGCCGCCGGAGCCGTCGACTCGCTCCAGTACGACGGCCTGCTTGCCCTTCAAGGCGTCTATGCCGGTGGCGAGTTGGGGTCGCTGCGCGCTGTGCCGGGCCGCGATGGGCCGTACGACGGCGATGAGGGCGACCGAGACGACGATGAGGGCGAGTACCTGAATCACGACGTCGAAGCCGAGCCCGGCGACGACCGCGGCGGCGACGGCACCCACCGCGAGCATGCCGAACTCCGGCATCGCGGTCACCACGAGCGGGATGCCGAGTGCTGCCGCGCCGACGAGCCACCACACCCATGCGTCGATGTCGTTCACATGGTCATGGTAGAACCGCGGGTCGTGCCGCGGACAGGGCGCGAAGGGGGGCTGCTCAGGACAGCGGGAGGCCCTGAGCGGTCCAGCGGTCGCCGACCTGTTCGACGACGAGCGGGAGACCGAAGCAGAGGGAGAGGTTGCGGGAGGTGAGTTCCAGCTCGATCGGACCGGCGGTCAGCACCTTGCCCTGGCGGATCATCAGGACGTGGGTGAAGCCGGGGGCGATCTCCTCGACGTGGTGCGTGACCATGATCATCGAGGGGGCGATCGGGTCGCGGGCGAGCCGGCCGAGGCGGCGTACGAGGTCCTCGCGGCCGCCGAGGTCGAGGCCGGCCGCGGGCTCGTCGAGGAGCAGCAGCTCGGGGTCGGTCATCAGGGCGCGGGCGATCAGGGTGCGCTTGCGCTCGCCCTCGGAAAGGGTGCCGAACCTGCGGTCGAGGTAGTCGCTCATGCCGAGGCGGTCGAGGAAGGCGCGGGCGCGCTGCTCGTCGACGTCCTCGTACTCCTCCTGCCAGCCGGCCGTCATGCCGTACGCGGCGGTCAGCACGGTCTGCAGCACGGTCTGGCGTTTGGGGAGCTTCTCGGCCATGGCGATGCCGGCCACGCCGATGCGGGGGCGCAGCTCGAAGACGTCGACCTTGCCGAGGGTCTCGCCGAGGATGGTGGCGGTGCCCTTGCTGGGGAAGAGGTAGCTGGAGGCGACGTTCAGGAGGGTGGTCTTGCCGGCGCCGTTGGGGCCGAGGATGACCCAGCGCTCGCCCTCCTTGACCGACCAGGAGACCTGGTCCACCAGAGCCCGGCCCTCACGGACCACGGATACGTCCTGAAGCTCCAGAACATCGCTCATGAGCGCGTTGTCTCCCCTTGCAGTGTGCCGGTCTCGGCTGTCGCGTACGCCTGTGGCTCGGTCCGCCGCGCCGGTGGACGCAGCCCTCAACGAAATCTACGCCACCGGTCGGCCGGGCCGTTCCATCGGTCCGGTCCTTAGGGTGGGGGCATGCACTCGGAACCGCGCTCTGGACGCCTTGCCGCATGGGGAAACGCCCTTTTGGCCGGACTTGTCTCACCGGACGACGCCGTACTCGCCATCGTCGGCGAGGATGCCGTCCACCGGGTGGAGGGGCTGCCCGGCGAGTCGGCGCCCGTCGGGCTCACGCTCGCGCTGGGGCGGCTGCGGGCGCTGGGGGCGACCGGGCTGCGGGTCGCGCTGCCCGCGCCGGGGCATCCGCTGGGGCTGAGCGGGCCGCCGGAGTTCAATGCGCGGGCGATGGACGCCGAGGAGGCGGTGATCTGCCACGGCGCCGCGTTGGGGTTGGTGCCTCAGGTGTACGAGGCCGGGCCCGACGGTGATGTGCATGTCGAGGTCGTGTGGCAGGTGCTGCCGGTGCGGGAGGCTCCGCCGGCCGATGTGCCGTCGCTGGGTGAGGCCGAGCGGGAGCTGGCGGATGCCCTGCGGGAGGCGACCGAGGTGTTGTCGCGGCTTGACGTGGCCGCGTCGGGGCCGGTGGCGGAAGCGGCGATCGACGCGTATCGGGCGCGAGTCGATGCGGCGGCGCGCAACGCCTCGATGGGGGAGGGTGGTCGGGCGACGGGCGGGCCGGGGTGGGAGGTGCTGGCGCCGGGGTATCCACCGCGGGCGGTGCGGGTGCTGGAGCTGGCGCAGCGGGTGGGAATTCTGGTGTCCCTGGCGTACGAGAACGGGCACGGTGGGGCCGTGAGTGCGGCGGAGATGGGGGCGCGGGCAGCTGCGTTGCGGCCGGTGGAGCGGACGGCTCGGCGGGCGCAGGTGGCTGCGTACAACTCCGTTGTGGAGGAGCGGGAGAAGAGGGTGCGGTGAGCGCCGGTTGTCCGGTGTCCGGCAGCGGGGTGAGCGCCTCCTGCCCCCGCTTCGGTCTGCACGGTCTCGTCCTCGAACGCCGGACGGGCTGAGTTTCGCCGGCCTGCGCCGAGAAGTGACCGGCCTCCCGGGAGTGCCCAGGAGGCCGGAGGTCATCGACGGACGCGCGGGGGCCTCAGTTGTTGATGCCGAGGTTGCCGAAGGCCGGGTTCAGGACGCCGATGACGTTGACGCTGTTGCCGACGGCGTTGACCGGGATGTCCACGGGGGCCTGGACGAGGTTGCCCGAGACGACGCCCGGGGAGTGCTCGGCCTGGCCGCCGGCCCACGCGCCGTTGGTGGCGGAGGCCATACCGCCACCGGCCGCGATCAGACCGCCGGCCACCATCGTCACGGCCGCTGCCTTCTTCAGGTTCTTCACTTCTAACCCCTCCTGTGACTGCCGCGGCAGTCGCCGCAGCACGCACTGGAGAACGGCGGAGATCCACGGAGGATGCGCCATCTGGGGGACATTCCCACGACGGTATGAATCTCAGTCCGGAGCGGAACCTTCCGTATTGCCGTGGGCAAGACGTGTCAGCCGGTCACGCCATGGCGTACGGCCCACAGCGCGGCCTGGGTGCGGTCCGCGAGGTCGAGCTTCATCAGGATGTTCGACACATGGGTCTTGACGGTCTTCTCGGAGAGCACCAGGGCGCGGGCGATCTCGCGGTTCGAGCGGCCGTCCGCTATCAGGCCGAGCACCTCGCGTTCCCGCTCCGTGAGCGAACTTCCTCTGCCCTGGCCGGAGTTGGCCCGCTCCTGGGACAACAACGCGTCCGCGACCTCGGGTTGCAGCAGGATGTGCCCGGCGTGCACCGAGCGGATGGCACCCGCGAGCGCGTCGGGGTCCACGTCCTTGTAGACGTACCCGGCGGCGCCCGCGCGCAGGGCCGGGACCACCGTGCGCTGCTCGGTGAAGCTGGTGACGATCAGCACGCGCGCGGGGTTGTCGAGTTCGCGGAGCCGGCGCAGCGCCTCGACGCCGTCCATGACCGGCATCTTGACGTCCATGAGGACGACGTCGGGCTTCAGTTCCTCGGCCAGGGCGACTCCTTCGGCGCCGTCCGCCGCCTCGCCCACGACCTCTATGTCGTCCTGCACCTCCAGGAAGGTGCGCAGGCCCCGGCGGACCACCTGGTGGTCGTCGACGAGCAGCACCTTGATTGGGTCAGCCACCGGGGACCTCCATCTCGATCGCGGTGCCCTTGCCGGGCGCCGAATCCACCGTCAGCCTGCCGCCGACCCCGCTTGCCCGGTCCCGCATGGAGACCAGGCCGAGGTGGCGTCCGGCGCGGCGTACCGCCTTCGGGTCGAAGCCGCTGCCGTCGTCGGTGACCCGGAGGACGGCGCCGCAGCCGCGCCGGTCGAGGGTCACGTCGACGTGCTGCGCCCCCGAGTGCCGCAGCGCGTTGTGCAGGGCCTCCTGGGCGACGCGGAGCATGGCCTCCTCCTGGGCGGCCGGGAGCGCGCGGAAGCTACGGGCGGCGAAGGTCACGCGCGCGGTGTGGGCGCGGTCGAGGACCTGGATCTGGGTGCGGAGGGTGCCGATCAGGCCGTCCTCGTCGAGGGCTGCGGGGCGCAACTCCACGACGGCGGCGCGCAGTTCGTCGGCGGCCTCGGCGGCGAGCGCGGCCACCTGCTGCAACTCGCCCTTGGCGCGCACCGGGTCGCGGTCGACGAGGGCGGCGGCGGCCTGGGCCGTCAGGCGCAGGGAGAACAGCTTCTGGCTGACCGCGTCGTGCAGCTCGTGGGCGAGGCGGGAGCGCTCCTCGGCGATGGTCAGCTCGCGGCTGCGTTCGTAGAGGCGGGCGTTGGTGAGGGCGATCGCGGCGTGCTGGGCGAGGATCGACAGGAGTTCCTCGTCCTCCTCGGTGAAGCCGCAACTTCCTTCTGGTTTGGGGCAGTTCTTGTTCGCGAGGAAGAGCGCCCCGATGACCTCGTCGCCGTCACGGATGGGCAGGCCCAGGAAGTCGGACATCTCGGGGTGGGCGGACGGCCAGCCCTCGAAGCGCGGGTCCTTGCGCACGTCGGCGAGGCGCTCGGGCTTTGCCTCCTGGAGCATCGCGGCGAGGATGCCGTGCTGGCGCGGGAGCGGGCCGATGGCCCGCCACTGCTCGTCGCTGACACCGTCGACCACGAACTGGGCGAAACCTCCGTGGTCGTCCGGGACGCCGAGGGCGGCGTACTGCGCGTCGAGCAGCTCGCGGGCCGAGGCGACGATCGTCTTCAGGACGTCTCGCACCTCGAGGTGCCTGCTCATGGCCAGCAGCGCGGAGCTCACCGCGGCGAGGCCGGACCGGGGGCCTTGACTCATGCCCTCACGGTACCGGCGGGGTGTGACAGCGCGGATCGGACCTGTGACGGCCGCCGCCTAGGACGGTGGGCCTAGGGCCGCAGACGTGGGCGGGTGTGGTGGGCGGCTGGGACCCGTCGGGCGTCCTAGGGCGAAGGGCCCCGCCGCTTTGCGGCCCGCGTCCGAGGCGGTGCGGGGTGCCCCGTTCCTACGGTGAACGCCACGCCGATCAGGAGGCGCACACGACAAGGGACGGATGTCATGCCGGTAGCGATCATCACGGGGGCTTCCAAGGGGCTGGGGCGGGCGCTGGCCGAGGCGCTGGCCGCGCGCGGCTGGGATCTGGTGCTCGACGCCAGGGACGCCGGGGTCCTCACGCGGGCGGCTCGGGCCGTCTCCGCGCACGGAGCGCGGGTGGAGGCCCTGCCCGGCGACGTCACGGACGCCGGGCACCGGGCCGAGCTGGTGGCGACGGCGCGCAAGCTGGGGGGCGTCGACCTGGTGGTGCACAACGCGAGCGCGCTGGGGGCCGAGCCGCTGGTACGGCTGGCGGAGCTGCCCCTGGAGGGGCTGCGGCGGGCGCTGGAGGTGAACACGGTCGCCGCGCTGGGCCTGGTCCAGGAGGCACTGCCGCTGCTGCGGGAGTCGGCGGCGGGCACGTTGATCACCGTCAGTTCGGACGCGGCCGCCGAGGCCTACGAGATGTGGGGCGGCTACGGGGCGTCGAAGGCGGCGCTGGACCACCTGGCGGCCGTGCTCGCCGTGGAGGAGCCGCAGCTGCGGGTGTGGGCGGTCGACCCCGGGGACATGGCGACCGACCTGTACGCGGCGGCCGTACCGGACGACGACGCGCCGCGTCCTGCGCCGGCCAGTGTGGTTCCGGCCTTCCTGCGGCTGCTGGACGAGCGTCCGGTGAGCGGCCGCTACGGGGCGCCGTCCCTGCTGGAGGGGCGATGACGTCGGCGGTGCAGGTACCGCAGGAGCTGTCGGCGCGGGTGCCGGTCGAGCAGCGCGGCCCCGGGCTGGACCGGGATGCCGTACGGCTGTTGGTGTCGCGTGGGACGGAGGTGTCCCACCACACCTTCGGGGAGCTGCCGTGGCTGCTCGAGGCCGGAGACCTGCTCGTGGTGAACACCTCCCCCACGCTGGCCGCCGCGGTGGACGGGCGGATCGGGCACGCGCGCGTGGTGGTGCACTTCTCCACGCGCGGGGACGACGGGCGCTGGGCGGTGGAGCTGCGGGATCCGGACGGGCGGGGCACCACGCGCGCGCGTGCGGGCGGGCCCGCGGGTACGCAGGTGCAGCTGCCCGGGGGCGTACGGCTGGTGCTGGAGGAGCCGCTCAGCGCGGGGAGCGAGCGGTTGTGGTGGGCGCGGGCGGCGGGGTCGGAGGTCTTCGGGGTGCTCCGGGAGCACGGCCGGCCCATTCGCTACTCCTACACGGAGCGGGACCAGCCGCTGTCCGTGTACCAGACGGTGTTCGCGGTGCCGTCCCCCGACGGGGCGGGCAGTGCGGAGATGCCGAGTGCGGCGCGGCCCTTCACGGCGCGGCTGGTGGCGGAGCTGGTGAGCCGGGGGGTGCAGTTCGCCCCGATCACGCTGCACACGGGGGTGGCCTCGACCGAGGCGCACGAGCCGCCGTATCCGGAGCGGTTCTCGGTGCCGGAGGCGTCGGCGCGGCTGCTCAACGCGGCGAAGGCCGGTGCGGGACGGGTGATCGCGGTCGGGACCACGGCGGTGCGGGCCGTGGAGTCCGCCACCGGGCCGGACGGGGTGGTCCGGGCGGCCGCCGGGTGGACCGATCTCGTGGTCACGCCCGAGCGCGGGGTGCGGGTCGTCGACGGGCTGCTGACCGGGCTGCACGAACCGGAGGCCTCGCATCTGCTGATGCTGGAGGCGGTCGCGGGACGGGCGGCGATCGACCGAAGTTATGAGCAGGCCCTGCGCGGCCACTACTTGTGGCACGAGTTCGGCGATGTGCACCTCCTCCTCCCGGAGGAGACCGCTCACATAGAGCATTGCAGTGGCAACTGTCGGTGAGAAAACCTTTCCGCCGATGTGAGGACGCGCATAGGACGCGGATCACGTACGAACGGATATAGGAGACACGCAACCCCTTGCGAACGGGACAGATGGCCCTGTCTGTCCCGTTTCGTCTGTTCCCGCTCCACTAGCGGGCATCGTACGTCACACCTTTGCCTCCGGTTTTTGCGGCCGCTAACAATGGCTGCCGTCGCTCAGCGCCGCGGGTTCCGTCCGCAGCGTTCGTGCGGGAAGAGCACCTTTCCCCGCAGCCCGGAGAGCGACCTCCGCGCTACTCGAAGAGGTCCATTTCCCCATGCTCGAAAACACCAGCATCCGCCGTCGCAGTCGTGCCCTGACCAAAACCCACAAGATCGCGCTCACCGGTGTCGCCACCCTCGGCGCCGCCGCCCTCGCCTTCTCCGCCGCTCCCGGCGAGGCGCACACGACGACCACGACCGAGGCCGTCTCCTCGGCCCCGGTGCAGTTCAGCTCCGCGCCGATCAAGGACGTCAAGGCCAGCGTCACCGACCAGCTCGCCGGCGCCAGCCTGAAGATCCAGGCCATCGAAGCCAGGAAGAAGGCCGCCGCCGAGGCCGCCGCGAAGCAGAAGGCCGAGGTTGCCGCGAAGCAGAAGGCCGAGGTTGCCGCGAAGAAGGCCGCCGCCCAGGCCGCCGCCCGGAAGAAGGCGGAGCAGGCGCGCCAGGCCAAGGCTGCCGCCAGCCGCTCCGCGCAGCGCCCGCAGATGCAGCCGGTCGCCGCCAAGACCTACGCCAACAACCTGGACGGCTGGATCCGGCAGGCGCTGGACATCATGAAGCAGCACAACATCCCGGGCTCCTACAGCGGGCTGCACCGCAACATCATGCGGGAGTCCTCGGGCAACCCGAACGCCATCAACAACTGGGACATCAACGCCATCAACGGCGTCCCGTCGAAGGGTCTGCTCCAGGTCATTCCGCCGACCTTCAACGCCTACCACGTGGCCGGCACGTCGTGGAACATCTACGACCCGGTCGCCAACATCACCGCCGCCGCCAACTACGCGGCCCACCGGTACGGCTCGATCGACAACGTCAACAGCGCGTACTGAGGTCGGCGCGGGCCTCTGACGATACGCGGAAGGGCGGCACCCCATGTGAGGTGCCGCCCTTCGTGTCGTACGGGCGCGGTTACTTGCGCATGACCTCCGGCTCGTGGCGGCGCAGGAAGCGGGCCACGAGGAAGCCGCAGATGACGCCTATGACGATCAGCGCAGCCATGTCGAGCCCCCAGGCGGAGGCCTCGTGGTTCCACAGCGGATCCGTGTTGGTCGGATCGTCGGTGTTCGGGGCGATGTTGTTGAAGTCCAGCGTGGCACCGGCGGCGGCCACCGCCCAGCGCGACGGCATCAGGTAGGAGAACTGGTTGACGCCGACAGTGCCGTTCAGGGTGAACAGGCAGCCGGTGAACACGACCTGGACGATCGCGAACATCACCAGCAGCGGCATGGTCTTCTCGGCGGTCTTCACCAGCGAGGAGATGACCAGGCCGAACATCATCGAGGTGAAGCCGAGCGCCATGATCGGCAGGCACAGCTCGAACAGCGTCGCGTTGCCGAGGATCAGGCCCTTGTCGGGGATCTCACGGCTGGAGAACCCGATCAGACCGACCATGAGGCCCTGCAGCACAGTGACGGCACCGAGCACGACCACCTTGGACATCAGGTACGCCGAGCGGGACAGGCCGGTCGCGCGTTCCCGCTCGTAGATGACCCGTTCCTTGATCAGCTCACGGACGGAGTTCGCGGCGCCCGCGAAGCACGCGCCGACCGCGAGGATCAGCAGGACGGTGGTCGCCGTGCCGTTCGGGATGTGCACGCCGGTCCGCGGGTTCACCGGGTTCACCAGCAGGCCCTTGTTGTGGTCGATCAGCAGGCTGACCGCGCCGAGCACCGCCGGCAGGATCACCGTCAGCGCCAGGAAGCCCTTGTCGGAAGCGATGACCGCCACGTACCGCCGGATCAGGGTCAGCAGCTGCGAGCCCCAGCCCTGCGGCTTGGGCGGCTTCATCGCCTGCGGCGAAGGCATGTGTACGGACTGCGGGGCAACGGCGTCGATGTCCGCGGCGTACATCTGGTAGTGCTGCGAGCCCTTCCAGCGGCCCGCCCAGTCGTAGTCGCGGTAGTTCTCGAAGGCGGAGAAGACGTCGGCCCAGCTGTCGTAGCCGAAGAAGTTCAGCGCCTCCTCCGGCGGGCCGAAGTAGGCGACGGAGCCGCCCGGCGCCATCACGAGCAGCTTGTCGCACAGCGCCAGCTCGGCCACGGAGTGGGTGACGACCAGGACCGTACGGCCGTCGTCGGCGAGGCCGCGCAGCAGCTGCATGACGTCGCGGTCCATACCCGGGTCCAGGCCGGAGGTCGGCTCGTCCAGGAAGATCAGCGACGGCTTGGTGAGCAGCTCCAGGGCCACCGAGACGCGCTTGCGCTGGCCGCCGGAGAGGGAGGTGACCTTCTTCTCCTTGTGGATGTCCAGCTTCAGCTCGCGCAGCACCTCGTCGATGCGCGCCTCGCGCTCGGCGGCCGTGGTGTCGGCCGGGAAGCGCAGCTTGGCCGCGTACTTCAGGGCCTTCTTGACGGTCAGCTCCTTGTGCAGGATGTCGTCCTGCGGGACCAGACCGATGCGCTGGCGCAGCTCGGCGAACTGCTTGTAGAGGTTCCGGTTGTCGTAGAGGACCTCGCCCTGGTCGGCGGGGCGGTAACCGGTGAGCGCCTTCAGCAGCGTCGACTTGCCGGAGCCGGACGGGCCGATCACCGCGATCAGCGACTTCTCCGGAACTCCGAAGGAGACGTCCTTGAGGATCTGCTTGCCGCCGTCGACCGTCACGGTCAGGTGGCGCGCGGAGAAGGAGACCTCACCGGTGTCGACGAACTCCTCGAGCCGGTCGCCCACGATCCGGAACGTCGAGTGGCCGACGCCCACGATGTCGGTCGGGCCCAGCACCGCGGAGCCGCCCTTGGGGATCGGCTGGCCGTTGACGTACGTGCCGTTGTGCGAACCCAGGTCGCGGATCTCGAAGCGGCCGTCGGGCGTGACGTGGAACTCCGCGTGGTTGCGGGAGACCTGGAGGTCGGAGACGACCAGGTCGTTCTCCAGGGCACGGCCGATGCGCATCACGCGGCCCAGCGAGAACTGGTGGAACGTGGTCGGGCTGCGGTCGCCGTAGACCGGCGGCGCCCCCGCGCCACCACCGGGGCCCTGCTGCTGCGGGATCTGCGGAGCCGCCTGCTGCGACTGCTGCCAACCGGCCTGCGGGGCCGACTGCTGCGGGGGCACCTGCCGGCTCCAGCCGGGGCCCGCGCCCTGGGCGGCGTACGGCTGTTGCTCGGGCTGGGCCTGCGGCGTGGCGACGGCGGCCGCGGCGCCGGAGAGGTTCAGGCGCGGTCCGTCGGTCGCGTTGCCGAGGTGCACCGCCGAGCCGGGGCCGAGCTCCATCTGATGGATCCGCTGGCCCTGCACGAACGTGCCGTTGGTGCTGCCGTGGTCCTCGATGACCCAACTGCGGCCGTTGAAGCTGATCGTGGCGTGGCGCCAGGAGACCCTGGCGTCGTCGAACACGATGTCTCCCTGCGGATCGCGTCCGAGGGTGTATGGCCTGGACGGGTCGAGCGTCCAGGTCCGTCCGTTTGATTCCAGTACGAGTTCCGGCACTCCATGCCCCACTGAGTTGTCCCCCGAGTTACCCCCATCACAGGGAGTCTAGGGATGTCGAACATCGTGGGGAACTATTTCAGGCTCCACCCTCTGACCGAAAGTCGGGCCTAGTGAGTCGGGCCTGGTGAAGAGTGGGTACGCGCGCTTCGACTGTTTCCGTTGACGGGGTTGAAACCGGGCCGGAGAGTGGTAATCCCCCGCGAGGGGGACATGCGCGGCGGTCGCGCCGCACCGCGGATCGGGGGGTCTGCCATGAGCGCTGCCAAGGGTGTCGAGACCGCACGGCACGGCGCACGGTTGCCGTGGGGAGACGTGCTGCTGTCCGCGATCGCCTCCGTGAGCTGGGCGTTGATAGGCATGGCGGGCACGGCCGCGCTGGGCCTGCACCTGCTGGAGGCGGACTCGGCCGGGTCACTCGGACCGATGACCGCGGCGGTGGTGGCACTTGGGGCGGGTGGTTCGGTCACGCCGTCCGGCGATGTGTCCGCGTTCGGTCTGAAAGGGGCGCAGGCGCACACCGCCATCGAGATCACGCCACTGGGTGTGAGCCTGGTCGGCGCGCTCCTTCTGTCGTGGTTCTTCCTGCGGTCCTTGCGCGGGGCCGGAGTTGTGATCCCCCCGTCCGAACTCCTCGCGCGCGCAGGGGCGGTGGTGTCGCTCTTCGTGGTGACGCTGAGCGGGCTGGCCTGGGCGGGGCACGACGTCATCACGATCGACGGGGGTTCGCCAGGACTCGACAAACTGCCCGGTGCCGGCGGGTCCGGGGGCGTGCAGATCCCCGGGCTCGGCGACCTGGGGAACATCGGCGGACTGCTGCCCGACAAGATCGGCAAGCTGATCGACGCCAAGGCAGCGGTCGGCTTCACCGTCGACACGGCGCCCACGCTGCTCGGCGGGCTCGGCTGGTCGGCCGGGATCCTGCTGATCGCGCTGCTCGCCTCGCGCCGCACTCCGCTGCCGCGCGGCTGGGAAGCGGTGCACCGGGTGGTACGGCCGGCCGTGTCCGCGCTCGTCGCGGTGCTGCTGGTCGCGGTGGTCGCCGGGCTCGCGGCGGCGGCGTACGCGACGATCGGCGACGCCCACCCCAGGCGCATCGCCGGGGCGGCACTGCTGGGTGCACCCAACGGGGTGTGGCTCGGCATCCCCATCGGCCTGTTCGTGCCATGGGACGGCAAGGCGACCGGGGAGCTGGCCAAGCTGCTGCCGGATCCGTTGGACAAGCTGCTGACCGTGCACGCGGACCAGCCGGTCACGGTCGGGCATCTGGCCGATCTGGACGGGCGGGTGTGGCTGCTGGGGGTCGCCGCGGCGCTGATGATGCTGCTCGCCGGGGTGCTGACGGCGGTGCGGACACCGGTGGGGGCCGGGGCACGGAGTCCCGGTGCCCTTGGTTTCGCCGGGCGGTGTGCGCTGCGGCTGGGGGTCGTGGCCGCGCTGACGTTTCCGCTGCTCACGTGGCTGACGGAGGTCTCCGTGGGAGCCTCGCTGTCCGTGCTCGGCTTCGACGTGTTCGGCGCGGGGATCGAGCTGCACGGGCACCTGGGCACGGCGTTGCTGCTGGGCGCCGCGTGGGGTGCCGGGGCCGGGGCCGTCGGTGGGCTGCTGGCCGACGCGACAGGGGCCGCGGGGCGGCGGGCGGCGCCGTTGGCACTGGGTGACGCGGAGGTACCGGCTCCGGCGGAAGGCGCCGGGGTCCCGGACTCCGCGGGGCAGGGCAGCCCGTACGCGCCCAGTACGCCGTACCGGCCGCCGAACCCGGCCACCAATCCGTATCTCCGGCTGCCCGACGAGCTGCGGGAGCCGGAGGACGCCCGGCCGCCGGAGAACCGACGGCAGTCGGGCGGACCGTTCCCCTCCGGGCCGACCGGACCCCGGGGTGGTGCGCGGGCGTCCGACGAAACGGCACGGCAGCCTCGGCCGGCGCGACCGCCCGACGACATGTACGGCGCGCCGACGGTGGCCGGGCCCATCGCCCCGCCCCCGCGCCCACCGCAGCGCCGCCCCCGCCCGGGGGACCGGCCTCCGCCACCACCGGACGAGGGTCCTCCGCCGCCGCCCCCACCGCCCCCGCCGAGGGCGCCGAAGGCGCCCAAGAAGTGACCGTGCCCCGGGAAGACGTCGAACCGTTCGCCGCGCGGGCGGACGCCGAGCCGCAAGCGGGCGAGGAAACGGGGTCCGGCGCGCCGTGCGCACCCGGAGCCGTGACCGAGCCGTCAGGTCCCTGCCGCCTGTTCGACACCCAGTGTTCCCTGTCCGCCAGGCGGACCTGAGGGGCACGAGGCACTGGGTGCCGGATACGGTGGAAACACCATGAGCGCTTCGCAGACCTCCGACGTTCCCACCCTGCTCGTCAAGATCTTCGGGAAGGACAGGCCGGGCATCACGGCCGGCCTGTTCGACACCCTCGCGGCCTACTCCGTCGACGTGGTCGACATCGAGCAGGTCGTCACCCGTGGCCGGATGGTGCTGTGCGCGCTCGTGACCCTGCCGCCCGCCGGGCTGGAGGGCGATCTGCGGGCCACCGTGCACAGCTGGGCCGAGTCGATGAAGATGCAGGCGGAGATCATCTCCGGCCACGGCGACAACCGGCCGCGCGGCCTCGGACGCTCGCTGGTCACCGTCCTCGGCCACCCGCTCACCGCGGAGGCGACCGCGCAGATCGCCGCGCGCATCACCAAGGCCGGCGGCAACATCGACCGCATCTTCCGACTGGCCAAGTACCCGGTGACGGCGGTCGAGTTCGCGGTGTCGGGTGTGGAGACGGAGCCGCTGCGCACCGCCCTGGTGACGGACGCGGCGGCACTCGGCGTCGACGTCGCGGTCGTCGCGGCGGGCCTGCACCGGCGGGCGCAGCGCCTGGTCGTCATGGACGTGGACTCGACGCTCATCCAGGACGAGGTGATCGAGCTCTTCGCCGCCCACGCCGGCTGCGAGGACAAGGTCGCCGAGGTGACGGCGGCCGCGATGCGCGGGGAGCTGGACTTCGAGCAGTCGCTGCACGCGCGTGTGGCGCTGCTCGAGGGGCTGGACGCCTCGGTGGTGGACAAGGTGCGCAGCGAGGTCCGGCTGACCCCGGGCGCCCGCACCCTGATCCGCACCCTGAAGCGGCTCGGCTACCAAGTCGGCGTCGTCTCGGGCGGGTTCACCCAGGTCACGGACGATCTCAAGGAGCGGCTGGGGCTGGACTTCGCCCAGGCCAACACGCTGGAGATCGTCGACGGGAAGCTGACGGGCCGGGTCACCGGCGAGATCGTGGACCGGGCGGGCAAGGCGCGGCTGCTGCGCCGGTTCGCCGCCGAGGCGGGCGTACCACTGGCGCAGACCGTGGCGATCGGCGACGGCGCCAACGACCTGGACATGCTGAACGCGGCCGGTCTCGGGGTCGCCTTCAACGCCAAGCCGGTGGTGCGGGAGGCGGCGCACACCGCGGTGAACGTGCCGTTCCTCGACACGGTCCTGTACCTGCTGGGTGTCACCCGCGAAGAGGTCGAGGCGGCGGACGCGCACGAGGAGCACTGAGCGCCCGGGGCGGACCGAGCACCCCGGGCGGACCAGCACCTCGGACCAAGTGAGCACGCGGGACGGACCCAGCGTCCGGACGGCGCAAGGCCCGGCACCTCGCGCTCGCGGGTGCCGGGCCCCCTGCGTGAGCTCTTGGGCTGCTCCTTGCGTGAGCTCTTGGGCTGCTCCTTGTGCGAGCTGTCGGCCTACTCCGACGGCGCCCAGTAGTCGAGCAGCGTGGCCACGCCCGGTTCCAGGCTCTTCCAGGAGCCGTCGAAGGACAGGACGGCGAAGGCGGCGGTCGGGAAGCCGCGGCGGCTCATCCGCTCGCGGGCCTCGGCCTCCGCCGAGCCGGACAGGACCTCGGCCAGGCCCTGGATGCCCGGGTTGTGGCCCACCACGATCAGGTTCTGCACGTCGTCCGGGATCTCGTTGAGCACGGCGATCAGCTCGCCGGGGGAGGCATCGTAGATCCGCTCCTCATAGACGGTTTTCGGCCGCTGCGGCAGCTCATGGACGGCGAGCTTCCAGGTCTCGCGGGTCCGGGTCGCGGTGGAGCACAGGGCCAGATCGAAGGAGATACCGGAGTCGGCCAGCTTGCGTCCGGCGACTGCGGCGTCCTTGCGGCCCCGCTCAGCGAGCGGTCGCTCGTGGTCGGTCACCTGTGGCCAGTCGGCTTTCGCATGCCGGAAGAGGACAATCCTGCGGGGTTCTGCGACGCTCATGGGACCCAGCTTCGCATGAAACAGGCCACAGGGCGCAGGGAGTTGACATGCGGCTTTCTCGGGTGACGCGCCCGCGCGGCCCGGGTCCCGCACCCCGGCAGCACGGGGCGGGCTCCCGACCCCGGCAGTGCGGGGCGGGCTCCCGACCCCGGCGGCACGGGCGGGCACCGGACCCCGGCAGCACGGGCGGGACCGGACCCCGACGGCACGGGCGGGACCGGACCCCGACGGCACGGGCGGGACCGGACCCCGGCCCGGCGCTGCCCGCGGGCCGCTTCAGCGGGCGAGCAACTCCTGGGCGCGCTGGAACAGCTGGGTGATCGCGGGGTCGCCGGTGGCCGGGTGGGCGTCCGACGGGTTCAGTATCAGGACGAGCAGCGTGACGAAGGCGAGGGCCGGCAGGGCCAGGGCCCACCACGGCAACCGGATGTCGACGCCGCCCGTGGTCGCCGGGTGGGGCCGGGTGTGCGTACGGGCCGACATGACTGCCTCCGCTGGTCTTCGAGTGGTCCGTGGACCGCGTCCCGCGGTCACACCTCGAAGCTACGGAATCCGCGCGCTCCGACCCATCCGGTGATCCACCCACTTGACCCTGACCCTCGCCCCCTAGGGGATGGGGGGTTAACCCCACCACCGGGCCCGCGGAGGCGGGGTCACGGGGACACGAGGGTCGCGATGACGGCGATGAGCACGAAGACGGCGAAGAACGCGCCGAAGACGAGCAGCATCTTCTTCTGGCTGTTCTGCGGGTTCGGGTCGAGCACAGGCATACGGCCAGTCTCGCACCCCGCGCCCGGGACGGATCCGCCGGGGCGCGTCAGCGACCCGCCTCGTCCTCCACCGTGCGGTCGCGCCCCGCCAGGAAGCCCACCACCATCTGCGGGACCATCAGGCCGGTCATGAGCGCGATGGGCAGCCCCCAACCGCCGCTGCTCTGGTAGAGCACGCCGACCAGCAGGGGTCCCGGGATGGAGATCAGATAGCCGGTGCTCTGCGCGAACGCCGACAGCTGGGCCACGCCCGCGCCGGTCCTGGCCCGCATCCCGACCATCGTGAGCGCCAGCGGGAAGGCGCAGTTGGAGACGCCGAGGAGGAGCGCCCAGGCCCAGGCGCCCCCGGCCGGCGCGAAGTACAGGCCCGCGTAGCCGACGAGGCCGCAGACGCCGAGCGCGAGCACGATCGGGCCCTGGTGGGGCAGCCGGGTGGCCACGCGCGGGATGACGAAGGCCAGCGGCACGCCCATCACCATCGTGACGGCGAGGAGCACTCCGGCCGTGCCCGCGGGCACACCCGCGTCGCGGAAGATCTGCGGCATCCAGCCCATGGTGATGTAGGCGGCGGTGGCCTGGAGCCCGAAGAAGACGGCCAGCGCCCAGGCGGTACGGCTCCGGGTGATCCGCAGCGCGGGGGGCTGCTCCGTGCGCGCGGGTTCCTGCCAGGGCTGGGCCTGCGTCGTTCCCCGGTCCGGTACGAGCGGCAGCCACGGCAGGACGGCCACCGCCGCGAGCGCCGCCCACACGGCGAGCCCCGACTGCCAACTTCCGCCCAGCAGCCCCGTCATGGGCACGGTCACCGCGGCGGCGGCCGAGGTACCGAGGGCGAGGGCCATGGAGTACAGGCCGGTCATGGAACCGACCCGGTCGGGGAACCAGCGCTTGACGATGACCGGCATCAGGACGTTGCTGACGGCGATGCCCATGAGCGCGAGGGCGCTGGCGGCCAGGAAAGCGGCCGTGCTCCCCGCGTACGGCCGGATCAGCAGTCCGGCCGTGATGGCGATCATGCCCGCGCACACCACCGCGGCCGGTCCGAAGCGGCGGGCGAGCCGGGGCGCCGTGACGCCGAAGGCGGCGAAGCAGAGCGGGGGCACTGAGGTGAGCAGTCCGGCCACGCTGCCGCTCATGCCAAGCCCGTCGCGGACCTCCTCCAGAAGCGCGCCGAGGCTGGTGATGGCGGGGCGGAGGTTCAGGGCGGACAGCACGACCCCGACGACGACCAGGCGCGTCGTCCACGCGCGCGTGGCGGCTCCCCGGGATTCCCGGGAGGCGGCGGTCGCGGCCGGGGGTCGTTCGGTCGTTGACGTCGTCGTCCGGGTTTCCTCGCTTGCCATGAGACCCATCATAGAATCGTGGGATGATTGGTTGTCCATGGCCTGGTAGCCGGCTTCCGGGCCTCGCGTGCGAAGGTGTGCCATGCCCCTGAGCCATCCCCGCCGGTCGGCACTGTCCGAGCAAGTCATCGCCGCGCTGCGGAACCAGATCACCTCGGGCGAGTGGCCGGTCGGCTCCCGCATCCCGACGGAGCCCGAGCTGGTCGAGCAGCTCGGCGTCGCCCGCAACACCGTCCGCGAGGCCGTCCGCGCGCTCGCGCACAACGGCCTGCTGGACATCCGCCAGGGCTCCGGCACGTACGTCGTGGCGACCAGCGAGCTGGCGGGCGTGATGCACCGCCGCTTCGCCGACGCCGACCCGCGGCACATCGCAGAGCTGCGCTCCACGCTGGAGTCGGCCGCGGCGAAGCTGGCCGCCGAACGGCGCACGGAGAAGGACCTCAAGCAGCTCGACGGGCTGCTCCAGCGGCGGGAGGAGGCCTGGGAGTCCGGTGACGCGGAGGCCTTCGTGGCCGCGGACGCGACGTTCCACCTCGCGGTGGTGGCCGCCTCCCACAACGACGTCATGACCGCGATGTACGCGGACCTGGGCGAGGTGCTGCGGGACTGGCTGCGCGCGGACGTCGGCGAGGAGCTGACCCCTCAGACGTACATGGACCACACGCGGCTGCTCGACGCGATCCGCACGGGCGACGCCCAGGCGGCGGGCGCGGAGGCCGCGAGCTACCCCTTCCTGTGCCGGCCGGGCCGGTTCAGGAAGCCCGCTGGTGGCTGACCCACACCGAGCGGACCTCCATCCAGCAGCGGCCGGTCAGCCGTACGGTCTGCGCGGGCCCCGTGTCCACCGGGGAGCCGTCGCTGTCGAGGTCCCACCAGCGGGCGCACTCGACGTGGAGGCTGACGCGGTCGGTCAACGGATACGGGTTGTGGCAGTAGGCGGTCACACGGGAGCCGGTGACGCGGGTGCGGCAGGTCGCGCCGAACGGCTCGGACGCTGTGGTTTTCTCGGCGTGCACGCGCGCGTGCGGCATCGCCTCGTACGGCAGGGACAGTACGAAAGCGACGGCCACGGTCACTGAGGCCACGCTGCGGGACAGGCGCACAAGGGCGACCTCCTCGGCCGTGCTGGGGAGGGATTCACCGTGGTGAAGGCGTAATCCCAGCGTGCGCGGTCGCCGGCCTCCTCCGCCCGGCCAGGTAGGCCGAGCGGGTGACGCCCGCTACCGCTCGCGCTGCGGGAAGCGGGGCGCCGACGACGTGGACACCACTCCGCACCGCAGCCGCATGACAGCCCTATGACGGCCCTGTGGGTGCATCACCGTCCCCGCGGCGGCCGGTACGCCGAAGGCCCGCGCCCCTTGGGATGCGGGCCTTCACCTGTCGGCCGGGCCTGAGCGGCAGCGATCACGCGCCGACGGCGTGCAGGCCGCCGTCCACGTGGACGATCTCGCCGGTGGTCTTCGGGAACCAGTCGCTCAGCAGCGCCACGACACCGCGGCCGGCCGGCTCGGGATCCTTCAGGTCCCACTCCAGGGGGGCACGGGTGTCCCACACGGAGGCCAGCTCGGCGAAGCCCGGGATGGACTTGGCGGCCATGGAGCGGATCGGGCCCGCGGAGATGAGGTTGCAGCGGATGTTCTGCTTGCCCAGGTCGCGGGCGAGGTAGCGGTTGACGGCCTCCAGGGCGGCCTTGGCCGGGCCCATCCAGTCGTACTGCGGCCAGGCGTACTGGGCGTCGAAGGTGAGGCCGACCACCGAGCCGCCGTTCTGCATCAGCGGCAGGCAGGCCATGGTCAGCGACTTCAGCGAGAACGCCGAGACGTGCATGGCGGTGGCCACCGACTCGAACGGCGTGTTGAGGAAGTTGCCGCCGAGCGCGTCCTGCGGCGCGAAGCCGATGGAGTGGACGACGCCGTCCAGGCCGCCGAGCTCCTCGCCGACGACGTCGGCCAGGCGGCCGAGGTGCTCGTCGTTGGTGACGTCGAGCTCGATGACCTTGGTCGGCTTCGGGAGCTTCTTGGCGATGCGTTCGGTCAGCGTGGGCCGCGGGAACGCGGTCAGGATGATCTCGGCGCCCTGCTCCTGGGCCAGCTTGGCGGTGTGGAAAGCGATGGAGGACTCCATCAGCACACCGGTGATAAGGACGCGCTTGCCCTCGAGAATTCCGCTCATGGTGTTCAGTGACCCATTCCCAGTCCGCCGTCAACGGGGATGACGGCTCCAGTGATGTACGAGGCGTCGTCCGAGGCGAGGAACCGCACCGCCGCGGCGATCTCCTCCGGCTGCGCGTAGCGGCCGAGCGGCACCTGCGACACGATGTTCGCGCGCTGCTCGTCGTTGAGCGCCCTGGTCATGTCGGTGTCGACGAAGCCGGGGGCGACGACGTTGAAGGTGATGTTGCGCGAGCCCAGCTCACGGGCGAGGGAGCGCGCGAAGCCGACCAGGGCGGCTTTGGAGGCGGCGTAGTTGGCCTGCCCCGCCGAGCCGAGCAGACCGACGACCGAGGAGATCAGGACGACCCGGCCCTTCTTGGCGCGCAGCATGCCGCGGTTGGCGCGCTTGACGACGCGGAAGGTGCCGGTGAGGTTGGTGTCGATGACCGAGGTGAAGTCCTCCTCGGACATGCGCATCAGCAGCTGGTCCCGGGTGACGCCGGCGTTGGCGACGAGCACCTCGACCGGCCCGTGCTCGGCCTCGATCTCCTTGTAGGCCTGCTCCACCTGCTCGGGGTCGGTGATGTCGCACTTGACGGCGAGGAAGCCGGCCGGCGGCTCCCCCGAACGGTACGTGATCGCGACCTTGTCGCCGGCGTCGGAGAACGCGCGGGCGATGGCGAGGCCGATGCCCCGGTTGCCTCCGGTGACGAGAACCGAGCGGCTCAACGGATCACCCTTTCGATAGCGGTCTGATGCCCCCGCCCGAACACCTGGATGACAGGCGGCTTCCCGGAAAACCTATCGGTCCCGCCACGTCCGCGGACAATCGGGCACCGACAGTGGCGTGGGGGACTCACTGTCGAGTCCCTACAGAAAACAGCAGAATCGGCCCGGAAACCTGTGGTCCGCGGGTCGGCTCGCGCGACATGATCGGTGCAACCACAGGTCACGACAACTCGGTGCAACCACAGGTCACGACAACTCGGTGCAACCACAGGTCACGACAACAGGGAGAGACCTCGGTGCCTCATTCCAT
The DNA here is from genome assembly GCF_040608235.1 of Streptomyces sp. NPDC005202. Taxonomy (NCBI): domain Bacteria; kingdom Bacillati; phylum Actinomycetota; class Actinomycetes; order Kitasatosporales; family Streptomycetaceae; genus Streptomyces; species Streptomyces sp. NPDC005202. Next base: position 207,543 of record NZ_JBEXHW010000007.1, on the reverse strand, counting down.
CGACGAAGCCTTCACGGCACTTCCCCTGCGCGCGTTGGCGGACGCCGCGCTGGCACGCGCGCGTGCTCTCGGTGCCGAGCACGCCGACTTCCGGTTCGAGCGGGTGCGCAGTGCGTCCTGGCGCTTCCGGGACGCCCGGCCCGCCGGGTCGTCGGACACCACCGACCTGGGGTACGCGGTGCGGGTCGTGTACGGCGGTACGTGGGGGTTCGCCTCCGGTGTGGACCTGACGCTGGACACCGCCGCGAAGGTCGCCTCGCAGGCCGTGGCGATGGCGAAGCTCTCCGCCCAGGTCATCGCGGCGGCCGGGTCGGACGAGCGCGTCGAGCTCGCCGACGAGCCCGTGCACGCCGAGAAGACGTGGATCTCGTCGTACGAGATCGATCCGTTCACCGTGCCGGATGAGGAGAAGACGGGGCTGCTGGCCGAGTGGAGCGCGCGGCTGCTTGCGGCCGACGGCGTCGACCACGTCGACGCCTCGCTGCTCACCGTGCACGAGAACAAGTTCTACGCCGATACGGCCGGGACCGTGACGACGCAGCAGCGGGTGCGGCTGCATCCGCAGCTGACCGCAGTGTCGGTCGACGACTCCAGCGGCGAGTTCGACTCCATGCGCACCCTCGCGCCGCCCGTCGGGCGCGGCTGGGAGTACCTCACGGGCACCGGCTGGGACTGGGAGAGCGAGCTCGCGCAGATTCCGGAGCTGCTCGCCGAGAAGCTGCGGGCGCCGAGCGTCGAGCCGGGCCTGTACGACCTGGTGATCGACCCGTCCAACCTGTGGCTGACCATCCACGAGTCCATCGGCCACGCCACCGAGCTGGACCGGGCCCTCGGCTACGAGGCCGCCTACGCCGGCACCTCCTTCGCCACCTTCGACCAGCTCGGCAAGCTGAAGTACGGCTCGGAGCTGTTGAACGTCACCGGCGACCGCACCGCCGAGCACGGCCTGGCGACCGTCGGGTACGACGACGAGGGCGTCGAGGCCCAGTCCTGGGACCTGGTCAAGGACGGGACGCTGGTCGGCTACCAGCTGGACCGGCGCATCGCGAAGCTGACCGGCTTCGACCGGTCCAACGGGTGCGCCTTCGCCGACTCCCCCGCCCACGTGCCCGTGCAGCGCATGGCCAACGTGTCGCTGCAGCCGGACCCGGCCGGGTTGTCGACGGAGGGCCTGATCGGCGCCGTCGACCGAGGCATCTATGTCGTCGGGGACCGGTCCTGGTCCATCGACATGCAGCGCTACAACTTCCAGTTCACCGGGCAGCGGTTCTACCGGATCGTCAACGGGCGGCTCGCCGGGCAGCTGCGGGACGTCGCCTACCAGGCGACGACCACCGACTTCTGGGGTTCCATGGCGGCCGTCGGCGGCCCCCAGACGTACGTCCTGGGCGGCGCCTTCAATTGCGGCAAGGCCCAGCCGGGCCAGATCGCGGCCGTCTCCCACGGCTGCCCGTCGGCCCTCTTCAAGGGCGTCAACATTCTGAACACCACGCAGGAGGCCGGTCGATGAGCCCGCGTACGAACAAGCCGCACGAGGTCGTCGAACGGGCCCTCGCACTGTCCCGGGCCGACGGCTGCGTCGTGATCGCCGACGAGCACTCCACGGCCAACCTGCGCTGGGCCGGCAACGCGCTGACCACGAACGGCGTCACGCGCGGGCGCACGCTCACCGTCATCGCGACCGTCGACGGCAAGGAGGGCACGGCCTCCGGTGTCGTGTCGAGGTCCGCCGTGACCGCGGCCGAGCTGGAGCCCCTCGTCCGGGCCGCCGAGGCCGCCGCGCGCGGGGCCGGGCCCGCCGAGGACGCACAGCCGCTGGTCACGGACGTACCGGAGTCCCCCGACTTCACCGACGCGCCCGCCGAGACCTCGTCGGCGGTGTTCGCGGACTTCGCGCCGGCACTCGGCGAGTCGTTCGCACGCGCGCGTGCCGGCGGCCGCGAACTGTACGGCTTCGCCAACCACGAGCTCGTATCGACCTATCTCGGTACGTCGACGGGGCTGCGCCTCCGGTTCGACCAACCCAACGGCACGCTGGAGCTGAACGCCAAGTCCCCGGACCGTAAGCGCTCGGCGTGGGCGGGGCGGTCCACGCGGGACTTCAAGGACGTCGACCCGGCGGCGCTGGACGCGGAGCTCGCCGAACGCCTCGGCTGGGCCGAGCGGCGGATCGACCTGCCCGCGGGCCGCTACGAGACACTGCTGCCGCCGACCGCGGTCGCGGACCTGCTGATCTACCAGATGTGGTCGTCGTCGGGCCGGGACGCGGTCGAGGGGCGCACGGTGTTCTCCAAGCCGGGCGGTGGCACGCGCGTCGGCGAGAAGCTCAGCGAGCTGCCGCTGACCCTGCGCAGCGACCCGAACGAGCCGGGTCTCGAGTGCGCCCCCTTCGTGGTCGCGCACTCCTCGCGGGACGACCAGTCGGTGTTCGACAGCGGGCTGCCCGTCCACGCAACCGAGTGGATCGGCGGCGGCGAGCTGAAGCACCTGACGACCACCCGGCACAGCGCGGACCTGACCGGGCTGCCCGTCGCCCCGGCGATCGGCAACCTGATCCTGGACGGCGGCACGGACCGCTCCCTTCAGGAGATGGTCGCCGGCACCGAGCGCGGGCTGCTGCTGACCTGCCTGTGGTACATCCGCGAGGTCGACCCGGCGACGCTGCTGCTGACGGGCCTGACCCGGGACGGTGTGTACCTGGTCGAGAACGGCGAGGTGACCGGGGAGGTCAACAACTTCCGGTTCAACGAGTCGCCGGTGGACCTGCTGGGCCGGGCGACGGAGGCCGGGCGCACGGAGAAGACCCTGCCGAGGGAGTGGAGCGACTACTTCACCCGGGCCGCGATGCCCGCGCTGCGCATCCCGGATTTCAACATGAGCTCTGTCAGTCAGGGCGTATAACCTCGTAGTCGGCTGTCACCCGACTGCCCGAAGATCACCAAGGAGACACGAGAACCGTGACGGACATCGTCGACGAGCTGAAGTGGCGGGGGCTCATCGCCCTCTCCACGGACGAGGACGCATTGCGAAAGGCGTTCGCGGACGGTCCCGTCACGTTCTATTGCGGCTTCGACCCGACCGCGCCCAGCCTGCACCTCGGCAACCTCGTGCAGATCCTGACGATGCGCCGCATCCAGGAGGCGGGGAACCGGCCGCTGGCGCTGGTCGGGGGTGCCACGGGCCTGATCGGCGACCCGAAGCCGACGTCCGAGCGCACGCTGAACGCACCGGAGGTCGTGGCCGGCTGGGTCGAGCGGCTGCGCGCCCAGATCGAGCCGCTGCTGCACTTCGACGGCTCGAACGCGGCGGTCATGGTCAACAACCTGGACTGGACCCAGGGTCTGTCGGCCATCGAGTTCCTGCGGGACGTGGGCAAGCACTTCCGGGTCAACAAGATGATCGCCAAGGAGGCCGTGGCCCGGCGGCTCAACTCCGACGCGGGCATCAGCTACACCGAGTTCAGCTACCAGATCCTGCAGGGCATGGACTTCCTGGAGCTGTACCGGAGGTACGGCTGCACGCTGCAGACCGGCGGCAGCGACCAGTGGGGCAACCTCACCTCGGGCACGGAACTGATCCGCAAGGTCGAGCCCGAGGCCGTGGTGCACGCGCTGGGCACCCCGCTCATCACCAAGGCCGACGGCACGAAGTTCGGCAAGACGGAGTCCGGCACGGTCTGGCTCGACCCCGAGATGACCACGCCGTACGCGTTCTACCAGTTCTGGGTGAACGCGGACGACCGGGACGTCTCCAAGTTCCTGCGCATCTTCAGCTTCAAGTCCCGCGAGGAGATCGAGGAACTGGAGAAGCAGACCGAGGAGCGTCCGCAGGCCCGGGCCGCGCAGCGCGCGCTGGCCGAGGAGCTGACGACGCTGGTGCACGGCGCCGACCAGACGGCCGCCGTGGTCGCCGCGTCCAAGGCCCTCTTCGGCCAGGGCGAGCTGGCCGAGCTGGACGACAGGACGCTGGCCGCGGCCCTGTCCGAGGTGCCGCACATCCAGGTCACCGAACTCGGCCCGGTGGTCGACCTGTTCGCCGAGGTCGGCCTGGTGCCCAGCAAGTCGGCCGCGCGGCGCACGGTCAAGGAGGGCGGCGCCTACGTGAACAACGTCAAGGTCGCCGCCGAGGACGCGGTCCCCGCCAAGGAGGACCTGATCCACGGCCGCTGGCTGGTGCTGCGCCGGGGCAAGAAGAACCTGGCGGCGGTCGAGGTCACCGGCGGCTGAACCAACGGCTGAACCAACGGGGCAAGGCGGAGGGGCGGCATCGAATGCCGCCCCCTCCGTCGTACGTCCCGTCAGGCCCGCTGCCTCTTCTTGTTGCCCCACATCGCCATGTAGGCCATGTCGCCGAGGGCGACGATGATGATCGCGGCCACGAGCTGGAAGGCGTGCCGGCTCCAGTCGATGCCGGGGGTTGCGGCGACGCCGGCGGCGCCGGCGATGGCGTTGCCGGCGATCGCGCCGAGCATGCCGAAGATGGTGGTCAGCCAGAGTGGGCTGTGCTGCTTGCCGGGAATGATCGCCTTGGCGATGAGACCGAGCAGGAACCCCACGATGATCGCCCACAACCAGCCCATGGCTGCCTCCTCGTCCGGCTCGACGTGAGCACTACGCCCAGTGTCGGCCGGTCGGCCGTACGACGCACGTCGGGTACGTCGTACGCGGGAGGGCGCAGGTCGCGTACGCGGGAGTGCGCAGGCCGTTCGCGCAGACGGGAGATGCCCCGGTCTCGTAGGCGGCGGAGCCGCGGCGTACCGTGGAGGCTGTGCGGGCCGGCGTTCCCGACCGGTCACGGACCGGGTACGGGCCGGGGAGTCCGATGCGGGCGGATGGTGGAATGTGATGCGGAAGCAGCATGGCGGTGGCAACGCCCAGGTGTTCCGGATCACCGGAGCCCGGACGGGCCTCCAGGAGGACGTGCGCGGTCGGCAGCGCCGGTATGTCATCTCGATGTCGGTCCGTACCGTGTCGGTGATCCTCGCGGCCTCGCTCTGGAACGTCGAACGGCACGTGGCGATCGTGGCACTGGTGCTGGGGGCGGTGCTGCCCTACATCGCCGTGGTGATCGCCAACGCGGGGCGGGAGAACGCGCCGTCGCTGCCGTCGACGTTCATCACCGTGCCGCTGCGGCCGATGATCACGCCGCCGCGGACCGACGACGGCTTCGCGGAATCCGTCCCGGAAGATGTCGTGACCGACCCTGCGGCGGGCGCAAGAAGCGAGCGGCCCGACGGGGCATGAGCATGACTGAGGGGCCTCAACCGGAAGGCAGCTGTGCGCCAAGCTCAGGAAAAGCTCAGATCAATCATGCTGTTCCAGTGCCGGGCGACGGGTTACCCGTGACATACTGCGTACGCGCTCCGCATCCCCCGTCGGAGCGACAGACCGACGCCGGGCAGCTCCCCCCGTGGCTGCTCGGCGTCGCCTTGTTCACCCGCCTGTGAGACGAAGCTGTGAGTGACGCGATCTGCTCTGCCAAGGGGTGCCGTGCCGTCGCCGTATGGGTGCTGGCCTGGAACAACCCGAAGATCCACACACCGGAGCGGCGCAAGACGTGGCTCGCGTGCGAGGAGCACCGCGAGCATCTTTCGAAGTTCCTCGGCATGCGGGGGTTTCTGAAGGACGTCGTGAAGTTCGAGGACTGGGAAGCGCCCGAGGGCTCGTAGCCTCCGTGGAGGCGGGGTTCAGCCGCCGATCGCCGACATCGGCCGTTCCGGCTGCAGGAACGAGGGGTCGTCCAGGCCCGAGCCGGCCTTCTTGCCCCACATCGCCAGGCGCCAGATGCGGGCGATCTCCTCGTCGGGGGCGCCGGAGCGCAGGGCGGCGCGCAGGTCGGTCTCCTCGGTGGCGAACAGGCAGGTGCGTATCTGGCCGTCGGCCGTCAGGCGGGTGCGGTCGCAGGCCGCGCAGAACGGGCGGGTGACGGAGGCGATGACGCCGACGCGGTGCGGGCCGTCGTCGACGATCCAGCGCTCCGCCGGCGCCGAGCCGCGCTCCTGAACGCCCTCGGGGGTCAGCTCGAAGCGGGTGCGCAGCGAGGCCAGGATGTCGCCCGCGGTGACCATGCCCTCGCGCTTCCAGCCGTGCTGGGCGTCCAGGGGCATCTGTTCGATGAATCGGAGCTCGTAGTCGTGCTCCACGGCCCAGGCCAGCAGGTCCGGGGCCTCGTCCTCGTTCAGGCCCGGCATCAGGACCGAGTTCACCTTGACCGGGGTCAGGCCGGCCTCGCGGGCGGCGTGGAGGCCCTCGATGACGTCCTTGTGGCGGTCCCGGCGGGTGAGGGCCTTGAAGACGTCCGGACGGAGGGTGTCCAGGGAGACATTGACCCGGTCCAGGCCGGCCGCTCTCAGGGCCGCCGCCGTACGCCTGAGGCCGATGCCGTTGGTCGTCAGCGACATCTGGGGGCGGGGGTCCAGGGCCGCGACTCGCTCCACGATGCCGACCAGGCCGGGGCGCAGCAGGGGTTCGCCGCCGGTGAAACGGACCTCCTTGATGCCCAGCGAGGTGACCGCGACGTCGATCAGGCGGACGATCTCGTCGTCCGTGAGCAGGTCGGGCTTGGCCAGCCACTGCAGGCCCTCCTCGGGCATGCAGTACGTGCAGCGCAGGTTGCACCGGTCGGTCAGCGAGACCCTCAGGTCGGTGGCCACCCGGCCGTAGGTGTCGATGAGCACGTGGGCGCCCTCCCTCGTCGTGGATCACTTGGCTTTCCGTCACTTGCGAGCCTACGCGACACCGCTGACAACGACAGCGACCCGATCCCACGAGGTAGGACGCGGCCGCGTCGTAGGGTCCTACGATCCCCACGACGCGGCCGCCCTTGCGAAGGTCTCAGTGCGCTCCGGTGCCGGTCAGCGACCGCACCTCCAGCTCCGCGTACTTCGCGGTGTCCGGCGCCTCCTTGGACAGCAGCGTGCCGGCGACGCCCAGCAGGAAGCCGACCGGGATCGAGATGATGCCCGGGTTCTCCAGCGGGAACCAGTGGAAGTCGACGTCCGGGAACATCGACGTCGGCTTGCCCGACACGACCGGCGAGAACAGCACCAGGCCGACCGCGGTGACCAGGCCGCCGTAGATCGACCACAGGGCGCCACCGGTGGTGAACCGCTTCCAGAACAGGCTGTAGAGGATCGTCGGCAGGTTGGCGGAGGCGGCGACCGCGAAGGCCAGTGCCACCAGGCCGGCCACGTTCAGGTCGCGGGCCAGGGCGCCCAGGACGATCGAGACCGCGCCGATGCCGACCGTCGCCCAGCGGGCCGCGCTCACCTCCTGCTTGTCGGTGGCCGTGCCCTTCTTGATGACGTTCGCGTAGATGTCGTGGGCGAACGACGAGGACGAGGCAAGCGTCAGGCCCGCGACGACTGCGAGGATCGTGGCGAAGGCGACCGCCGAGATGGTGGCGAGCAGGATGGCGCCCCAGGTGGAGTCCACCCCGCCGAGGTGGAGTGCCAGCAGGGGTGCGGCCGTGTTGCCCGCCTTGTTGGAGGCGATGATCTCGTCCGGCTTGATGAGGGCGGCGGCGCCGAAGCCGAGGGCGAGCGTCATCAGGTAGAAGACGCCGATCAGGCCGATCGCCCAGATCACCGACTTACGGGCGGCCTTCGCCGTGGGCACCGTGTAGAAGCGGATCAGGATGTGCGGCAGGCCCGCCGTGCCCAGCACCAGGGCGATGCCCAGGGAGATGAAGTCCAGCTTGGTGGTCCCCGTCGCGCCGTACTTCAGGCCGGGCTCCAGGAAGGCGGCGCCCTTGCCGCTGTTGTCGGCGGCCTTGCCGAGCAGTTCGGAGACGTTGAAGTGGAACTTCAGCAGGACCAGGAAGGTCAGCAGCAGGGCCCCGACGATCAGCAGCACGGCCTTCACCATCTGGACCCAGGTGGTGCCCTTCATGCCGCCGATGGTGACGTACACGATCATCAGCACGCCGAGCAGCGCCACGATGCCGATCTTGCCGCCGTCGCCGGTGATGCCGAGGAGCAGGGACACCAGGACGCCCGCGCCGGCCATCTGGGCCAGCAGGTAGAAGATCGACACCACGATCGTGGACGTACCCGCCGCCGTACGGACCGGCCGCTGCCGCATGCGGTACGCCAGCACGTCGCCCATCGTGTAGCGGCCGGAGTTGCGCAGCGGCTCGGCGACCAGGAGCAGCGCGACCAGCCAGGCGACCAGGAAGCCGATGGAGTACAGGAAGCCGTCGTACCCGAACAGCGCGATGGCACCCGCGATGCCGAGGAAGGATGCGGCGGACATGTAGTCGCCGGAGACGGCGAGGCCGTTCTGGAAGCCGGTGAACTGGCGGCCGCCCGCGTAGAAGTCGGCGGCGTCCTTGGTCTGCCGGCCCGCCCAGACGGTGATGCCGAGGGTCGCGGCGACGAACACCGCGAACAGCGTGATGATCAGCGGCCGGTGCTGACTCGCCTCGCCGGCGGCCAGGGTGATCGCGGGGCTCATGCGCCGCCCTCCATCCGGGACTTGATGGCCTCCGCCTTGGGGTCGAGCTTGGCGGCGGCGTGCCGCGCGTACCACCAGGCGATGAGGAACGTGGTGAGGAACTGGGCGAGGCCCAGGACGAGGGCGACGTTGATGTTGCCGAACAGCTTGGTGCCCATGAAGTCGCCCGCGTAGTTCGACAGCAGGACGTACAGCAGGTACCAGACGATGAAGGCGACGGTCAGCGGGAAGGCGAAGGAGCGGTAGGAGCGGCGCAGTTCACCGAACTCCGCGCTTTCCTGCACTGCGACGAAGTCCTCGGTGGAGGGGAGTTGGGCTTGGGTCTTCGAGGGGGGCGGTGTCTCGGTGGCCACGGAGTCTCCTCGCGTTGCGGATGCGGTTGCGACAGGGGGCTCGATGGTGCTCGCGCTCCCTGCTCAAGGTCCACGGCGCCACGCGAAGTCCGGTTCAAGTCATCTGATTACTTTCAGAGGTCGTCTCCACAGGTCATTGCTGGCCGGCGAGACAGGGAGATAGCTTCGCCCTGCACACCCGTCATGTACCTGCCCGAGCACCACCTGTGTCTCGGGCTCTTCTGTACCCGGATGATGTGGAGATCCCATGGCTCATCTGCGCTCCAGACGCCGGCTCGCCCTCGCCGTACCGGTCGTTTTGTCGCTGACCGCCTCGCTCGGCTTCCTCCCGTCGGCGGCGTCGGCGACGCCCCGCGCGGAGTCCGCCGCGCAGGCCACGGACGCGCCCGCCCTGGCATACGTCGTCAACACGAAGCTCGACCGTCGCACGATCGAGTCGGTGCAGAAGGCGGTCACCGCGGTCGGCGGCAGCGTCGTTGTGACGTACGACAGGATCGGCGTGATCGTGGTCCACTCCGCGAACCCGGACTTCGCCCAGCAGATACGCGCGGTGCGGGGAGTGCAGTCGGCGGGTGCCACCCGCACCGCGCCGCTGAGCGCGTCCGGGACGACGGACGAGGGCGCGGTGCAGTACCTCTCCAAGGCGGAGGCCGCGAAGGTCGAGAAGGCTTCGGCGGGTGACAGCGAACCCCTAGAGGCCGACCAGTGGGACCTGCGGGCGATCGGCGCCGACAAGGCCGCGAAGATCAACCCGGGCAGCAGGAACGTGACCGTCGCCGTCATCGACACCGGCGTCGACGACACGCACCCGGACATCGCCCCGAACTTCTCCCCCTCGCAGTCCGCGAACTGCGTCAGCGGCAAGGCGGACACCACGTACGGCTCCTGGCGGCCGGTGGACGCGGACCACTACCACGGCACACACGTGGCGGGCGAGATAGCCGCGGCCCGCAACGGCACAGGTGTCGCGGGCATGGCGCCCGGCGTGAAGGTCGCCGGCATCACGGTCGCCCAGCCGGACCCGGGCCAGCTGTTCTACCCCCAAAGCGTCGTCTGCGCCTTCGTGTTCGCCGCCGACCACGGCGTGGAGATCACCAACAACAGCTACTACGTGGACCCGTGGCAGTACAACTGCCTCGACGATCCCGACCAGAAGGCCATCGTCGACGCGGTCAACCGGGCCCAGCTGTACGCGCGGAGCAAGGGCACACTGAGCGTCGCCGCGGCCGGCAACTCGGGCTACGACCTCGACTCCGACGCCATCGTCGACGACTCCAGCCCCGACGACTCGCCCCCCGTGAACCGCACGGTCGACCCGCACACGTGTTTCGACGTGCCGACCCAGTTGCCGGGCGTCGTCACGGTCAGCGCGACGGGCGTCAAGGGCGCCAAGTCGTACTACTCCAGCTACGGCGCCGGTGTGATCGACGTCGCCGCGCCGGGCGGCGACAAGTACCAGATCCCGGACACGCCGTCGAAGAACGGCCGCATCCTGTCCACGCTGCCCAACAACCAGTACGGCTTCCTCCAGGGCACGTCGATGGCCACCCCGCACGTCGCCGCCGCGGCCGCCCTGCTGAAGTCCGCCCATTCGCACGCCACTCCGGCACAGTTGCAGGCACTGCTCAAGGCCGAGGCGGACAACCCGGGCTGCCCGAGCGACCCGTACGACGGGGACGGCGACGGGGTCGTGGACGCGACCTGCGTCGGCGGCAAGCGCGTCAACGGCTTCTACGGGTTCGGGATCGTCAACGCGCTGCGCGCGGTCAAGTAGCCGCCGCTTCACGGGACTTCCCGCACCGGCCCGCTCGTACCGCGAACGAACTGGAGACACAGACACATGACAGCGCCTCACCCGCGCTACCGCCGCGCCCTGGCCCTTCCGCTCGGAATGGCCCTGGCGACGGCCCTCGCGTTCCTGCCGAATGTCACGGCGTCGGCGGCGGACGTCGTCCCGACAGCCCCCTCGGTGACCTCGGCGACCTCGCTGAGCTACGTCGTCAACGTCCGCCCCGGGCACGGCATCGCCGCCGATGTGAAGAAGGCGATCACCCAGGCCGGCGGCACCATCGTGACGTCGTACGACCGGATCGGCGTGATCGTCGTCCACTCCTCGAACGCCGACTTCGCCAAGACCGTCCGCAAGATCCGCGGAGTCGACTCGGCGGGCGCCACGCGCACCGCGCCGCTGCCCGCGCAGTCGACCACCGACCTCGGCACGCCCAAGGTGCTCAGCGCCGCGCAGGTGGCGAAGGCCAAGGCGGCCGACGGGCAGGACCCGCTGGAGCCGCTGCAGTGGGACCTTCCCGCCATCAAGGCGGACAAGGCGCACGAGAAGACGCTCGGCAGCCGGAACGTCACCGTCGCCGTCATCGACACGGGCGTCGACGACACCCACCCCGACATCGCCCCCAACTTCGACCGGAAGGCCTCCGTCAACTGCGTGTCGGGCAAGCCGGACACCACCGACGGCGCCTGGCGGCCCAGCGCCTCGGAGAGCCCGCACGGCACGCACGTGGCCGGGGAGATCGCGGGCGCGAAGAACGGCGTCGGCATCACGGGCGTGGCTCCGAGCGTGAAGGTCGCCGGCATCAAGGTCGCCACCTCCGCCGGCTTCTTCTACACGGAGGCCGTGGTCTGCGGCTTCGTGTGGGCGGCGGAGCACGGGGTCGACGTGACCAACAACAGCTATTACACCGACCCCTGGTACTTCAACTGCACCGGCGACCCGGACCAGAAGGCCCTTGTGGACGCCATCACCCGGGCCTCGCGGTACGCGGAGAAGAAGGGCACGGTCAACGTCGCGGCGGCGGGCAACGAGAACTACGACCTCGCGTCCCACTCGGTCACCGACCCGGCCTCCCCGAACGACTCCACGCCCTCGGACCGGGTGATCGACCCGCACAAGTGCTTCGACATACCGACCCAGTTGCCGGGCGTCGTCACGGTCGCGGCGACCGGCGCCAAGGGCATCAAGTCGTCCTTCTCCAACTACGGCCTCGGCGTCATCGACATCGCCGCACCCGGCGGCGACTCGACCGCCTACCAGAGGCCGGAGCCCCCGGCGACCAGCGGCCTGATCCTGGGCCCGCTGCCGGGCGGCACATGGGGCTACATGGCCGGTACGTCGATGGCGACCCCGCACGTCGCGGGCGTCGCCGCCCTGCTCAAGTCGACGCATCCGCACGCCTCCGCCGCCCTGGTGAAGGCGCTGCTGTACGCGGAGGCCGACGCGACGCCGTGCACGGACCCCTACGACATCAACAGCGACGGCAAGGTCGACGCGGTGTGCCAGGGCACGAAGAACCGCAACGGCTTCTACGGCTGGGGCACGGCGGACGCGCTGGCCGCGGTGACCAAGTAGCGAGTAACAAGTAGCGAGTAACCGGTGTGGACCCGGGCCGCGACGTCCGGGTCCACGTATTGATTCAGTACATACTACATAGTGCAGTCATGACTGACATCAAGTTCGCCTGGTCCGCGTTGGGCGGCGATCCCGCCCTCGTCTCGCGGGTGTCGACCGTCGTACGCCGGGGAGCGCTCGAAGCCCGCCTTCCCGTACGGCAGTTGGCGCGTGCCTGTGTGGGGGCGTGCGCGCTGGCCGCCGCCGAGCTGTCGGCACGGCGGGCGGGGCTCGCCGAGGTGCCCGCGGTGCGTGTGGACGACGGGGCCGTGGCCACGGCGTTCGTCAGTGAGCGGCATCTGCTGGTCGACGGGCGGGCGCCGGTCGTCTTCGCCCCGCTGTCGCGGTTCTGGCGGACGGCGGACGGCTGGGTGCGCACGCACGCCAACTATCCGCACCACCGGGAGCGGTTGCTCTCCGCGCTGGGGCTGCCGGAGGGCCGGGCGTCCGTGGAGTCCGCGCTCGCCGAGCGGTCGGCACTGGACGTCGAGGAGGCCGTGTACGCGGCCGGGGGCCTCGCCGTCGCGCTGCGCACCCCCGAGGAGTGGGCCGCGCACGAGCAGGGGGCCGCGGTGGCGGCGCGGCCGCTGGTCGAGCGCGAGCGGCTGGACGCGGTCCACGCGCGCGTGCTTCCGCCGGCCGAGGGTGCTCCCCTGCTGCCCGCCTCCGGGCTGCGCGTCCTCGACCTGACCCGGGTCATCGCAGGACCCGTCGCCACCCGCACGCTCGCCCTGCTCGGCGCGGACGTGCTGCGGGTGGACGCGCCGCGGCTGCCCGAGCTGGCCGACCAGCACGCGGACACGGGCTTCGGAAAGCGGTCGGCGACCCTGGACCTCGCGGCCGACCGGGCGGCCTTCGAGGAGCTGCTCGCCGAGGCGGACGTCGTCGTCACCGGGTACCGGCCGGGCGCCCTGGACCGCTTCGGCCTCTCCCCCGAGGCGCTGGCCGAGCGGCGGCCCGGGCTGGTCGTGGCGCAGTTGTCGGCGTGGGGCGGGTACGGGCCGTGGGGCGGACGGCGGGGCTTCGACAGCCTCGTGCAGGTCGCCACCGGCATCGCGGCGATCGAGGGGTCGGCCGAGCAGCCCGGTGCGCTGCCCGCGCAGGCCCTGGACCACGGAACGGGCTATCTGCTGGCGGCGGCGGTGCTACGGGCGCTGACGGAGCAGTCGTACGAAGGCGGCAGCCGGGTCGTACGACTGGCGCTGGCGCGGACGGCGGCGTGGTTGACGGACGGGATCGAGCCGCGCGGGGTGAAGGGCACCGCGGAAGGCGCCGGGGAGAGCACCGTGGGCACCGCGGAAGGCGCCGTGGCAAGCGCCGTGGGCACCGTGGAAAGCGCCGTGGAGGGTGCCCCCTACGACCGGCCGGATCCCCGGCTCGGCGAGACGGACAGCGGGATCGGGAGGCTTCGGTACGCCCGGTCGCCCGTCGCCTTCGCCGGTGGCCCCGTCGACTGGGCGCGGCCTCCGGGGCCCTGGGGGACGGACACTGCCCGGTGGGCCTGAGCGGGCGGGCCGGCGGCAGGCGCGAATGGGCGTCGCGCGGAACGCCGTTCCCCCAGTTGCTTGCGCCCACTTGCCCCCTTTATGGCGGCTGGTGAAGATCCTGGGGTGACGCTGATACGACCGGCCACCAAGGCGGCGGACGCGAGCGGGACGAGTCGCCGCGCTGCGACGGCTCGTGCGGCCGCCGTCCTCGCCCTGGTGGCGCTCGCCGCACTGATCCCGCTGCTCGGCCCGTCCGCCGCACTGCACGGCACCGGGGAGGCCGCCGCCCCCGGCGTCGGCGGCATAGCCCTGCTGCGGACAGTGCTGTTCACGGCGATATGCGTCCCCGTGGGCGAGGTGTTCGTGAACAGACTGGCCGACCGCATACCCGAAGCCCCCGCAGAGCTGCCGCGCAGCTGGTCCCTGTACGCGGCCGCCGCCGGTTTCCTCGCCGCCCTGGGCCTCGCCTCCGTGGTGGCCACCGGCAACCTGGTGCCGCACAGCCTGACGCAGATCGACGTGGGCGGCCTTTACCGGACCCGGGACGGCTCCCTGGCCCTGCTGGAGGTCAACGCCTTCCTCGTGACGGGCCTCTGCGCACTGTCGCGCCGCCCCTCGACCCAGATGTGGCCGCTGGCCGTCGTAATCGTGGCGGAGGCCCTGCGCGCGCACCCCACGACGGAGAACAGCCCGCTGGTCGGCTCCGGACTGACGCTTGTGCACCTGGTCTGCGGGGCGCTGTGGGTCGGCACGCTGCTGCACGCGCTGCGCACGCTGCGGCGCTGGCGCAGCACCGAGGCGGGGGCCGCCCTGCTGGGTCTCTACGCGCGCGTGGCGGCCGTTCTGTTGGCGGGGGTCACCGCCACGGGCCTGTGCAGCACCCTGCGCCGGATGCCGGCGGACACAGTGCTGCACCAGCTGACGACGACGGCCTACGGGCGCACCCTGCTCGCCAAGGTGATCCTGGTGGCCGCCGTCGCCCTGCTCGCCCTGTGGGCGCGGATCCGGCTGAGCCGGGCGCCCGACCCGCTGACCGCGTGCGCCCCCGCGCGGGCGGAGGTCGCCGTCCTCGGCGTGGTGGTCGTGGTGTCGGGGCTGCTGACGGCGCTGCCGCTGCCCATCCGCTGGTCCTGATCAGCCGTGAGCCGCTCGTCCCGACCAGCCGTGAGCCGCTCGTCCCGACCAGCCGTGAGCCGCTCGTCCCGACCAGCCGTGAGCCTCTGGTCGTGTTCAGCCGTTGGTGACGAGCACCTTGAGCGCGACGCGCTCGTCCATGGCCTTGTAGCCGTCCGGTATGCCGTTCAGGTCCACTGTCATGTCGAAGACCGGCGACGGGTCGACGGTGCCGTCGAGGACGTCGGGCAGCAGCTCCGGGATGTAGGCGCGGACCGGCGCGACCCCGCCGCGCAGCGCGATGTTCCGGTCGAACATGACACCCAGGTCGACGCCGGTGTCGCTGCCGTGCGGCACGCCGACGAAGCCGACGGCACCGCCGTCGCGGGCTATGCCGATGGCCGTGCGCATCGACTGCTCGGTGCCGACCGCCTCCACGACGGCGTACGCCCCCTGGCCGCAGGTGAGTTCGCGGACGGCCTCCACGGCCGCATCCCCGCGGTCGGCGACGACGTCGGTGGCGCCGAAGCGGCGCGCGATGTCGGTGCGGACCTGGTGGCGGCCGAGGGTGATGATCCGCTCGGCGCCCAGCCGCTTCGCGGCGAGCACCGCGCACAACCCGACGGCTCCGTCGCCCACGACGGCGACGGTGGCGCCCGGCCGGGCGCCCGCGCCCAGGGCCGCGTGATGGCCGGTGCCAAGGATGTCGGACAGGGTCAGCAGCGCCGACAGCAGGTGGTCGTCGGACGCGGCGTCCTTGGGCAACTGGACGAGGGTGCCGTCGGCGAAGGGCACGCGCACGGCCTCGCCCTGGCCGCCGTCGTAGCCGACGGAGCCCCAGAAGCCGCCGTGCTCGCAGGAGGTGGTGAGCCCCTCTCGGCAGTAGTCGCAGACACCGTCGGACCACATGAAGGGCGCGACCACGAGGTCGCCTGCCTTGACGGTGGTCACCTCGCGTCCGGTCTCCTCGACGACGCCGAGGAACTCGTGCCCGATCCGCTGCCCCGGCTGCCGTGCCGCCTCGCCGCGGTACGCCCACAGGTCGCTGCCGCAGATGCAGGCGCGCAGCACCCGCACCACGGCGTCGGTGGGCAGCCGCACCACGGGCTCGGGCACCTCCTCCACCCGTATGTCGTAAGGGGCGTGGATGGTGGTGGCGCGCATGGCGAGGATCCTTCTCGTGTCTCGGCTGTGGGGGCTGCGCTCAGGGGGTGGTCGAGCGCACTTCACGGTACGCCGTCGCCGGGCCGCCGTTCGCCGAGGGTGCCCCGGACCAGCGGGAACCGGGCGACGCTACACTCCGGCCGCCCCCAGCAGGGCCCCCGCCGCATACGTCACCACCATGGCCAGCGCCCCGCCGGCCGCGTTCCGTACCACCGCCCGCCCGGGCTTCGCCGCCCCCAGCCGTGCGCTGCTCCAGCCCGTGAGGACGAGCGCGGCCAGGACGGACACCACGGTGACCCCCAGCCGCCATCCCGCCGGCGGCAGCACGATCGCGAGCAGGGGGAGCAGGGCGCCCACCGTGAACGCCAGGAAGCTCGCCCAGGCCGCGTGCCACGGGTTGGTCAGCTCGTCGGGGTCGATGCCGAGCTCCACGCGCGCGTGGGCCCGCAGCGCATCCCGCGCGGTAAACTGCTCCGCCGCCTCCCTGGCGACCTGACGGGACAGTCCGCGCTCCTCCAGCAGCTCGGTCAGCTCCTCCAGCTCGGCCTCGGGCTGCTCGCGCAGCTCCTGCATCTCCAGGGCCAGCGCGGCCATCTCCGAGTCCCGCTGGGTCGACACCGACACGTACTCCCCCGCCGCCATCGACATCGACCCGGCGAGCAGACCGGCCAGCCCGGCAGTCAGCAGAGTCGAGCGGGAGTCCGTCGCGCCGGCCACGCCGACGACGAGGCCCGCGGTGGAAACGATGCCGTCGTTCGCGCCGAGGACGGCGGCCCGCAGCCAGTTGAGGCGGGAGCCGAGCGCGCCACCGTGCGCCTCGTCATGCGTTGGTTCCGTCACAGCACGGAGGATCGCACGGTTCCCTCACAGCACGGAGGAACGCACCACCGCCGTCACCAGACCCGAACCGACGCTCCCCGCGCGAACACCGGACTGGTCGCGTCCGCCGGCGGTTCCGTCAGGGGCCGCGCCACTTCCGTCATGGTCGGGCCGGCCTTCGCGGCGATCGGGTCCAGGACGTCCAACTCGAAGCCGTAGACCCGGGCGGCGTTCCCGCCGACCATCGCCGCGCCCTCGGCACGCGCGCGTACGCGATCCGCAGGCCCTCCCGGGAGTAGGGGTGGGTCCCCTCGTCGTGCGGGTTGTCGCTCCCCCACATGATCTTGTCGACCCCGATACGGTCGAGCAGTGGCACCTCGTGCGGGCGCATGAAGCTCGCGCCGACGTAGCAGTTGTCCCGCCAGACCTCGGACGGTGCCTTGCCCATGCGGGCCGCCAGGCCGGCGCCGAACTTCGACTCCGCCGTGGCCGCCGCCGTTTTCGTCGCTGTGGGGTCCTGCGGGGCCGCTGTTTGGCGTAGCGGGCGGGGCGGTTGCGGTGCGACTCCCACAGGCCGGTGCGCAGCATGTGCGGCCCGGGGAAGAGGACCGACGCGCCCACGCGCGCGTGCTCCGCCTTCAGGTGGGCGTTAGGGAATCGGTCATGGTGACGACGGCCGCCTTGGTGACGGCGTACACGGAAGCCGTGGGGAGGGGCGCGATGCCTCCGTCTCCCGACGACGTGTTGACCACGTGGCCGGGCTCGCCGCCCGCGAGCATGCGCGGCACGAACGCCTGGATGCCGTGGAAGACGCCCCACACGTTGACGGCGAAGGCCCACTTCCAGTCGTTCGGATCGTGCTCCCACCTGCAGCCCTCGGCGCCCGAGCCGACCCCGGCGTTGTTGCACAGGACGTGGACGGCGCCGTACGTCTCGTACGCCGACTCGGCCAGGTCGAGGACCTGCTCGCGCTCGCCGACGTCGACCACGCACGCGCACGTCGGCGCCGTCCGCGCGGAGAGCCGACGCCGCCTTCTCCCTCGGCTACTCAGTCGATTCGACGGTATTGAGGAGGACGTCGAAACGAGTATCGCGCGTGTCGACTTCCATAAGTTTGGCAACTACTTCGCGTGTGATGCGATGGAGAGAGCCCTCCTAACAGCTGTGGAGTGACGGGCTGGCTTGCGTTGATCCTCCAACCACGTCTTTACGTCATGCGTGGGTGGACCACTGGTGACGTGGGACGCGTGCTCTCCTGTGCGCAAAGTCCTTGAAGGTCGGCGGGAAGCCCAGCAGTGCAATCGGGTGCTTTTGTTTGAGCGATGGGGACGGCGAGCGGGATGAGGTTATGAAGCTGGCACCAGCTTGATCTCGATGGCGAGGGCGCCCAGGGCTTCCTTCTCGGGCGGGAAGATGGCGCGGATGTTGGTGAGCTGCTGGTCGCGGGTGGCTGTTGGGTTGACGTTGGCCGGTCCCTCACCGTCGAGCAGGGATTCGAAGTCGGGGTACTCGGTGACCCGTTTGACCTTCACGTCGCAGCTCTCGGCGGTGCCCTTGATGCGAAAGCGGATGACGTCACCTGTGGCGAGGTCGGCGAGGTGCGGGTATTTCACCCGCACCTCGATGGTTTTGGTGCCTGCGGCCACGAGGGCGAAGTACTGGGCGTAGAGGTTGAGCTCGCGGACGCGGGCGGTGGTGTCGGTCATGGGGCGGGAACGCTCCTGGGTGCAGGTGCGGTCATCATGCGGCGGATTTCGACGGCCGAGTACGAGCGGAAGAAGTGGCGGGGGTCGGACAGCAAGGTAGCGGTCATGGCGAGCAGTTGCTCGGCGTACTCCGCGATGGTGCCGGGCCACTGCCGGGTGTCGAGCATCCAGTCGGCGGGGCACTCGGGCAACGGAGCGCGGCCCTCGCGGATCAGCGACTTGGACAGCTTGGCGCCGGTGTCGGTGACGATCTGGGGGCAGAACAGGCGGGCGGGGAGCTGGGCGCAGGT
This sequence comes from Streptomyces sp. NPDC005202, assembly GCF_040608235.1. Lineage (NCBI taxonomy): Bacteria > Bacillati > Actinomycetota > Actinomycetes > Kitasatosporales > Streptomycetaceae > Streptomyces > Streptomyces sp. NPDC005202. Next base: position 188,755 of record NZ_JBEXHW010000007.1, on the reverse strand, counting down.
GTTCGGCGTCGATGTCGCGGTGCTCGACCAGGCCGTCGCGTATCTTCGCTTTCCCGGCCGCCAAGCAGTTCGCGTACGCCGGAACGACCCGTCTGGCCCTGGGCGGCCGGGAGCATGTACAGCAGGCCATCGCCAGCGCGGACACCGCGATCCGGCTCTACAGGAGCGCGGAGGACGACGACCAGTCGGTCGGTGACCTGTTCGCTGCTCACGTCGACCTCGCCCGCGGCCACATGCTCCTCGGCGATCTGGACGGCACCGAGGAGATGCTCGGCTTCGTCCTCGACTCCCCGCCGGAGCGCATGTCGGCCAGCATCGTGCGAAGGCTCACCGCTCTGGGCCGGGAACTGGGCGGGCCGCAGTACGGTGAAGCCCAGCAGGCGGCGCACCTGCGCGAACGACTCCAGCACACGGCCGTCCTCGCGGCCTCACCAGCCGCCCACCCTCCGGAGCTGCCGACGTGACCGAACTGTCCGCCGCACATGCCGCCGCCGTCACTGACCGGAACCGCCTTGCTAGGAGCGCCTACAACGGCGACCGGGACCTCGCCGCCCGCCAGTCGCTCTACCAATGGCAGACGCCCCGTTACGACCTGCCCGGCATCGTCGCCGAGAAGCTGAGCGAGGTGCACGGGCGGGTGGTCGACGTCGGCTGCGGCAACGGCAAGTTCATCCAGCGGCTCCGCCAGGACCGGCCCGATCTGACCGTGCTGGGCCTGGACATCGCCCCCGGCATCCTTGCCGGCGTCCCCGGCCCGGTCGCCGTGGCGGAGGCCACCCGCCTGCCACTGGCCACGGCGAGCGTCGACGCGGCCTTGGCGCTGCACATGCTCTACCACGTCCCGGACATCGCCCAGGCGGTCAGGGAGCTGTCCCGCGTGGTGACCCGTGACGGGCTGGTGCTCGCCTCCACCAACAGCGATTGCGACAAGGCCGAGCTCGATGACCTGTGGCAGCGGGCCGCCGGCGATGTCCTCGGTACCGAACGCGGCCCGGCCCGCATTTCGCTGAGCGCCCGCTTCTCGCTGGAGAAGGCCCCGGCCTTCCTGGGCGAGAAGTTCGGCCGGGTGAAGACGATCGAGTTGCCCGGCACCATCACGGTCCGCGACCCGGAGCCGGTCATCGCGCACATGGCCTCCTACCGGGCGTGGGCGGACCAGCACGATGTGCCCTTCGACGCGACCATCGAGCGTGCCCGTGCCATCGTCGCCGGCCAGATCGCCCGGCGAGGGGCGTTCGAGATCAATTGCAAGGGCGGCATCCTGGTCTGCCGTCGTTGAGCAGGCATGGTCGCCAGCGGCGTCGTCCGCGTTCCTCGGGCCTCATGTTCACCGCCGTGGCCATGGGCTGCGGCGCCGAGGGCAGAGAGGCCGTGGGGGTGACGTTGCCTTGCCTGCGTGCTGCCTGTGCACGCCGGTTGGCTGGGTGATGATGCGCCAGATCAGGACCTGAGCGGGGTGCTCGGCGGTGTCGAGTTCGCCTTCGACGGCGGTCTCCGCCCGGTCGACGCGGCGTCAACCTCCCTCCGCGGCAGGCCTTCGGGAGGTGGGCGCGGGGGCGGGTGGGCGTGGGGCTGTCAGTCGTGGCCCGTATCCTCAGGGACCATGCTCGAAGACCCCACGATGCCGGCGTCCTCCCCCACACCGTGGCCGGCCGCGTATCCGAACGGATACGCGGTCGTTGACGTGGAGACCACAGGCCTGGCCCGGGACGACCGCATCATCTCGGCGGCGGTCTACCGGCTGGACGCGCGCGGCGAGGTCGAGGACCACTGGTACACGCTGGTCAACCCGGAGCGGGACCCGGGCCCGGTGTGGATCCACGGTCTGACGAGCGAGCTGCTCGAGGGCGCGCCGGTCTTCGAGGACATCGCCGAGGAGTTCGCGGCCCGGCTCGACGGCCGGGTGCTCGTCGCGCACAACGCGGTCTTCGACTGGCAGATGATCGCACGCGAGTACGCGCGCGCGAAGCGCGAGGCGCCGGTGCGGCAGCGGCTGTGCACCATCGCGCTCTCCAAGGAGCTGGGCCTTCCGCTGCCCAACCACAAGCTGGAGTCGCTCGCGGCGCACTTCGGCGTCGTGCAGCAGCGGGCGCACCACGCGCTGGACGACGCGCGCGTGCTGGCGGAGGCGTTCCGGCCCAGTCTGCGGGCCGCGGCGGCAGGCGGCGTCCGGCTGCCGCTGCACGAGTGCCGGCCGCTGACGGAGTGGTCCGACCGGCCCGTGCCACGCCAGCAGACAGGCGGTTACGGCGGCTACCGGCCGAGCAGTTGGCGCCCGACCCGCCCGACCCGCAGGAGGCCCGCCTGCCCCTATCCCAACCCCGGCCGCTACGAAGAGGGCAAACGCCTCAAGCAGGGCATGCGGGTCGCCTTCTCCGGCGACACCTCGGTCGACCGCGAGCTGCTGGAGGACCGTGCGACCGAGGCCGGGCTGCATGTCGCCACCAGCCTGTCCCGGCTGACCAGCCTGCTCGTCACGAACGATCCGGACTCGGGGACGTCGAAGGTGGTCAAGGCGCGGCAGTACGGCACGCCGATGGTGGACGAGGCGGCGTTCGGGCAGCTGCTGCGAGACGTGGAGCCTGCGGCGGGAGAGAGCGCGCCTGCAGCGGGAGAGAGCGCGCCCGCGACGGGAGAGCGCGCGCCGGAGGAAGGAAGCGGGGCGTCGGCAGCGGCGGGCGGAGCGCCCGCGTCAGTGCGGTGACTGGCGGTCGCTGACGGACGTACGGGTGATTGCCGGACGACTCGCCCACCGCCCGCTCGCCCGCACCGCGCCCACGGCCCACCCTGTGGCGCATGGCCAGATGTGAAGTATGCGGCAATGACTACGGAATGACCTTCGAGGTGCACGCCCAGGGCGCGGTGCACGTCTTCGACTGCTTCGCCTGCGCGATCCACCGCATGGCCCCCATCTGCGAACACTGTCGTGTCCAGATCATCGGGCAGGGCGTCGAGGTCGAGGGCCACTGGTACTGCGGCGCCCACTGCGCCCGCGCCGAGGGGAGGGCCGGAATCGTCGACCGCGTCTGAGACCCCCCTCTGCGAGCACCCCACGGCCCGAGTTGTACCGTCGTGGGGTGTACCGCTTCCTGTTGACCCGCCAGTGGGTGATCCTCACCATCGTCGCGATCGCGCTGATCCCGACGATGATCCGGCTGGGCTTCTGGCAGCTGCACCGCCATGAGCACAGGGTCGCGCTGAACAAGGTGATCGCCGAATCCCTGGCGGCCAAGCCGGTGCCGGCCGAGTCGCTGACCTCGCCCGGAGCGCAGGTCAAGCACGCCGACCTGTACCGCCGGGTCACCGGGAAGGGGCACTTCGACACCGCGGACGAGGAGGTCGTACGCCGCCGTACGAACTCCGACGGCGAGGTCGGCTACCACGTCCTGACCCCCTTCGTCCTCGACGACGGCAGGGTCCTCATGGTCAACCGGGGCTGGATCCCGGCGAACGGCGCGCAGACCACGTTTCCGAAGATCCCGGCGCCCGAGCGGGGCGAGGTCACCGTCACCGGGCGGCTGATGCCCGACGAGACGACCGCGGAGAGCGGCATCAAGAACGTCAAGGGCCTGCCCGACCGCCAGGTGATGCTGATCAGCAGCGCGCAGCAGGCGCAGCGGCTCGGCAAGCAGGTCCTCGGCGGCTACATCGAGCTGACCGCGCCCGCGCCCAAGGGCGGCAGCCCCGAGCCGATCCCCGACCCCCAGCACCGCGACATCGGCCCGCACCTGGCGTACGCCATCCAGTGGTGGCTGTTCTCGGCGGGCGTCCCGCTCGGCTGGGTGGTCCTGGTCCGCCGCGAGGCCCGCGAACGGGCGGAGGCGGCGACGAAGGAAGCGGCGCAGGAGAACGAACCGGCCTCGGTCTGAGAGCCCGCCCCGTCCCGTCGGCAACCGTTTCACTCGCGCAGCCCCGGCCCTGATTGCCCCCTCGGTTGGCCGGGAATCCGGACATCCGTGCACCCGCGGATCGAGGACTACGCGCTCATCGGTGACGAGCAGACCGCCGCCCTGGTGGGCAGGGACGGTTCCGTCGACTGGCTGTGCCTGCCCCGCTTCGACTCCGGCGCCTGCTTCGCCAGGCTGCTCGGCGACGAGGAGAACGGCCACTGGCGCATCGCCCCCAAGGGCGCCACCGGCCCCTGCACCCGCCGCGCCTACCGCCCGGACACCCTCGTCCTCGACACCGAGTGGGACACCCCGGAGGGGTCCGTACGCGTCACCGACCTGATGCCGCAACGCGACCGCGCCCCCGACCTCGTACGGATCGTGGAGGGTCTGAGCGGCCGGGTGACCGTCCGCAGCACGCTGCGGCTGCGCTTCGACTACGGCTCGATCGTCCCGTGGATGCGCAGGTCCGACGGCCACCGGGTCGCCGTCGCCGGACCGGACTCGGCGTGGCTGCGCTCGGAGCCCGCGGTGCGCACCTGGGGCGAGGACTTCGGCACGCATGCGGAGTTCACCGTGACCGAGGGCGAGAAGGTGGCCTTTGTCCTGACCTGGCACCCCTCGCACCAGCCGCGCCCGCCGCTGGTCGACCCCTACGAGGCCCTGGCGCACAGCGTCGAGGACTGGCAGGTCTGGGCGTCCCGCTGCCGTTACGACGGCCCGCACCGGGACGCCGTCGTCCGCTCCCTGATCACCCTCAAGGCGCTCACCTACGCGCCCACCGGCGGCATCGTCGCCGCCCCCACCACCTCCCTGCCCGAGGAGCCGGGCGGCGTGCGCAACTGGGACTACCGCTACTGCTGGCTGCGCGACTCGACCCTCACCCTGGGCGCGCTGCTGACGGCCGGCTACCTCGAGGAGGCCGAGGCGTGGCGGAACTGGCTGCTGCGCGCGGTCGCGGGCAACCCGGCGGACCTGCAGATCATGTACGGCCTGGCGGGCGAGCGGCGGCTTCCGGAGTACGAGCTGGCGTGGCTGTCCGGCTTCGCCGGCTCGGCGCCCGTACGCATCGGCAACGACGCCGTGGAGCAGTTCCAGCTCGACGTGTACGGCGAGGTCATGGACTCGCTGTCGCTGGCCCGGCACTCGGGCCTGTCGGCCAAGCCGCACATGTGGGCCCTGCAGTGCGCGCTGATGGAGTTCCTGCGGACGGCGTGGCGGCAGCCGGACGAAGGGCTGTGGGAGGTGCGCGGCGGACGACGTCACTTCGTGCACTCGAAGGTGATGGTATGGGTGGCCGCCGACCGCGCCGTGCGCACGCTGGAGGAGAACCCGACGCTGCGCGGCGACCTGGACGGCTGGCGCGCGCTGCGCGACGAGGTGCACCGCGAGGTGTGCGAGAAGGGCTACGACCCCGAGCGGAACACCTTCACGCAGTCCTACGGCTCGCGGGAGCTGGACGCCGCCCTGTTGCTCATCCCGCGCGTCGGCTTCCTGCCGCCGGACGATCCGCGCGTGATCGGCACCATCGACGCGGTCCGCGCGGAGCTGGGCGAGGGCGGTTTCCTGCGCCGCTACAGCGCCGACGGGACGACCGTCGACGGGCTGCCGGGCGCCGAGGGCACCTTCCTGGTGTGCTCGTTCTGGCTCGCGGACGCGCTGCACATGACGGGCCGTACGGAGGGAGCGCGGGAGCTGTTCGAACGGCTGGTGGGCCTCGCCAACGACGTGGGGCTGCTGTCCGAGGAGTACGACGCGGTGTCCGGTCGGCAGCTGGGCAACTTCCCGCAGGCGTTCAGCCACATCGGCCTGGTGCACACCGCCCTCGCCCTGTACGGGGGCGACCGGGCAGGATAGGAGCCATGGATCTTGGACTTAAGGACCGGGTGTACGTCGTCACAGGGGCCACGCGCGGGCTGGGCAACGCCGCCGCGCGCGAGCTCGTCGCCGACGGGGCGAAGGTGGTCATCACGGGGCGGGACGAGAAGCGGGTCGCCGACGCGGCGGCCGAGCTGGGCACGAACGCCGTCGGTGTGGCCGTGGACAACGCGGACGCGGAGGCCCCCGCCCGGCTGATCGCGACCGCGCGCGAGCACTTCAGCAGCTTCGACGGCGTCCTCGTCAGCGTCGGCGGTCCGCCGCCCGGCTTCGTCGCCGACAACACCGACGAGCAGTGGCGGGCGGCGTTCGAGTCGGTGTTCCTGGGTGCGGTGCGGGTCGCTCGCGCGGCCGCCGCGGAGCTGGAGGCGGGCGGCGTCATCGGGTTCGTGCTGTCCGGCTCGGTGTACGAACCGATACCGGGGCTGACCATCTCCAACGGCCTACGGCCGGGTCTCGCCGGCTTCGCCAAGTCCCTCGCGGACGAGCTGGGGCCGCGCGGCATCCGTGTCGTCGGTCTGCTCCCGGCCCGCATCGACACGGATCGCGCGCGCGAGCTGGACGGGCTGTCCGCCGATCCGGAGGCGACCCGGGCGGCCAACGAGTCCCGCATTCCGCTCCGCCGCTACGGCACTCCGGAGGAGTTCGGGCGAACGGCTGCGTTCCTGCTGTCGCCGGCCGCGTCGTATCTGACGGGGATCATGGTGCCGGTGGATGGTGGGGCCCGGCACGGGTTCTGAGTTCTCGCGGGGTCGAGGCCGACGGGCCTCTGCGGGCCGGTGGGGCTGATCGCACAGTTCCCCGCGCCCTCAACCGTGTCGCCCAGCACCTCGCCGTCAACTCACCCGTTCCGCCCGGTGCTTGACCCCGCGCAGCCGCACCTCCGTCGGCAGCGCCTCGAGGGCCGCCGAGTCCCGTGCGTGCGCCAGGGCCCGGGTGGTCAGGTCATGCAGCGCGGTCCCGGGGTCCACGTGCGGCTCGAGCAGGAGCCGCACGTGGGTCGCGGGGGCGTCACGGCGGCCGGTCAGGCGGACCTGGGCCCGCTCGACACCGTCCAGCCCCTCCGCATCGCCGGCCAGTGCGCCTTCCAGGGCCCGGCCCCGCAGCAGCGCGTGCTCGCCGTCGCCGGTGTTCACCAGCACCTCGGCCAGCCGGCGCCGGCGCAGCACGGCGGTCAGCCACCACAGGGCGAGCAGCACGAGGACGGCCAGCGCGGCGAGGACCGTCGGCCACCACCAGCCGGCGTCCCGCCACCGCGTCCGCTCGGCGACGCTGAGCAGCACGTCGTGCCGCCCGTCGTGGATCCACCACGAGGGTGGCCGCACCCCCAGTCCGACGGCGAGCACGGAGCCGCCGAGCAGGGCCAGCACCAGTCCGACGACGGCGATCAGTACGCGGTTGACGACCCTGATCACGGCCCTCACCCCTGCCGTCCGGGTCGCGCGACGTGCACCGACAGCGCGGGCGGCCGGGCCAGCCCCAGTCCCCTGATCGCGTCGGCGAGCACGGCGTCCAGGTCGGCGCGCACGTCGTCGAGTTCCCGGAAGTGCGTGACCGCCCGCACGTCGGCCGTTCTCCGGCGCAGCCGTACGCGTACCGACTGCACGCCGGCGATCTCCATGGCCCGGTCGCGCAGCACCAGGGCGGCCGCCTCCCGGTACAGCCCCGCCCGGACGTCGGGGTGCGTGCGCCGCATCGGCAGCAGGTCCCGCAGCCCGGGGGTGACCGCGAGCACGACCAGCCACAGGCCGAGGACCGCGGTGACGCCGGCGCCGACCAGCACCCAGGTGTCGTCCAGGGGCCGTTCGGCCAGCTGCCGGGCCAGCTCCCGGCGCCAGCGCAGGGCGGGCCGGTGGGCGCGCACGGCCGCGACGTCGTACAGGAACGCCCCCGCGGCGAGCAGGAGCAGCAGCGCGACGATGCCCGCGGGGACCCGGCGCGCGGACCAGAAGCGGCCGCTGCCGCCGTCCTCGCCGTCGAGGACGGGCGGGGGTTCGTGTGCCGCCGCCGACGCCGACTGGCCGAGTGCGTCGTCGGTCGCCTTCTCAATGACCGGTAGGGGCCGGGTGGTGCTCTCGGTACCCCGGGGCTCGCTCATGGCGTCCTCCCGTGTGCCGCGCCGTGTGCCGCTGCCAGGTGCAGCCGCTCCACCCGGACGGCGACCTCCGGCACCTGCATTCCCACCAACGCGCCTACCCGCTCGACCACTCGGCGACGCACCTCGCGGCACCGGGCACCGATGTCGCACGGGTACGCGAGGTCGAGGTGGACCCGGACGTGCGCGGCGTCGCGGTGCACGACGACCGTGGCGTGCGGCGGCGCGGCGTCCGGCGGCAGCACCCCGAGCGCCTCGCGCGCCGCCTGCTCGGCGATCTTCGCGACGACGCGGTCGGCGATCCGGGTCGCGCCGCGCTCGCCCGGTGCGACGGCGGCCGGGGATCTGCGGAGCTCACCGGCTCCGCCGCTCACGGAGGTCACCGCCGGCGGTTGTCACGCGGACGGAACAAGTCGCCGAGGTCCAGGTCCCCCTCCAGGAACCGGCCGACGACAAAGCCGACGGCGCCCAAAGCCGCCACCAGCAGGAAGGCGCCGAACCCGCCGAAGTATCCGGCGAAGCCCAGTGCCATGCCGGCGATCATGCCGACCACAGCCATGCTCATCGTGTGCTCCTCAGCTCCTCAGCCGTCCCTCGGCCGTCCGTCAATCGTCCCTCGGCCGTCCGGTGCTCCGGTCGCCTTCGGTCGTTCGGTGCTCCGGTCGCCTTCGGTCGTTCGGTGCTCCGGTCGCCGGGCGTCACTGGATCCGCGGCTCCGGCTCCTCGTCCTCTTCCTCCGGCAGCTTCACGTCACTGACAGCGATGTTGACCTCGACGACCTCGAGTCCCGTCATCCGCTCCACGGCCGCGATCACGTTCTCCCGGACGGCATGCGCCACGTCCGCGATCGACACGCCGTAGTCGACGACGATGTCCAGATCGAGCGCGGTCTGCACCTCACCGACCTCGGCCTTCACTCCCCGGGTCACCGACTTCGAACCGCCCGGCACCCGGTCCCGTACGGCCCCGAAGGTCCGCGACAGCCCGCTGCCCATGGCGTGCACCCCGAGCACGTCACGCGCGGCCAGCCCGGCGATCTTCTCCACGACACCGTCGGCGATGGTGGTCCGGCCTCGCTTGGCGGGATCTCCTCCGCCGCGCCTGGTCGGCTGGGCCCTGCGCGTGCCGGGTGTGTCCGGCACGTCCGTCTCACCCTCGGGGGTCCTCGTCCGGTTCTGCTCCGTCATGTCGGTCATCGCCGTACGTCCCTTCGGTCGTCGTCCCCCAGCCACCGTAAGGCCGCCGCCGCGATCGCGCGCCAAGGATGCGGCAGGCTGGAGCAATGACGGCAGACGGGTGGACCCGGACAGTTCGGCACCAGTTGGCGCTCGGCAGGCTCCTGCCCCTGGGCGGCCCGCACGATGCCGCGTGGATCGCGGAGCGCGCGGCGGAGGCGGTGCTGCGGCGCGCGGCGCAGGACGTGCCGGGGGTGCGGCTGGGCGCGCTCCGCGTCGCCCTGGCCGACCCGGAGAACGGCCAGGCCCCCGTCGTACCGCCACCGCCGAGTGCTCTGCCGCCCGGTCCCCTGCGCGTGTCCGCGGACCTCGCGGCGACGGCCGTCGAGCCGCTGCCGACGACGGCGGCCCGCCTGCGTGGCACCCTGGCGGCGGCCGCGGCGGAGGCCCTCGGCCTGACGGTCACCGACATCGACCTACGGGTGACGGCCCTGCTGGACGAGGCAGCGGAACCCGTACCCGTCCCCGTGCGGCCGCCTCAACCGCCGACGGCCGAAGAGGCGGCCGCGGACGCCGGAGCAACGGCCGCGGACGCCGACGAAACCCGTGTGGCCGCGGTCGTGCTCGCCGTCCCCGGGGTGATGCGTCTGACGGGCGCGCTCGGCGGCCTGGGCCGGGCGGTGCACATCGAAGAGCGGCAGCAGGAGAACGCCCTGCCGCGCCGCCATGTCCGCGTGGAGGTGGCGGTGCGCACGGACCACCGGGCTCTGGACGTGACCCGGGAGATCCGGACGGCCGTGGCCGAGGCGCTGACGGATCACCCGACCGTGGCCGTACTGGTCACGACGGTGGGCTGACGGCTCATTCGCCGACGCCGGCCAGGTCCCGCAACCGCCGGGCCTGGGCCTGGCGTTCGGCGGCACGCTGCTCCTCGTACGAGCGTCCCTGGACGCCGCGCAGCAGCGCCTTGGTCTCGATCACGGCGTTCCGGGGCGCGGCCAGGATCGCCGAGGTCAGGTCCCGTACCGCTCCGTCGAGCTGGTCCAGGGGCACGGCGAGGTTCGCCAGCCCCGTGCTCACCGCCTCCTCGGCGGTCACGAACCGCCCGGTCACGCAGATTTCCAGCGCGCGGGCGTAGCCGACCAGCCCCACCAGCGGATGCGTACCGGTGAGGTCCGGTACCAGCCCCAGGCTGGTCTCGCGCATGGCGAACTGCACGTCGTCGGCGACGACGCGCAGATCGCAGGCGAGCGCCAGCTGGAAGCCCGCCCCGATGGCGTGCCCCTGGACCGCGGCGACGGACACGATGTCGCTGCGCCGCCACCAGGTGAACGCCTCCTGGTACTCGGCGATGGTCGCGTCCAGCTCGGCGTCGCTGCCGCGCGCGAGGTCGATGAACGACGGCTCGCCGTCGAAGCCCTCGGGCGTGAACGCCTGCCGGTCGAGCCCGGCCGAGAAGGACTTGCCCTCGGCGCGCAGCAGCACGACGCGGACGGAGCCCGGCAGCAGCCGCCCGGCCTCGGCGAGCGCCCGCCACAGGGCGGGGCTCTGCGCGTTGCGCTTGGCCGGGTTGGTCAGCGTCACCGTGGCGATCGCGTCGTCGACGGTGAGCCGTACGCCGTCCTTGTCGAGTACCGGATCGAGGTCGTGCTCGGGCGAAGCCATGGGGCGCCTCCGATGAGTGCGGTCATCCTGGATGCCGTACGAGGGCATCCTCAAGTGACTGCACAGTAACCACCCGGCCGATCGGTCGACCGACCGGGTGGCCATCGTCGAAGCCGATGGCCACCCGCGGTCAGGCCGTCGTGGCCTTCTTGCCCCGCGTCGCCCCGCCACGCCCACGGAGCGTGACGCCCGACTCGCTGAGCATCCGGTGCACGAATCCATACGAGCGGCCGGTTTCCTCGGCCAACGCCCGAATGCTCGCACCGGCGTCGTACTTTTTCTTCAGGTCTGCCGCGAGCTTGTCGCGCGCGGCGCCGGTCACCCGGCTGCCCTTCTTCAGAGTCTCGGCCACCCGTGCCTCCTCATGGGAAGTGCGCTCTGGTCCCCTCATGATCACCCCTCCGGGGCGTGATGGCCACCCATTCGGCAAGGTCCGTGAGACATGGTTGTGACGACAGGAGCGCATCCCCACATGCGGAATCCATCCCTCCACACGGCGGCATCCGTACCGCCGAACGGGTTCTTCCGCGAAGTACCAGGTCAGGGACGTACCACGGCCGAGCCCTTGGCGGATAAGGGCTCGGCCGGGAAATCGATGTAGGACACACCTCGGTACGAGGAGATCTCACTCAGATGATGGATCACGGATCGGCCGAATGATCCATACGCAGTGGATCACTCCTTCGATCAAGCGGTGCTGACCGCCGTGCCGGGCGCCGGGAGTGCTCAGGCGAGGGCGACGAGGTCCGCGTAGTCGGCTCCCCACAGGTCCTCGACACCGTCGGGCAGCAGGATGATCCGCTCCGGCTGCAGCGCCTCGACCGCGCCCTCGTCGTGCGTGACCAGGACGACCGCGCCCTTGTAGGTGCGCAGCGCGCCGAGGATCTCCTCGCGGCTGGCGGGGTCGAGGTTGTTGGTCGGCTCGTCGAGGAGCAGCACGTTCGCCGAGGAGACGACGAGCGTGGCGAGGGCGAGGCGGGTCTTCTCGCCGCCGGAGAGGACGCCGGCCGGCTTGTCGACGTCGTCGCCGGAGAACAGGAAGGAGCCCAGCACCTTGCGGATCTCGACGAGGTCCATGTCGGGGGCCGCCGAGCGCATGTTCTCCAGGACCGTGCGGTCGGGGTCCAGGGTCTCGTGCTCCTGCGCGTAGTAACCCAGCTTGAGGCCGTGACCGGGCACGACCATGCCGGTGTCCGGCTGCTCGACGCCCGCGAGCAGCCGCAGCAGGGTGGTCTTGCCGGCACCGTTGAGGCCGAGGATGACGACCCGGGATCCCTTGTCGATGGCCAGGTCGACGTCGGTGAAGATCTCCAGCGAGCCGTACGACTTCGACAGTCCCTCGGCCATCAGCGGGGTCCTGCCGCAGGGCGCGGGCTCCGGGAAGCGGAGCTTGGCGACCTTGTCGGACTGCCGGACGTCCTCCAGGCCGGCCAGCAGGCGCTCGGCGCGGCGGGCCATGTTCTGCGCGGCGACCGTCTTGGTGGCCTTGGCGCGCATCTTGTCGGCCTGGGCGTTGAGCGCGGCGGCCTTCTTCTCGGCGTTGGCCCGCTCCCGCTTGCGGCGCTTCTCGTCGGCCTCGCGCTGCTGCTGGTAGAGCTTCCAGCCCATGTTGTAGATGTCGATCGTGGCGCGGTTGGCGTCCAGGTAGAACACCTTGTTGACAACCGTCTCGACCAGGTCGACGTCGTGCGAGATGACGATGAAGCCGCCGCGGTAGGTCTTCAGGTAGTCCCGCAGCCAGACGATCGAGTCCGCGTCGAGGTGGTTCGTCGGCTCGTCCAGCAGGAGGGTGTCCGCGTCGGAGAAGAGGATGCGGGCGAGCTCGATACGGCGGCGCTGACCGCCGGAGAGTGTGTGCAGGGGCTGGCCGAGCACCCGGTCGGGCAGGTTCAGGGCGGCGGCGATGGTGGCGGCCTCGGCCTCGGCGGCGTACCCGCCCTTGGTGAGGAACTCCGTCTCCTGCCGCTCGTACTGCTTGAGCGCCTTCTCGCGGGTGGCGCCCTTGCCGGTGGCGATGCGCTGCTCGTTCTCGCGCATCTTGCGGATCAGGACGTCGAGGCCCCGCGCGGAGAGGATGCGGTCGCGGGCGAGCACATCGAGGTCGCCGGTGCGCGGGTCCTGCGGGAGGTAGCCGACCTCGCCGGAGCGGGTGACGGTGCCCGCGGCCGGGATGCCCTCGCCGGCCAGGACCTTGGTGAGGGTGGTCTTGCCGGCGCCGTTGCGGCCGACCAGGCCGATGCGGTCGCCCTTGGCGACGCGGAAGGTGGCGTTCTCGATGAGGATGCGGGCACCGGCGCGCAGCTCGATGCCGGAAGCGGAGATCACGGACAGACTCCAGGGCGGGTGGGTGGCGGGATGGGCGGCTGAGGACGTTCCCGCCGTCTAATGCGCGAGGAGAATGGCCATGGAGACCAGTCTAACGGGGCCGTGCAAGCGCTTTTTCAGCGTCCGCGTGTTCACCCTGTTCACCCTGTTCGACCTGTTCGGCCTGTTCGACCTGTTCGACCTGTTCGGCCTGTTCGGCCTGTTCGGCCTGCGCCCGTGCCGGAGAGCGGGGCGTTGTCAGTGGCGACTGCAAGACTGACGGACTGAGCGGCGGGCCGGAGTTTCGGCACGTACCGACTCACGGACGGCACCGACTCACAGGGGAGTGATCGGCATGGCAGGTACGGGCGGCGGGCGTCCGAGCATCTACCCCACGCTGCTGTACGCGGACGCCAAGGCGGCCATCAAGCAGCTCACCGAGGCCTTTGGCTTCACGGAGCTGTCGGCGTACGAGGGCGAGGACGGCCTCGTACAGCACGCCGAACTGGTGCAGGGCAACGGCGCGGTGATGCTCGGCTCGAAGGGTCGCGGCGGCCGCTTCGACGAGGCGATGCGGGGCGCGGGCCCGACGGGGGTGTACATCGTCGTGGACGACGTGGACGCCCACTACCAGCGGGCGGTGGACCACGGCGCGGAGATCCTGATGCCCCCGACGGACCAGGACTACGGCTCGCGGGACTACATGGCCCGGGACGTCGAGGGCAACGTCTGGAGCTTCGGCACGTACGCCCCTCAGACAGGGGCCTGAGCTCGGGAGGGCCGAGCTCAGGAGGCCTGAGCTCGGGAAGCCTGAGCTCAGGAAGCCTCGGCCTCGGACGGGACCGAGCCCTCTAGCTGCCCCCGGTGTGCACCTGGAAGGCCGCTCGGCGCACGGCCTTGGCCAGCGCCGGGTCGGGGTGCGCGGCGGCGAGCGCGACCAGCACCTGCACGGTGCGGGGATGACCGACGGCGCGCACCTCGTCGAGCAGCGCGGGGACGGTGGGCTGCACCGCGGACTCCAGGTGCCGGACGAGCATCGGGGCCTCGCCGTGGTCGGCGACGGCGGCGGCGGTGTCCACCCACAGCCACGTGGCCTCCTCCCGGGTGAGGACCTCGTGGGCGTCCTCCGGGCCGATGCCGTCGTGCTCGGCCAGCCACAGCAGGGCGTACGGCCGCAGGGTCGGCTCGTCGAGCACGGCCCGCACGTCGGGCTCGGCGGGGGCGCCGACGACGCGCAGTGCCTCGAAGGCTAGGCCGCGCAGCAGGGCGTCCTCGCCGCGGGCGGCGTCGAGGAGTTCGGTGACGGCGCTGCCGACGGGGCGGGCGGCGAGCCAGGCGCGGTACTCGGCGCGGGCCGCGTTCGGACGCAGCTGGGCGCAGCCGCGGAGCATGTCCTCGGCCGCCTGCTCGATGTTCCCGGCGGGGCTCTGGGCGGCGACGCAGATCTGCTCCAGCTTGACCCAGACCGCCCAGCTGCCGAGCGGGGTGAGCGTGGCCTGCCCGTCGCCGTAGGTGAGGGCACCCACGGAGGCGAGGGCGCTCAGGGCCCAGTCGAGGAGGGGAGCGAGCGAGGTGTCCTCGGCGGGTTCCGGGGCGGTGTCGGCGGGGGTGCCCGGCACCGGGGACGTGGGCCTCGCGGGCTCGGGCTGCGGGCCGTAGGGGACTTCGCAGCGTTCGGTGCGCAGTTCGGTGACCCGCTGCTGGAGGAGGTCGAGGAGTTGCTCCACGGGGACGGGGCCGGCGGACAGTTGGAGGAAGGAGAGCACCTGCGGCATGGCCGAGACGACCTCGGCGACGGCGGCGTGCTCGTGGCCGGCGGGCTCCGGGCAGGCAAGCGACCAGGCGTCGAAGAGAGCGACCCAGCCGCGCAGGACGGCGCTGTCGTCGCGGTCCCAGGCGCGCAGCCGCCAGCCGGGGCGGGCGCGGTCGCCGTGCACCTCGACCAGGCCGGCGAGGCGGGCGGTGTCCCAGTCGGCGCGGACCTGAGCGACGGTCAGGCCCAACTCGCGGGCGGCCCGTTCGGCGGTCGCGTCGGACAGGGTGGCCTTGCCGTCGGCGGTCGCGCCGGCCCGGCCGGGGCCGAGGGCGGCGTCGGCCCAGCGGGCGACGCGGGCCGCCCCGGCCAGGCGGGAGCGCGCCATTCTGGCCAGCTCCGCGGGTGCCGGGGTGCCCTCGGGAGGGCGCGGTGCGGGGCGGTGCGAGCGCCGCTGGTTCACGGTTCGGGGGGCGGCGGCCAGGGGTCGCGGGCGGACGAGTCGAAGCCTGGAGTCGCGCGGGATACGGGACGTCACGGGTGCAGTCTTCCGGTTGACGGTCCGAAAACCCAAACGGAATGTCACGGCGGGCGACGGGGATGGCCAACGCACCGGGTCTGGCGGGCCCCGGAGGCGTGATCAGGCCACTGGTGCGCCCTTGAACGGAACCGGTGGACGACGGTTCGCCTCCGGGCCGTCGCCCCGCGGTCACATCAACGGGGTGAGGAAGCGCCGCAAGGCCTCCTCGTAGGCGTCCGGGTCGGCGTTCCACATCGCCCCGTGCGGAGCGTTCGCAACCGTGCGAAAAGCGACCAGGTCGGGCCGGCGGTCGGCGAGGCGGCGGGACAGCTGCCAGGGCGCCACCCTGTCGTCCGGGCCGTGGAGGATCAGCGTCGGCACCGTGAGCCGCGCGGGGTCGGCCGCGTCGGCGAGGCGGTCGCCGTACAGTCCCGTGCGCCCCTGCGCGGCGCGCACCGCGAGCGGCAGCAGGGCACCCGGCGTGTGGCGCGCCGCCGCCAGTGCCCGCAGCGTCGTTTCCCAGCTGAGGACCGGGGAGTCCAGCACCAGCCCGGAGATGCGGTCGCGCAGCCCGGAGTGGGCGGCGGCGTGCAGGGCCATGGTGGCGCCGGTGGACCAGCCGTGCAGGACGACCCGCTGGGCGCCGTAGCGCACGGCGTAGCGGATGGCCGCGTCCAGGTCGCGCCACTCCGTCTCGCCGAGGTGGTTCAGGCCGTCCGGGGAGCGGGGCGCACCGAGGTCGCCGCGGTAGGCGAGGTCCAGCACGGGGAAGCGGCGACGGTGGAGGAACCCCATGACGTTCATGGGGTGTTCGCGGGTGGTGCCCAGGCCGTGCACCGTGATCACCCAGGTGTCGCGGACGCCGGGCACGAACCACGCGGGCAGGGCGCCGAGTTCGCCCGGGATGTCAACGTCGGCGTGGTCGAGGCCGAGCGCGGACTTCGGGTTGCCGATGTGCACGTTCGGGGTGAGCCAGACCTTGTCGCCGGAGCGCAGGGTGCCGTGGGTGACGCGTTCCAGGCGGCGTACCACGGTGTCGGGGGGGTGCGGGGCGGTCTGCAGGACGGGGCCGACGATCGCGTGGGAGCCGTTGCCGGACAGGCCGTAGGTGCCGGGCCGCAGGGAGGCCAGGTCCCTGGTGAGCGTGATCTGGCCCGCCGCCGTGCCGTGCACGGTGAGCCGGGGCTCGGTGGGCAGGGGCCGGCCCGGGGGCGCCTTGAGCGCGGCGTCACTGGCGAGCCGGCCGGCGACGACGCTCGCCGCGCCGGCCGCCAGGGCCACGGTGACGGCCGCGGCCGTCGCTTTGACTGTGCGCACGGAACCAGTGTCCTGGAGCATCCGGCCACCGGCCAGCGGGAGGAAGGGTCGGGGTGACATGTCCCGACGAGTTCCGGGAAGAGCCGTCTTCACCCCTGCGCCCGCTGCCACGTGGCGCACCACCGCCACCTATCCCGCGCTGCCCGTGGCGCACCACCGCCACCTATCCCGCTGCCCGTGGCGCACCACCGCCACCTATCCCGCTGCCCGTGGCGCACCACACCACCTATCC
>NZ_JBEXHW010000007.1:0-171831 GCF_040608235.1 Streptomyces sp. NPDC005202 | reverse complement strand
CCCGCGCTGCCCGTGGCGCACCACCGCCACCTATCCCGCGCTGCCCGTGGCGCACCACCGCCACCTATCCCGCGCTGCCCGTGGCGCACCACCGCCACCTATCCCGCGCTGCCCGTGGCGCACCACCGCCGTCTATCCCCGCTGCCCGTGGCGCACCACCGCCGTCTATCCCGCGCTGCCCGTGGCGCACCACCGCCGTCTATCCCCGCTGCCCGTGGCGCACCACCGCCGTCTATCCGCGCTGCCCGTGGCGCACCACCGCCGTCTATCCGCGCTGCCCGTACCCCCGCAGCCGCTTCCCCGCCTGCGCCATCTGCTCGTCGGACAGCAGCGAGAGCGTCAGGCCCGGTACCGACGACGCCGTCAGCCACAGGCGGCACATCCACTCCAGTTGGGCCGTGCGGTCGTAGGCCTGGTCGAGGGAGGCGCCGTAGGTGATGGTGCCGTGGTTCTGGAGGAGGCAGCCGGAGCGGTCGGCGAGGGCACGGAGCATGTTCTCGGCCAACTCCTCGGTGCCGTACGTCGCATACGGGGCAACCCGGACGGGTCCGCCGAGTGCGGCGGCCATGTAGTGGACCGCCGGCAGCTCGGGGACGAGCGTCGAGACGGCCGTCGCGTGCACGGCGTGGGTGTGGACGACGGCGCGCGCGTCGGTGCTGCGGTAGATCGCGAGATGCATGGGCAGTTCGCTGGTCGGAATCAGCGTGCCGAGCACCTGGCGGCCGTCCAGGTCGACGCCGGTCACGTCGTCCGGCGTGAGCCGGTCGTAGGGCACGCCCGACGGCGTGACCAGGACGGTGTCCCCGACGCGCACCGACACATTGCCGGAGGTGCCGACGACCAGCCCGTCCGACACCGTGCGGCGGGCCGCCGCGACGAGCGCCTCCCAGGCGCGCGCCTCCTTCTCGCCCCCACCCCTCCCCCGCAGCTCCCGCACATCCTGTGCGCCCTCCCGGACACCTCGCACGTCCCCCTGGTCCCGCCGCTGTTCAGCCATGCCGCGATCCTGCCAGCCGACGGTCGAGCGGCCGCCGCGGCGGGGGCACCTTAGGCCGGAAGCCACGCCTCCGAAAGAGCGTATATCCACACATGTCCCCTCGTGCCGCTGCTTGGCCGGAGATCTGCTGGGATTAAATGATCTTCTACTACTCTCGGGACGATTTGTCATGCACGTCGCCGTTCGGGGGAAGCACATGGCCCGTGATCACACACCACCCCGCCACCGCGCCCGCGCCGTCGCGGCAACCGTGGCGGCACTGACCCTCGGTGGCGCCTCGCTCGCCGCGTTACCGGCCTCGGCGGCGAGTCCGCCGCAGGGACATGACGTCTCCTCGCACCAGAAGAGCGTCAACTGGGCCGGCGCCAGGGCGAAGGGCGCCGAGTTCGTCTACGTCAAGGCGACCGAGTCCACGAACTACCGCAACCCGTACTTCGCTCAGCAGTACGACGGCGCCCGCAGCGCGGGCCTGATCCGCGGGGCCTACCACTTCGCCGCGCCGGACAAGTCCTGGGGCACCACCCAGGCCGCGTTCTTCGTGCGCAACGGCGGCGCCTGGCGGGCGGACGGCTGGACGCTGCCACCCGCGCTCGACATCGAGTACAACCCGTACGACAAGAAGCACAAGTGCTACGGCCTGAGCAAGGCGAAGATGGTCGACTGGATCAAGGCCTTCAGCGACGAGATCAAGCGGGAGACCGGGCGCCGGCCGGTGATCTACACGACCACCCACTGGTGGAACACCTGCACCGGCGGCAGCGACGCCTTCGCCGCGGACCACGCGCTGTGGATCGCCCGCCACGAATCGGCGGACACGGGGGCGCTGCCGGCCGGCTGGTCGTTCTGGACGTTCTGGCAGTACGACAACAGCGGCAGCCTCCCGGGTGACCAGAATCTCTACAACGGGTCGCAGGACCAGCTGAAGCAGTTCGCACGGGGCTCCTAGCCCGGAACCACGGGGGCCGTCGAGCCCGACGGAGCGACGACCCCCTCTTACGGACACCGCAAAGACCGCCCCAGTTCATCTTCCGTTCACCCTGGTTACCTACGTTCAACCAGCCAATGACCTCGAACGATTGCCTGGGTAAATGGAAAGCTTCTCGCTGATCCTCGCGATTGTGGTGGTGACCGCACTCGCGTTCGATTTCACGAACGGTTTCCACGACACCGCCAACGCGATGGCCACGACCATTTCCACGGGCGCGCTCAAGCCCAAGGTCGCCGTGGCCCTGTCCGCCGCACTCAACCTTGTGGGCGCCTTCCTCTCCGTGGAGGTCGCCAACACGATCTCCAAGGGTCTTGTCGACGAGACCGGCATCCGTCCCGAGGTCATCTTCGCCGCCCTGGTCGGCGCGATCCTCTGGAACCTGCTGACCTGGCTGGTCGGACTCCCGTCCAGCTCCTCGCACGCCCTCATGGGCGGCCTGATCGGCGCCACCGTCGCCTCGGCCGGCGTCGGCGCGGTCCACGGTGACGTCCTGGTCACCAAGGTGCTGATCCCGGCGGTCGCCGCCCCGGTCGTCGCGGGCGTCGCCGCGACGGTCGCGACCCGGCTGTCGTACACCATCGACAGGAAGGCGGACGGCGAGGCCGCCGAGAAGGGCCACCGCGTCGGCCAGATCGCCTCCGCGGGCCTGGTCTCGCTGGCCCACGGCACCAACGACGCGCAGAAGACGATGGGCGTCATCACCCTCGCCCTGATCGCCGGCGGCGCCATCGCCCCCGGCTCCAACCCTCCCACCTGGGTCATCCTCTCCGCGGGCCTCGCTATCGCGCTCGGCACCTACATCGGCGGCTGGCGCATCATCCGCACCATGGGCAAGGGCCTGACCGACCTCCAGCCGCAGCAGGGCTTCGCCGCCCAGACCAGCGCGGCCACGGCCATCCTGGCCTCCTCCCACCTCGGCTTCTCCCTCTCCACCACGCATGTGGTCTCCGGCTCGGTGATGGGTGCGGGCCTGGGCCGCAAGGGCGGCGTGGTCCGCTGGTCGACCGCCACCCGCATGGTCGTCGCCTGGGCCCTCACGCTCCCGGCCGCGGCCCTGGTCGGCGCCGGCGCGGAGGCCGTGACGGCCCACGGCGACTGGGGCACCGCCCTCGTCGTGGTCTTCCTGGTCGCCTCCAGCGCCGCGATCTGGAAGGTCTCCCGCCGCCAGGTCGTCGACCACACCAACGTCAACGACACCGAGGAGCCGGCCGGCGTGGTGACCGCGGCGATCGCCGCCGTGACCCCGCCCCCGGCGGCCCCGGTGACCGAGGACCTCGCGGCCACGATCCCCGCCCCGGCGTCCGCGCCCGCCGCCGACCGGGCGACCCCGCCGGCCGCCGCCGTCTGAGCCCGCGCCCCAGGCAGAAGGAAGAGAAGCACCATGAAGATCGACTGGGCAGCCCTCGGCTCCGTCTTCGGCGTCAGCCTCGCGGTCACCGTGGGCCTCGTGGCCCTGTTCACCCTCGGCATCACCGCCCTCTCCCACCGCGAGCGCGCAGCCTCCCGCGGCGGCTCGACCGCCCTCGCCCTCACCGGCGCCTACGTCTGCTTCGCGGCCTGCGCGGCGGCGGTGGTGTACGGAATCCAGCTGATCGTGGCCTGACGGCCGCGCCCGGGCACCGGCGGGGTGCGGGACGGTGATACGTCCCGCACCCCGCCTTTCTGTGACCCCGCCGACCGCTCGCATGTGGGCCTCGGCACACTCTCCCCCCCGCAGGTCAACGGCAAGTTGACGGGTGTTCGCGGGCCATGGTGGACTGCCGGAGCCATGTACGGCGGCAGGAGAGGAAGCCGGTGTGAATCCGGCGCGGTCCCGCCACTGTGACCGGGGAAGAACTTCCCCGGGAGCCAGGAACTCTCACCGCCGGTCTCGTCGAACCAGGGCGTGGACACCCTGAGTGAGGACATATCGCGATGCGCGGCTGCCGTTCGAGGTTGAGTACCCGGCCCCTGCCCCACCCCGCGGCCGGCTGAACCGATGGGTGCCGATCGCGTCTTCGCGTACGGCGCCGCCGCCGGCCTCCTCGGTGACCTGCTCCTCGGCGATCCGCGCCGCGGGCATCCGGTCGCCGTGTTCGGGCGGGCCGCCGGTGCCGTGGAACGCGTGCTGTGGCGGGACCACCGCGGGTGGGGCGCGCTGCACACCGCCGTGTGCGCCGGTGGCGCCATGGCGCTCGGGGCCGTCGCCGCTCGCTTGGTACGTAGCTCCCCCGCCGCCTCCGTGGCGCTCACCGCCGCCGCCACCTGGGCGGTCGTCGGGGGCACTTCACTCGCCCGGGAGGCCCGGATCGTCGGGCGCTCCCTGGAAGCGGGCGACGTCGAGGCCGCCCGCGCCCGGCTGCCGCATCTGTGCGGGCGGGATCCGCAGGCGCTCGACGCCGACGGGCTCGCGCGCGCCGTGGTGGAATCCGTCGCCGAGAACACCTCCGACGCCGTGGTGGGCGCGCTGGTGTGGGGTGCCGTCGGCGGGGTGCCCGGTCTCGTCGGCTTCCGGGCCGTCAACACCCTTGACGCCATGGTCGGGCACAAGTCGCCCCGGTACCGGCGCTACGGGTGGGCCTCCGCGCGGCTCGACGACCTCGCCGGGTGGCCGGGGGCGCGCCTGACCGCCGTACTCGCGGCAGCGGCGGGCCCGGATCCGCGGGGCGCCGTGCGTGCCTGGCGTGCCGATGCCGCCAAGCATCCGAGCCCCAACGCCGGGCCCGTGGAGGCCTCGTTCGCGGGGGCGCTCGGGGTGCGGCTGGGCGGGACGCTGTCGTACGGGGGGCGCGTGGAGCACCGGCCCGTGCTCAACGGCACGGGGCGCGCCGTCGTCGTGCAGGACATCGAGCGTGCCGTACGGCTCTCCCGGCGCGTGAGCTGGCTGGCGCTCGGAGTGTGCGCGGCCGCACGGATGCTGAAGAAGGGGCGTACGTCATGAGCGGTGGTCTCCTCGTCGCCGGCACCACCTCCGACGCCGGCAAGAGCGTCGTCACCGCCGGGATCTGCCGATGGCTGGTGCGGCAGAGCGTCAAGGTCGCGCCCTTCAAGGCGCAGAACATGTCCCTCAACTCGTTCGTCACGCGCGACGGTGCCGAGATCGGGCGGGCGCAGGCCATGCAGGCCCAGGCGTGCCGCATCGAGCCCACCGCGCTGATGAATCCGGTGCTGCTCAAGCCGGGGGGCGAGCAGAGCAGTCAGGTCGTACTGCTCGGCAAGCCGGTGGGTGAGCTGAGCGCGCGCGGGTATCACGGCGGGCGGCAGCAGCGGCTGCTCGGGACCGTGTTGGACTGTCTCGCCGAGTTGCGGGGCACGTATGACGCGGTGATCTGTGAGGGGGCGGGCAGTCCGGCGGAGATCAATCTCCGGCGGACCGACATCGTGAACATGGGGATCGCTCGGAATGCCCGGCTCCCCGTGCTCGTCGTCGGCGACATCGACCGCGGTGGCGTGTTCGCCTCCTTCTTCGGGACGGTTGCGCTGCTGTCGCGCGAGGACCAGGAGCTCGTCGCCGGGTTCCTCGTCAACAAGTTCCGGGGGGACGTCTCGCTGCTGGAGCCGGGGCTGGACATGCTGCACGGACTCACCGGGCGCCGCACGTACGGGGTGCTGCCGTACCGGCATGGGCTCGGGATCGACGAGGAGGACGGGCTGCGGGTGTCCCTGCGGGGCGCGGTCCGGGAGTCCGTGGTGGCCCCTCCGGTCGGCGAGGACGTGCTGCGGGTCGCCGTCTGTGCCGTCCCCCTCATGTCCAACTTCACCGACGTGGACGCGCTGGCCGCCGAGCCGGGTGTGGTCGTGCGGTTCGTGGACCGGCCGGAGGAGCTGGCCGACGCCGACCTCGTCGTGGTTCCCGGGACCCGCGGCACGGTCAGGGCCCTGGAGTGGCTGCGGGAGCGCGGCCTCGCGGAGGCCATCGCCCGCAGGGCCGCCGAGCAACGGCCGGTGCTCGGCGTCTGCGGCGGTTTCCAGATCCTCGGCGAGCACATCGAGGACGAGGTCGAGAGCCGCAGGGGCCATGTCGACGGCCTCGGGATCCTGCCCGTGCGCGTGCGGTTCGCCCGTGAGAAGACCCTCACCCGGCCGGTGGGCGAGGCCCTCGGCGAGCGCGTCGAGGGGTACGAGATCCATCACGGGGTCGCCGATGTCAGGGGCGGCGACACGTTCATCTCCGATGACAAGGGACACAGTCTGGACGGCTGCCGGGTCGGCCAGACCTGGGGCACCCACTGGCACGGCTCGATGGAGTCGGACGGTTTCCGGCGGGCGTTCCTGCGCGAGGTGGCGGCCGCCGCGGGCCGCCGCTTCGTACCGGCCGCCGGCACCTCATTCGCCGCGCTGCGCGAGGAACAGCTCGACCTGCTCGGCGACCTGATCGAACAGCACGCGGACACGGACGCGCTGTGGCGGCTCATCGAGTCGGGCGCGCCGCAAGGACTGCCTTTCATTCCACCGGGAGCGCCCGCATGAGCACAGTGTTGTTGTTGTCGACCGCCGACACCGATCTGCTGGCGGCCCGTGCCTCCGGCGCGCCCTACCGGATCGGCAACCCGGCCCGGGTGGACGTCACCGAGGAGCTTCCGGGACTGATCGAGGGCGCGGACGTGGCCGTCGTACGGCTGCTGGGCGGCAAGCGCGCCTGGGAGGAGGGGCTCGCCGCCCTCAGGGCCTCCGGCATCCCGACCGTGCTGCTCGGCGGGGAGGCCGTGCCCGACGCCGAGTTGATGGCCGAGTCGTCCGTGCCGGCGGGTGTGGTGGCGGAGGCGCTGCGGTACCTCGTCGAGGGCGGCCCCGCCAACCTCACCGAGCTCGCCCGGTTCCTGTCCGACACCGTGCTGCTGACCGGCGAGGGGTTCGCCGAGCCGCAGAAGATGCCGGAGTACGGGGTTCACGGCGAGCGTGAGTTCGACGACGGCCGCCCGACCGTCGGCGTGCTCTTCTACCGCGCCCACGAACTCAGCGGCAACACCGCCTTCGTGGACACCCTGTGCGACGCGATCGAGGCGCACGGCGCCAACGCTCTTCCCGTGTACTGCGGTTCGCTGCGCGGTGCCGACGCCGGGCTGTACGAGATCCTCGGGCGGGCCGACGCCCTGGTCGCCACGGTCCTCGCGGCCGGCGGCACGCACGCCTCGCAGGCCTCGGCCGGCGGCGACGAGGAGTCCTGGGACATCGGGGCGCTCGCCGACCTCAACGTCCCGGTGCTCCAGGGGCTGTGTCTGACCTCCTCGCGTGCCGCGTGGGAGGAGTCCGATGCCGCCCTCTCCCCCATGGACGCGGCGATGCAGGTCGCGATCCCGGAGTTCGACGGCCGGCTCGTCACCGTCCCCTTCTCCTTCAAGGAGCAGGTCTTGGAGGACGGCGCCGACGTCCCGGTGTACGTCGCCGACCCCGAGCGGGCCGCGCGCGTCGCCGGAATCGCCGTACGCCACGCCCGGTTGAAGCACAAGCCCAACGCGGAGAAGAGGCTCGCGCTCGTCTTCACCGCCTACCCGACCAAACACTCGCGCGTCGGCAACGCGGTCGGGCTCGACACGCCCGCCTCGGCCGTACGGGTGCTCGACGCCCTCCGGAATGCCGGGTACGTGGTCGAGGGGTACCCCGACAACGGCGACGAGCTGATCCACCGCCTCATCGATGCCGGTGGCCACGACGTCGAGTGGCTCACCGAGGAGCAGCTGGCCGCCGCGCCCGCCCGCGTGCCGCTCGCCGACTACCGGGCGTGGTTCGACACGCTCGACCCCGAGCTGCGGGAGGCGATGCTCGAGGCGTGGGGCGAGCCGCCGGGCTCGCTGTACGTCGACGGCGACGACATCGTGCTCGCCTCACTCCAGTTCGGGAACGTCGTCGTCATGATCCAGCCGCCGCGCGGCTTCGGCGAGAACCCGATCGCGATCTACCACGACCCCGACATGCCGCCGTCGCACCACTACATGGCGGCCTACCGCTGGCTGGAGAACAGCTTCGGCGCCGACGCGATCGTGCACATGGGCAAGCACGGCACGATGGAGTGGCTGCCGGGCAAGGGCCTGGGCCTGGGCAAGGGGTGCGCACCGGACGCCGTCCTCGGCGACCTGCCCCTGATCTACCCGTTCATCGTCAACGACCCGGGCGAGGGCACCCAGGCGAAGCGCCGCGGCCACGCCACGGTCGTCGACCACCTCGTACCGCCCATGGCCCGCGCCGACACCTACGGCGACCTGGCCAAGCTGGAGCAGCTCCTCGACGAGTACGCGCTCGTCTCCGACCTGGACCCGGCCAAGGCGCCTGCCGTGCGGGCCCAGATCTGGACCCTGGTCAAGGCGGCCGAGCTGCACCACGACCTGCGCGTGGACGAGCAGCCGGACGACGACGAGTTCGACGAGTTCGTCATGCACATCGACGGCTATCTGTGCGAGATCAAGGACGTGCAGATCCGCGACGGTCTGCACATCCTGGGCGGCGGCCCGGTCGGCGAGCCGCGCGTGAACCTCGTGCTGGCGGTGCTGCGCGCCTCGCAGGTGTGGGGCGGGCAGGCAAACGCGCTGCCCGGACTGCGGGCCTCGCTGGCCGAGCACTTCGGGCTGGTGGAGAAGGAGCTGCTCGCCGAGCCGGGCGCCCCGGTGAAGGTGCCGGTGGAGCTGACGGACCTGGTGGACGGCCCCGCCCGTACCGCCGCCGACGCGATCGACCTGCTGGAGCAGCTGTGCCGACGGATCGCGGAGGGCATGGAGGAGCGCGGCTGGGCGGCCGAGGAGAGCGCCACTCTGGTACGAGAAGTCCTCGGCACCGAACTCCCGGACGCCGCCTCCGTGTTGAACTTCGCCTGCACCGAGGTCGTCCCCCGTCTCGCCCGCACCACCGACGAGATCGGCCACCTCCTCAAGGCGCTGGACGGCGGTTACGTCCCGGCGGGCCCGTCCGGCTCCCCGACCCGCGGCCTCGTCAACGTCCTGCCGACCGGCCGCAACTTCTACTCGGTCGACCCCAAGGCCATTCCGTCGAGGCTGAGCTGGGAGGTCGGCCAGTCGCTCGCCGACTCGCTGGTCGCCCGTTATCTGCAGGACACGGGCGAGTACCCCAAGTCCGTCGGCCTGACGGTCTGGGGCACATCCGCGATGCGCACACAGGGCGACGACATCGCCGAGATCCTCGCGCTGCTCGGCTGCCGCCCTGTCTGGGACGACGCCTCGCGCCGGGTGACCGGCTTCGAGGTGATCCCGCTCGAGGAGCTGGGCCGGCCGCGCATCGACGTCACGGTCCGTATCTCCGGCTTCTTCCGCGACGCGTTCCCGCACGTCGTCGGCCTGATCGACGACGCGGTGCGGGCCGTGGCAGAGCTCGAGGAGCCCGCCGACCGGAACTACATCCGTGCGCACGCCGACCAGGACACCGCCGAGCACGGCGACCGGCGGCGCGCGACGGCCCGTATCTTCGGCTCCAAGCCGGGCGCGTACGGCGCCGGTCTGCTGCCGCTGATCGACGCCCGCAACTGGCGTTCCGACGCCGACCTCGCCGAGGTGTACGCGGTGTGGGGCGGCTACGCCTACGGGCGCGGACTCGACGGGCGGGCGGCCCGCGGGGACATGGAGACGGCGTTCGGGCGGATCGCCGTCGCGGCCAAGAACGTCGACACCCGCGAGCACGACCTCGTCGACGCCGACGACTACTTCCAGTACCACGGCGGCATGGTCGCCATGGTGCGCCATCTGACGGGCGCGAGCCCGGAGGCGTACGTCGGTGACAGCGCCGTACCGGACCAGGTGAAGACCCGCACCCTCGGCGAGGAGACGCACCGGGTGTTCCGCGCGCGAGTGGTCAACCCGCGCTGGATGAGCGCGATGAGAAGGCACGGCTACAAGGGTGCTTTCGAAATGGCAGCGACCGTCGACTACCTCTTCGGGTACGACGCCACGGCGGGCGTGGTCGACGACTGGATGTACGAGAAGCTCAGCGCGGAGTACGTCTTCGACGCCGAGAACCGGGACTTCATGAAGAAGTCCAACCCGTGGGCGCTGCGCGGGATCACGGAACGGCTCCTGGAGGCCGCCGACCGCGGGCTGTGGGCCGAGCCGGACGCGGACACGCTGGAGCGGCTGCGCGCCACCTACCTGGAGCTCGAAGGCGACTTGGAGGGCGACGAGAAGTGAGTACCCCGTTCCCGTTCACGGCCGTCGTCGGCCAGGACGACCTGCGGCTCGCGCTGCTGCTGAACGCTGTATCGCCGGCGGTCGGCGGTGTGCTGGTGCGAGGCGAGAAGGGCACCGCCAAGTCGACGGCCGTGCGTGCCCTGTCGGCACTGCTGCCGCAGGTGGACGTGGTCCCCGGGTGCCGCTTCTCGTGCGACCCGGTCGCCCCCGACCCGGCGTGCCCGGACGGGCCGCACGAGGCGGGGCCCGGTGTCCAACGGCCCGCGCGGATGGTCGAGTTGCCGGTGGGCGCCTCCGAGGACCGGCTCGTCGGCGCCCTCGACATCGAGCGGGCCCTGGCGGAGGGCGTGAAGGCCTTCGAGCCGGGCCTGCTCGCCGACGCGCACCGGGGGATCCTCTACGTCGACGAGGTCAACCTCCTCCACGACCACCTCGTCGACCTGCTGCTGGACGCGGCCGCGATGGGCGCCTCGTACGTCGAGCGCGAGGGCGTCTCGGTACGGCACGCCGCTCGCTTCCTGCTCGTCGGCACCATGAACCCCGAGGAGGGCGAGCTGCGGCCACAGCTGCTCGACCGGTTCGGGCTGACCGTCGAGGTGTCCGCCTCCCGGGAGCCGGAGCAGCGGATGGAGGTCGTGCGGCGACGCCTCGCGTACGACGACGACCCCGCCGGCTTCGCCGCCCGCTGGGCGGACGAGGAGGCCGCCGTACGGGCGCGGATCGTGGCGGCACGGCAGCTGTTGCCGTCCGTGCGGCTCGGGGACCGAGCGCTGCGGCAGATCGCGGCGACCTGTGCGGCATTCGAGGTGGACGGCATGCGCGCCGACATCGTCATGGCCCGGACCGCGACCGCGCTCGCCGCCTGGGCCGGGCGGACCGAGGTGCTCGCCGAGGACGTACGGCAGGCGGCGCTGCTCGCGCTGCCGCACCGGCGGCGGCGCAATCCCTTTGACGCGCCGGGACTCGACGAGGACAAGCTCGACGAGACGCTGGAGGAGTTCGGCGGGTCCGACCAGGACGACCCCGGCCCCGACCCGGATCCCGACGGCCCCGGCGGCGGTGGCGGGCAGCCTCCGCAGGACGGCCCAGACGCACCTCAGGGCGGTGACACGGCCGCCCGGCCCGAGGCCGGTGAGAGCGGGCCAGGGGCCTCCGGCTCCGGCGAGCAGTCGCCCGTACGCGCCGCCGAGCCCTTCCGTACGAAGGTGCTGAGCGTGCCCGGCCTCGGCGAGGGCGCGGCCGGGCGGCGCTCGCGGGCGCGGACCGAGCACGGGCGGACGACCGGGGCCCGGCGGCCCCGGGGGACGCTCACCAAGCTGCACCTGGCGGCGACCGTGCAGGCCGCCGCCCCGCACCAGCGGGCGCGCGGGCGGTCGGGGCCGGGGCTCGTGGTGCGCCGGGACGATCTGCGGCAGGCGACCCGGGAGGGGCGCGAGGGGAACCTCGTGCTGTTCGTGGTCGACGCCTCCGGGTCGATGGCGGCGCGGCAGCGGATGAGCGCCGTGAAGGGTGCCGTGCTGTCGCTGCTCCTCGACGCCTACCAGCGGCGCGACAAGGTGGGGCTGGTGACCTTCCGGGGGACGGCGGCCGAGGTCGCCCTGCCGCCGACCTCGTCGGTGGACGCGGCGGCGGCCCGGCTGGAGTCGCTGCCGACCGGCGGCCGTACCCCGCTCGCGGCCGGACTGCTCAAGGCGCACGAGGTGCTGCGGGTGGAGCGGCTGCGGGATCCGGCGCGGCGGGCGCTGGTCGTGGTGGTGACGGACGGCCGTGCCACCGGTGGGCCCGAGCCGGTCGCGCTGGCGGGGCGCGCCGCCCGGCTGTTCGCGGCCGAGGGGGTCGCGTCGGTGGTGGTGGACTGCGAGTCGGGGCCCGTGCGGCTGGGGCTCGCCGGGCAGCTCGCGGGTGAGCTGGGCGGTACGGCGGTGACGCTGGACGAGCTGCGGGCGGACAGCATCGCCGGGCTCGTACGGGATGTGCAGGGTGCCGGGAAGAGGAGGGCCGCGTAATGCCTCAGGGACAGCCGAGTGTGATTCCGGACGACGGGCTGACGACGCGGCAGCGGCGGAACCGTCCCCTCGTGGTCGTGCACACCGGGGTCGGCAAGGGCAAGTCCACCGCCGCGTTCGGGCTCGCGCTGCGCGCCTGGAATCAGGGCTGGCCCATCGGTGTGTTCCAGTTCGTCAAGTCGGCGAAGTGGAAGGTCGGCGAGGAGCGGGCGCTGCGCGTGCTCGGCGACTCCGGTGAGGGCGGGACCGTCGCCTGGCACAAGATGGGCGAGGGCTGGTCCTGGGTCCAGCGGGACATCCAGGGTGACAACGCGACCAACGAGGAGAAGGCCCGCGAGGGCTGGGAGCAGGTCAAGCGGGACCTGGCGGCCGAGACGTACAAGCTGTACGTGCTCGACGAGTTCGCTTACCCGATGCACTGGGGCTGGGTCGACACCGACGAGGTCGTCGACGTGCTGCGCAACCGGCCGGGCACCCAGCATGTGGTGATCACCGGGCGGAACGCGCCCGGGAAGCTGGTCGACTTCGCCGACCTCGTCACCGACATGTCCAAGGTCAAGCACCCGATGGACGTCGGGCAGAAGGGCCAGAGGGGCATCGAGTGGTGATGTCCTCGTCCGTGCCCCGGCTGGTCGTCGCCGCGCCCTCCTCGGGCAGCGGCAAGACCACCGTCGCCACGGGGCTGATGGCCGCGTTCGCCGAGCGGGGGCTCGCCGTGTCCCCGCACAAGGTCGGGCCGGACTACATCGACCCCGGGTATCACGCGCTCGCCACCGGGCGTGTGGGGCGCAACCTGGACGCGTACCTGTGCGGGCCGGACCTGATCGGGCCGCTGTTCCGGCACGGGGCCCGCGGGTGCGACATCGCCGTCGTCGAAGGGGTCATGGGGCTGTACGACGGGGCCGCCGGGGAGGGTGAACTGGCGTCCACGGCGCAGGTGGCGAAGCTGCTGCGGGCGCCGGTGGTGCTCGTCGTCGACGCCTCGTCCCAGTCGCGGTCGGTGGCCGCGCTGGTGCACGGGTTCTCCTCCTGGGATCCGGAGGTGCGGATCGGCGGCGTGATCCTGAACAAGGTCGCGTCGGACCGGCACGAGGCGCTCCTGCGGGAGGCGTTGGACGCGGCCGGGGTGCCGGTGCTGGGCGTCCTGCGGCGGGCCGCGCAGGTGGACACCCCCTCCCGTCACCTCGGCCTGGTGCCGGTCGCCGAGCGGCGGGCGGATGCCGTGGACGCGGTGGCGGCGATGGCCGCGCAGGTGCGGCAGGGGTGCGACCTGGAAGCCCTGCTCGCGCTGGCGCGGAGTGCGGGTGCGTTGCCGGGTGAACCGTGGGAACCCCCGGTCACCGCCACGGGAAGGCGTGAGGTGGTCGCCGTTGCCGGTGGGCCGGCCTTCACCTTCTCGTACGCCGAGCACGCCGAGCTCCTCACCGCCGCCGGAGCGGTCGTCGTCACCTTCGACCCCCTCCGCGACGAGCAACTCCCCGACGGCACCCGCGGACTGGTCGTCGGCGGTGGCTTCCCGGAGGTGTACGCCGCCGAGCTGTCCGCCAACGAGCCGCTGCGGAAGGCCATCAGCGAGCTCGCGCTGAGCGGTGCCCCCGTCGCCGCCGAATGCGCCGGACTCCTCTACCTCTGCCGTGAACTCGACGGGCAGCCCATGTGCGGGGTGCTGGACGCCACCGCCCGTATGACCGAGCGGCTCACCCTCGGCTACCGGGACGCCGTCGCCGTCGGTGACAGCGTGCTCGCCGCGGCCGGGACGCGGATGCGGGGGCACGAGTTCCACCGGACCGTCGTCGAGCCCGGCTCGGGGGCGGCTCCCGCCTGGGGCGTGCGCGCCCCTCACCGGCGGGTCGAAGGTTTCGTACAACAAGGTGTGCACGCGAGTTACCTGCACATGCACTGGGCGTCCGCGCCCGGTGTCGCCCGTCGGTTCGTCGAGAGGTGCCGGACGTCATGAGCAGCAGGCTGATCGGGGTCGGGGTCGGGCCCGGCGATCCGGAGCTGGTGACCGTCAAGGGAGTCAATGCTCTGCGGGCGGCCGACGTCGTCGTCGTGCCGGTGATGGACACCGGCGAGCGCGGGCGGGCCGAGGCGACCGTGCTGCACTACGTGCCCGAGGAGAAGGTCCTCCGGGTCGTGTTCGCGCTCAACGAGCGGACCGACCGGGCGCGGCGCGAGGCCGCCTGGGACGCGGCCGGCGAGCGGGTGGCCGCGCTGCTGAGGCGCCACGGCAGCGTCGCCTTCGCCACCATCGGCGACCCCAACGTCTATTCGACCTTCACCTATCTCGCGCAGACCGTCACCGAGCTGGTGCCGGGGACCGTCGTGGAGACCGTGCCCGGCATCACCGCCATGCAGGACCTGGCGGCGCGCTCGGGGGCCGTGCTCACCGAGGGCACCGAGCCGTTGACGCTCGTGCCGGTCACCGCCGGGGCCGCCGTGCTCAAGGACGCCCTGAGCGGTCCGGGCACGGTCGTCGCGTACAAGTTCGGGCGGCAGGCGCGTCAGGTCGCCGAGGCGCTGCGGGAGAGCGGGCGGATCGACGACGCCGTGTGGGGGGCGGCGCTCGGGCTGCCGGAGGAGTCCATCCGGCCGGCCGCCGACCTCGACGGTGCTCCCCTGCCCTACCTGTCGACGCTCATCGCGCCAGCGCGGCGCGACGGCGGGCGGGGCGGCAAGCTGTGAACCGCACCCGAGCCGGGTCAGCCCGCGAGGCCCACCACCAGCCAGATGAAGGCCGCGCCCGCGACCGTGCACAGCAGGGTCGAGCGGGCGGGGTGCGCGTGGTGGGCCTCGGGGAGGATCTCGGCTGCGGCGAGGTAGAGCAGCACCCCGCCGAAGAGGCCGAGATAGCTGCCGAGGAACGCCTCCGGGATGGTGAAGAACGCGGTGGAGGCCGCTCCCACCACCGGCGCCAGGGCATCCGCGACGAGCATGGCGACCGCCTTGCGGCGCGCGTTGCCGTACAGGGTCGTGAGGGTGAACGTGTTGAAGCCGTCCGCGAAGTCGTGGGCGATGACGGCCAGTGCGACCGCGAGGCCCATGCCGCCGCCCACCTGGAAGGCCGCGCCGATCGCCACGCCGTCCATGGCGCTGTGGCCGACCATCGCGGCCGCCGCCGTCAGGCCCACCTCGGGCGCCCGGTGGCCGTGCTCCTCGGCGCCGTGCGCGGCCTGCCGCGCGGCCAGCAGGCGTTCCACCAGATGGGCCAGCAGGAAGCCGGCCACGAACAGCAGCAGCGCCACCGGCACCCCGAACACCTCGGTGCCCGCCGCCCGAAGCGCCTGCGGCAGCAGGTCCAGGCCGACCACGCCCAGCATCAGACCGCCGGCCAGGCCCAGGACCAGATGACGGCGGTCGGTCACACGCTGTGCGGTCCAGCCGCCGGCCAGCGTCATCAGGAACGCGCCGAGCGCGACGAAGACCGCCATACGCCCTTGCTATCGGATCGACCCGCGGTCGTGCACGTCCAGCCGCACTCCCACTGAATTTTCTGCACGAGAGGACCCGAACCCATGGCCGATGCCCCCACCGGCAAGGTGACCTTCGTCGGTGCCGGCCCCGGCGCCGCCGACCTGCTGACGTTCCGCGCCGCCCGCGCGATCGCCGAGGCCGACGTCGTGATCTGGGCGGCCAGCCTGGTGCAGGCGGAGGTCCTCGAGCACGCGCGTGAGAACGCGGAGATCCTGGACTCGGCGACCATGTCGCTGGAGGACGTCGTCGGCGTGTACGAGCGGGCGCACACCGAGGGACTGAAGGTGGCCCGCATCCACTCCGGCGACCCGGCCCTGTGGGGCGGCACGCAGGAACAGCTGGACCGGTGTGCCGAGATCGGCATCGAGACGGAGGTCGTGCCCGGCGTCTCGTCCTTCTCCGCCGTCGCCGCGCTCGCCCGGCGGGAGCTGACCATCCCCGAGGTCGCGCAGTCGGTGGTCCTGACCCGGCTCGGCGGCGGCAAGACGCCGATGCCGCCCGGCGAGGAGGTGCGCGAGTTCGCCCGGCACGGCACCACCATGGCGATCTTCCTGTCGGCGGCCCGCAGCGGCCAGCTGGTGCGCGAGCTGCTGGAGGGCGGTTACCCGACCGACACCCCGGTCGTCGTCGCCTACCAGGCGACCTGGCCCGAGGAGCTGATCGTGAAGTGCACGATCGGCACCCTGGAGGAGACCGTCAAGGAGCACAAGCTCTGGAAGCACACCCTCTTCCTGGTCGGCCCGGCCCTCGACGCGCACGGCACGCGCTCGCACCTGTACCACCCCGGCCACTTCCACGGCTACCGCAAGGCCGACCCCGAGGCCCGCAAGGCCCTGCGCACACGGGGTGCGAGCACGTGATCACGGTCGTCGGTACGGGCACGGGCGCGCCGCCCGACGCGGATGCGCTGGCCGGGGCGGAGCTCGTCGTGGGCGGACGGCGGCATCTGGACGCCGTACGGCTGCCGGAGACGGCCGAGCGGATCGTGCTCGGGCCGCTGGCGCCCGCGCTCGACGTGATCGAGAGGTACGTCGCGAAGGAGCGGCGCGTGGTCGTGCTGGCCTCCGGCGACCCCGGGTTCTTCGGGATCGTTCGGGTGCTGGCCGAGCGGTTCGGGGCCGGGCTGCTCGACGTCCGGCCCGGCGTCTCCTCCGTCGCGGCCGCCTTCGCGCGGCTCGGGCTGGCGTGGGACGACGCGGTCGTGGTGAGCGCGCACGGGCGCGACTTTCGTACGGCCGTCAACGCCTGCCGGGCGCACCCGAAGGTCGCCGTGCTGACGGGGCCTGGCGCCGGACCCGCCGAACTGGGGGCCGCGCTGGCCCGTACCTTCGGCGACCGCGTGCTCGTCGTCGCCTCCGCGCTGGGCGACCCCGCTCGCGAGCGCGTCGAACGCGTCACGCCCGCCGAGGCCGCGGCCCGGGACTGGGGTACGGCGGTGAGCGTGGTGCTGTGCCTGGACGAGGCGCGGGCGCCGGGCGCCGTACGGACCGTCGCGGGACCGGCCGTCAGGCCCGCCGGATGGGCGCTGGACGAGGCCGAGTTCGCCCACCGCGACTCGATGATCACCAAGTTCGAGGTGCGGGCGCTGGCCCTGGCCCGGCTCGGGCCGCGCCTGGGCGACCTGGTCTGGGACGTCGGCGCCGGTTCGGGATCCGTGGCCGTCGAGTGCGCGCGACTGGGCGCCGCCGTCGTCGCGGTCGAGAAGACTCCGGACGGGGTTGGGCGGATCCGCGCCAACGCCGAGGCGCACGGGGTCGACGTGGCGGTCGTGCACGGCTCGGCGCCGGAGGTGCTGTCCGGCCTCGACGATCCCGACGCCGTGTTCGTCGGCGGCGGGGGGCGCGAGCTGCCGGCCGTCGTCACCGCGTGCGCGCGGCGGGCCCGGCGGACGGTGGTCGTCGCGATGGCCGCGCTCGACCGGGTGCCCGCGGCGCGCGCGGCCCTCACGAACGCCGGGTTCGCCTGCGACGGGGTGCTGTTGCAGTCCTCGCGGCTCGCGCCGCTGCCGGGGGACGTGACCCGGCTCGCGGCGACCAATCCCGTTTTCCTGCTGTGGGGCGTCAGGCCTCCGGCGCACACCGACATCGAAGGAGTTGCTCAGTGATCGGCCTCATTTCCGCCACCGCGGCGGGAGCGGCTGCGCGGGACCGGCTGGCGGCCGCGTGGCCGGACCGCACGCGGGTGTACGACGGGCCCGTCGGGGACGCCGTGCGGGCCGCCTTCGCGGAGTGCGAGCAGCTCGTGTGCTTCCTGGCGACGGGCGCGGTCGTACGGCTGATCGCACCGCTGCTGGGCGACAAGGCGTCCGACCCCGGGGTGGTGTGCGTCGACGAGGGCGGGCGGTTCGCCGTGTCGCTGGTCGGCGGCCATGCCGGTGGGGCGAATGAACTGGCCCGTGAGGTCGGGGAGTTGCTGGGCGCCGAGCCGGTGGTGACGACGGCCACGGACTCGGTGGGGCTGCCCGGGCTGGACACCCTTGGGTTCCCGGTGGAGGGGGACGTCGCCGCGGTCTCGCGGGCGTTGCTGGACGGCGAGCCCGTCGCCCTCCAGGCCGAGGTGCCGTGGCCGCTGCCTCCGCTGCCGCTGGCGTCGCAGGGGTCGTACACCGTCCGTCTGACGGACCGCGCGGTCGAGCCCGCCGAGCGTGAGGTGGTCCTCCGGCCGCCGTCCCTCGTCGTCGGGGTCGGCGCCTCCAAGGGTGCCCCCGTCGAGGAGGTGCTCGGGCTGGTCGAGAGCGCGTTGCGGGAGGCCGGGCTCTCGGCGCGGTCCGTCGCCGAACTCGCCACCGTCGATGCCAAGGCCGACGAGCCGGGCATCGTCGAGGCGGCGGAACGGCTCGGCGTTCCCCTGGTGACGTACTCCGCCGCGGAGTTGGCCGGGGTCGAGGTGCCCCACCCCTCCGACGCGCCGCTCGCCGCCGTCGGCACCCCCTCCGTGGCGGAGGCCGCCGCGCTCGTCCACGGGGGTGAACTGGTCGTTCCCAAGCGGAAGTCGGAGCGGGAGGACGGCCGGCCCGCGATGGCGACCTGCGCGGTCGTCCGCCGGCCGGGGCGCGGGCGACTCGCCGTCGTCGGACTCGGGCCCGGTGCACGGGACCTGTTGACACCGCGCGCGAGGGCCGAACTCCGCCGCGCGTCCGTGCTCGTCGGCCTCGACCAGTACGTCGACCAGATCCGCGACCTGCTGCGGCCCGGCACCCGGATCCTGGAGTCGGGGCTGGGGGCCGAGGAGGAACGGGCCCGCACCGCGGTCGCCGAGGCCCGCAAAGGTCATGCCGTCGCGCTGATCGGCAGCGGGGACGCCGGCGTGTACGCCATGGCCTCCCCCGCACTGGCCGAGGCGTCCGACGACATCGACGTCGTCGGCGTGCCGGGCGTCACGGCGGCGCTCGCGGCCGGGGCGATCCTCGGAGCTCCGCTCGGGCACGACCATGTGTCGATCAGCCTGTCCGACCTGCACACGCCGTGGGAGGTCATCGAGCGGCGGGTGCGGGCCGCGGCCGAGGCGGACATCGTCGTGACCTTCTACAACCCGCGCTCCCGGGGCCGCGACTGGCAGCTGCCCAAGGCGCTGGCGATCCTCGCCGAGCACCGGGAGCCGACCACGCCGGTCGGTGTCGTACGGAACGCGTCACGGCCGGACGAGACCAGCCGTCTGACGACGCTGGCCGGCCTGGACCCGACGACGGTCGACATGATGACGGTCGTGACCGTGGGCAACACCGCGACCCGTGAGATCGCGGGCCGCATGGTCACGCCGCGCGGCTACCGCTGGCAGGACAACCGGCAGGAGGACGCCCAGTGAACCGTGTGGTCCACCCGATCGAGCAGGAGTCCTTCCGGCGGCTGCGCGCCCGCCTGGACACCACGCACTTCCCGCCGCTGACGCGGGCGGTGGTGGAGCGGGTCATCCACTCCTCCGCCGACCTCGCCTACGCCGACGACCTCGTCATGGACGAGGACGAGCTGGCCAAGGCGCACGCGGCGCTGCACGCGGGGGCTCCCGTGGTCGTGGACGTGGAGATGGTGGCCGCCGGGATCACCCGACGCGACACCGTCTGCCGGCTCAAGGACGCCAGGTCCGGCCCGGGGATGACGCGTTCGGCGCACGCGATCCGGCTCGCCTACGAGGACGTCGGCCCGGGGGCCCTGTGGGTGATCGGCTGCGCGCCGACCGCCCTGGAGGAGCTGCTGAAGCTGGACGCCTCGCCGACGCTCGTCATCGGCCTGCCCGTCGGTTTCGTCGGGGCGGCCGAGTCCAAGGCCGCGTTGCGGGAGAGCGGGCTGCCCGCCGTCAGCAACGTGTCCGAGAAGGGCGGTTCGGCGGTCGCCGCGGCCGCGCTCAACGCCCTGCTGTACCACCCCACTTCGCTTGAGGAGACCTCGTGACCACCCCGCCGCCCGCCCTGCTCATCGCCGGCCACGGAACCCGGGACGACGCCGGAGCCGAGGCGTTCCGGAACTTCGTCCGGCAACTGGGGCGCCGCCACCCCGAGCTGCCCGTCGCGGGCGGCTTCATCGAGCTGTCCCCGCCGCCGCTGGGCGAGGCCGTCACCGAGCTGGTGGAGCGCGGGGTGCGCCGGTTCGCCGCGGTGCCGCTGATGCTGGTGTCCGCCGGGCACGCCAAGGGGGACATCCCGGCGGCGCTGGCCCGCGAGAAGGAACGGCACCCCGGCATCTCGTACACCTACGGCCGTCCGCTCGGCCCGCACCCGGCGCTGCTGAGCGTACTGGAGCGGCGGCTGGACGAGGCACTGGGCGGCGCGGCCCGCACGCCCGAGGACCGGGCCGACGTGACCGTGCTGCTGGTCGGGCGCGGGTCGACCGACCCGGACGCCAACGCCGAGGTGTTCAAGGCGGCGCGGCTGCTGTGGGAGGGACGCGGGTACGCGGGCGTGGAGACGGCGTTCGTGTCGCTGGCGGCGCCGGACGTGCCGAGCGGGCTGGACCGGTGCGCGAAGCTGGGGGCGCGGCGGATCGTGGTCCTGCCGTACTTCCTGTTCACCGGGATCCTGCCGGACCGGGTCCGGCAGCAGGCGGAGGGCTGGGCGGCGGCGCACCCGGAGATCGAGGTGCGGTCGGCGGACGTCATCGGCCCGGAGCCGGAGCTGCTGGATCTCGTGATGGAGCGGTACGAGGAGGCCGTCAAGGGCGACCTGCGGATGAACTGCGACTCGTGCGTGTACCGCATCGCGCTGCCGGGCTTCGAGGACAAAGTGGGCCTGCCGCAGCAGCCGCACTTCCACCCGGACGACGACGGCCACCACCACGGGCACGGGCACCACCATCATGGGGGACACGCTCACTCGCATGCGCACTGAGGACTCCGTCAGGGACGGGCACGAAGAGCACGGTGGGCTCGACGGGCGCGATGGGCACGACGGGTACGAAGAGCGGGACGGGCGCGGTGGGCACGACCTGAGGCACCACGGGGACGCCGAGGTCCGTGACGACGGTTCGGGGCTGGTCGACCTCGCCGTGAACGTCCGCGCCGACACCCCGCCGGCGTGGCTGCGGGAGCGGATCGCCGCGTCGCTCGACGGCCTGGCGGCCTATCCGGACGGGCGGGCCGCGCGGGCGGCGGTGGCGGCGCGGCACGGGCTCGCCGTGGAGCACGTGTTGCTGACCGCGGGGGCCGCGGAGGCCTTCGTGCTGCTCGCCCGGGCCCTGAAGGTCTGCCGGCCGGTCGTGGTGCACCCGCAGTTCACGGAGCCGGAGGCGGCGCTGCGGGACGCGGGGCACGCGGTCGACCGGGTGCTGCTGCGGGAGGAGGACGGCTTCCGGCTCGATCCGGCGGCGGTCCCCGAGGACGCGGACCTGGTGGTGATCGGCAACCCGACCAACCCCACGTCGGTTCTGCACCCGGCCTCGACGATCATCGAACTGGCCCGGCCCGGGCGGACGTTGGTGGTGGACGAGGCGTTCCTGGACGCGGTGCCGGGCGAGCGGGAGGCGCTGGCGGGCCGGACCGACGTGCCCGGCCTGGTGGTGCTGCGCAGCCTGACGAAGACATGGGGGCTGGCGGGCCTGCGGATCGGATACGTGCTGGCGTCTGCCGACACGATCGCGGAGCTGGAGCGGGCCCAGCCGCTGTGGCCGGTGTCCACGCCGGCGCTCGCGGCGGCGGAGGCGTGCATGGAGCCGCGGGCGCTGGCGGAGGGGGCCCACGCGGCGCACCGGGTCGCCGCGGACCGGGCCCACCTGGTGGCGGGCCTGGCCGCGTTCGCGGCGCGCGGAGTGCGGGTGGTCGAGCCGGCGGAGGGCCCGTTCGTACTGGTCCGCATGCCGGGGGCGGCGGCGGTACGACGCCGGCTGCGGGAGCTCGGTTTCGCGGTGCGGCGCGGGGACACCTTTCCGGGGCTGGGGGAGGACTGGGTGCGGCTGGCGGTGCGGGACCGGGTGACGGTGAACGGATTCCTGCGGGCGCTGGACCGGGCGCTGCCCTCGCCCACCCACCCGCCCGACTCGGTCGGCTGAGAAGTGCCCCACCCCGGGGCTCCGCCCCAGACCCCGGCGGGGACTCCGTCCCCTCCACCCCTGGGCCTCGACCACCCACCCGACTCGGTCCGGTGAGGACCGATCCTCGCCCCGGGGCTCCGCCC
Organism: Streptomyces sp. NPDC005202; assembly: GCF_040608235.1. Lineage (NCBI taxonomy): Bacteria > Bacillati > Actinomycetota > Actinomycetes > Kitasatosporales > Streptomycetaceae > Streptomyces > Streptomyces sp. NPDC005202. Next base: position 149,657 of record NZ_JBEXHW010000007.1, on the reverse strand, counting down.
CAGCCCCTCTCTTCCCCCGTCTTCCCCTCTTCCCCGCGGGCGCCGTCCCGGATCCGCCGTGGTCAGCCCCGTCGGCGGCGGGCCAGCGCGACCGCTCCTCCGCCCGCTGCCAGCAGTGCGACCGATCCTGCTGCGAGGTATGGCGTCAGGGAGCTGCCGCCGGTCTCCGCCAGGTCCGACTCGGCGGGTGCTCCCTGGGGCTTCACGTCGGCGCCCGGATCGGTGGTCGGCTGAGCCGACTTCTCCGGTGCCGTCGGGGTCTCGCACGTCGCCCTGGCGAGCGTCACCGTCCCCTCCACCTCGGCGACGTTCAGCTTCAACGGATTGACGGTCACCTTGAGTTCGAGGGCCGTGGCAGCGGCCGTGCGGGTCGTCGTCTCCCGTTCGGACAGGTCGAGGGTGACCTCGCCGACGCCCGGCACCCGTACGTCGGTCGTGCCGCCGGCGGTGACCGTCACCCGCTTGCCGAACACCGTCACCCCGCCCGGCACGTTCGAGGCGGCGGCCGGCGTCCTCCCCGCCTCGCAGGTGGCCTTCGCCGTGACCTGGTCGACCTCGATGAGGGACAGCAGGGGCAGGCCGGGGACATGGAGTGTGGCGTGGGCCAGGTCGACGGTGCCCTCGGCCTTCCGGGCCGACACCGTCGCCTTCGCTTTCGCCACGTCGGCGCGGAGCACGCTGAAGGGCTTTCCGCCGTCGACGCCGTCCAGGCGGGCGGTCAGCGTGGTCTGCTGTGCGCTCTGCGGCGCCTGGACCTCGTTGAGGGAGACGGTGAGCGGGACGTTCACCGTCTTGTTGAGCAGGGACACGTCGAGCCGGGTACGCAGGACGGCCGCGCTCGCGCGACCTTGGTCGTCGGTTGCGTGCGCGGAGCCCGCGCCGGCCAGCGCCGCCGGACCGGCGGCCAGGGCGGTGGCCGCCGCGGCGATGGCGCAACGGCGTGCGGGCAAGCGGAAGGTGTGGCCGTTCACGGTGTGGCACCCCCAGAAGAGGATGCTTGGGACCCGGCAAGGATTACGCACCGAGAGTGAACGGTCGGCGACGCTTCGTGACTTCACTCCATCGTGGGGTTTCCGTGACTTCTTTCGAATCTCCCGGCACGCGTGTTCCCCAGGGGCACCCCCGAACCGCCTTCCGTGCGAACGACCTGGTTGACGCACCGGCGCACACGACGGAGTGCACAACGACCCGCCCGTGCCGCCGGTAACGCTCCGTCAACTAGCCGACGATCCGCCCGTTCAGCACCACCCGCCGCGGCGCCGCCAGCACTCGTACGTCCGCCCGCGGATCCTCCTCGTACACCACGAGATCCGCCGGCGCTCCCTCGTCCAGCCCGGGCCGGCCGAGCCACTCGCGTGCACCCCAGGTTGTCGCCGAGAGGGCATCGACCGGCGGGATGCCGGCCTTCACCAGCTCCGCGACCTCGCCCGCCACCAGGCCGTGGGGCAGCGTGCCCCCCGCATCCGTGCCGACGTACACGCGGATCCCGGCGTCGTAGGCGGCGCGCACGGTGTCGTAGCGGCGTTCGTACAGCCTGCGCATGTGTGCCGACCAGCGCGGGTACTTGGCCTCGGCGCCGTCGGCGAGCCTGGGGAAGACGGCGATGTTGACGAGGGTGGGGACGATCACGACGCCGCGCTCGGCGAACAGGGGGATCAGGTCGTCCGTCAGGCCCGTGGCGTGTTCGATGCAGTCGATGCCCGCCTCCACCAGGTCCCGCAGGGAGTCCTCGGCGAAGCAGTGCGCGGTGACGCGCGCACCGAGGCGGTGGGCCTCGGCGATCGCCGCCTCGGCCGCCTCACGCGGCCAGCAGGCCGACAGGTCGCCGAGGTCGCGGTCGATCCAGTCGCCGACCAGCTTCACCCAGCCGTCGCCGCGCCGCGCCTCCTGGGCGACGTAGGAGACCAGTTGGTCCGGCTCGGTCTCGTGTGCGTAGTTGCGGATGTAGCGGCGGGTGCGGGCGATGTGCCGGCCCGCCCGGATGATCTTCGGCAGGTCCTCGCGGTCGTCGATCCAGCGGGTGTCCGAGGGGGAGCCCGCATCACGGATCAGCAGGGTGCCGGCGTCCCTGTCCGTCAGCGCCTGCTTCTCGGACACGTCGTCGGGGACCGGACCATGCGCGTCGAGGCCGACGTGGCAGTGCGCGTCGACGAGGCCGGGCAGGGCCCAGCCCTCGACGGTCCGCACGTCCCGCGCGTCGACGGGACGGTCGTAGGAGATCCGCCCGTCGACGACCCACAGCTCGTCCCGGACCTGGCCCTCGTCCGGTCCGACGAGCACCCGTCCCTTCACGTGCAGCACCGCGTGATCGCTCATGTACCGCACCTTATTGAATCCTCCCCACCTGGTGGAGAGGGGATTCCCGGCTCACGCCGCTCGGCCGTCCGGCGGGACGGTCGAGTCCTCTGCGAGAGGCATCAGCCGGGTGGAGACCGGCCCGGACCGACATCACACGAGCCGAGTGCACGATGCGCCCGTGCTTGCGCTCCATGGTGATCAGCTCGCGCCTGGTGAAGCTACTGGTCGGCCTTGCCCACCTGGTCCGAGGTCTCCTCCTCCACCTCGGCCATCGCGGGGTCGAGGAGGCGGGAGAGGAAGTGGCGGGTGCGCTCGTGGCGGGGGCTGCCGATGACCTGGTCGGGGGCGCCGTCCTCGACGATCACGCCGCCGTCCATGAAGACGACCCGGTCGGCGACCTCGCGTGCGAAGGTCATCTCGTGGGTGACGACCATCATCGTCATGCCCTCGTGGGCGAGCATGCGCATCACGGCGAGGACGTCGCCGACGAGCTCGGGGTCGAGCGCCGAGGTCGGCTCGTCGAAGAGCATCACCTCCGGGCCCATGGCGAGGGCGCGGGCGATGGCGACGCGCTGCTGCTGGCCGCCGGAGAGGGAGGACGGGTACGCGTCCGCCTTCTCGGACAGGCCCACGCGCTCCAGGTTCTCGGCGGCGATCCGCGCGGCGGTCGCGCTGTCGCGCTTCAGCACGCGGCGCTGCGGGAGCGTGAGGTTCTCCGTCACCGACAGGTGCGGGAAGAGGTTGAACTGCTGGAAGACCATGCCGATGCGGCGGCGTACGGCGTCGATGTCGACGTCGGGGTCGGTCACCTCGGTGCCGCCGACGAAGACCTGGCCCTTGGTGGGTTCCTCGAGCAGGTTCACGCAGCGCAGCAGGGTCGACTTGCCGGAGCCGGACGGACCGATCACGCAGACGACCTCGCCCTGCCCGACCTCCAGGTCGATGCCGCGCAGCACTTCGTTGTCACCGAAGGACTTGTGCAGGTCCCGGATCCGGATTTCTGGCGTAAGGCTGGTCACTTGACGGCCTCCTGGGCCTTGGCCTCCATGCGGCGGACGACGAAGCCGAGCGGGATCGTGACCAGCAGGTAGCACAGGCCGGCGACCAGGATCGGCGTGGAGTTGGCGGTCGTGCTGGCCAGGTCGCGGCCGAACTTGGACAGTTCGCGCTCCTCCAGGGTGACGCCCAGGAACAGCACCAGCGAGGAGTCCTTGAAGAGCAGGACGAGTTCGTTGGTGAGCGGCGGGAGGATGATCCGGAACGCCTGCGGGACAATGATCGAGACCATGGCCCGGCCGGGCGAGAAGCCCAGCGAACGGGCGGCCTCCATCTGCCCCTTGGGCACGGCCTGGATGCCCGCGCGGATCGTCTCCGCCATGTACGCGGCCGACACCAGGCCGAGCGCGAGGGCGACTTTGCCGTAGGTGCCGCCGATGATCTCCGTGCCGGGGAAGGCCAGTGGCACGGCGACGCCGACGAAGATGAAGATCAGCAGGGCGGGCAGGCCGCGGAAGATCTCGATGTAGATGCCGGCGAGCCAGCGGTAGGGGCCCACGGACGACAGCCGCATCAGCGCGATGACCATGCCGAGCACCAGGCCGACGAGGAAGCCGGAGAGGGTGTAGAGCACGGTGTTCTTCAGCGCCAGCGTGATGATGTCCGGGAACATCTGCCGGGCGATGTCCGTCTGCGCGAACTGGTTCTGCAGTCGCCCCCAGTCGGCCGTGACCGCGAAGGCGATCACGGCGACGACGAAGACGGCGTACTGGATGCCGCGCGACAGCCTGCGCTTCTGACGCCGGGTCAGCCCCTTCTTCCTGGGTTGTACTTCGGCCCCGGCCGCGTTGGTGGAGTCGCTCATGAGGCGGCGGGCGAGGCGGCGGCGTCGTACGGGCCGATCCACTTCTCGTACAGCTTCTTGTACGTGCCGTCGGCCTTGGCGTCCTTGATCGCCTTGTTGATGGCGGCGAGGAGCTTGGTGTTGCCCTTCTTCACCGTGAAGCCGTACTGCTCACCGGTGTTGAGGTTGTCGACCACCTTGAAGGCGTCGGCGTTCGCCTTGTCCTTCAGCCAGCCCTGGACGACCGGGTAGTCGATGATGACGGCCTGGACCTGGCCGGTGCGCAAGCCGTTGAGGAGGGCGTCGGAGGACTCGAAGGAGATCGGGTCGAAGCCCTTCTTCTTCGCGTAGTCCTCGCCGGTGGTCTGCGCCTGGGAGCCGAGCTTCCTGCCGTTGGCCTTGATGTCGGCGAGCGAGGTGATGCCGATCTTCTTGTCGACGAGCACGGCCTGGGTGGCGTTGAAGTACGGGTCGGAGAAGTCGACGTGCTTCTTGCGCTCGGCGGTGATGGTCATGCCGGCCGCGGCGAGGTCGCACTGGCCGGAGTTGAGGAACGCGCCGGTCTTGAAGTTCTCGAACGGCGTGTCGAGGATCTGCTGCTTCACGCCGAGGTCCTTGGCGACCAGGTCGATCAGCGAGACGTCGAAGCCCTGGACCTTGCCGTTGACCTCCGACTGGAAGGGCGGGTACGGCAGGTGGGTGCAGGTGGTGAGCTGGCCCGCCTTGACGAGCTCGACCCCGCCGGCGGCCGTCTTGCTGCCGCTGCCGCCGCTGCCGCTCGAGGTGCAGCCGGCCACGAGCAGCAGCCCGGCCGTCGCGGTGGTGGCGGCCAGGATGCGGGCCCGGCGCCCGAGGAGCGTCTTCACGGGGCGACCTCTCTGTGGGGAGATGGGGGGAATCGTGCTGCAAGGGAACTGCGGGTTCCGATTATAAGGAGAAGTTTGAGTCTCTCAAATCAAACCGATGGCTCCGGGGCCGTCCGACCTAAGAAGTCACCAGTGGGAGCCGTGCGACGCCCGCCGATACGCTCGACTGCGTCGACCTCTGATCGAGAGAGAGCACCGCCGTGACCCACCCCCTCCTGGACCTCGCCCCGCTGAGCGCCGCCCACTTCGCCTCGATCGAGGACCGGGTGGCCCGGCTGCTCTCCACCGAGCAGGACGTCGTGATCATGCAGGGCGAGGCGCTGCTGCCGCTGGAGGGCGCGATCCGCGGGACGGCCGGTCCCGGCACGACGGCGCTGAACGTGATCACGGGCCCGTACGGCCAGACCTTCGGCAACTGGCTGCGGGACTGCGGCGCCAAGGTGATCGACCTGTCGGTGCCGTACCACACGGCGGTCACGGCCGCCCGGATCCGGGAGGCCTTCGCCGAGCACCCGGAGATCGACTTCGTGTCGCTGGTGCACGCGGAGGCGGCGACCGGCAACACCAACCCGGTCGCGGAGATCGGAGAGGCGGTACGGGAACAGGGTGCCCTGTTCTACCTGGACGCGGTGGCGTCCATCGGCGCGGAGCCGGTGCTGCCGGACGCGTGGGGCGTGGATCTGTGCGTGATCGGGGCGCAGAAGGCGATGGGCGGGCCGGCCGGGGTGTCCGCGGTGTCGGTCAGCGAGCGCGCCTGGGCCCGGATGGCGGCGAATCCGCGGGCGCCGCGCCGCTCGTACCTCTCTCTCCTCGACTGGAAGGAGCGGTGGATCGACGGCGGCCGCAAGGCGCTGCTGCACGCGCCGGCACAGCTGGAGATGCTCGCCCTGGAGGCGTGCCTCGAACGCATCGAGACGGTGGGCCTCGACGCCGTGATGACCCGCCACCGCTCGGCCGCCGCGGCGACGCGGGCGGGGGCGCGGGCCCTGGGCGGGGGCCTGGAGCCGTACGTGTACGAGGCGGCGGAGGCGGCCCCGGTCGCCACGACCCTGCGGGCCCCGTCGGGCGTGGTGGCCTCGGAACTGGTCTCCCGGGCCCTGGAGACGGACCCCGCCCTGCCGCTGGCCGCGGGCGGCGGCGCCCTGGCCAAGGAGATGATCCGCATCAACCACTACGGGGTGGACGCGACCCGGGAAGCGGTCGAGGCAAGCCTGACGGCCCTGGGCGAGGCGCTGGCCGAGCGGGGTCTGGACGTGGACGTGGAGGGCGCCCGGCGGGCGATCGAGGACGCCTGGCGGCAGCCCTCGGCAGAGGTCTGACCTGGGTCTTTGCCCCCGGAAAACCTCCTCAGCCCGAACGACCTCGCGGTCAGACACCCAAGGGGCCGGATTCTGCCGATCTGCGCCGAGAAGGCCCCGCCGGCAATCCCCGCGTGCCACGCTCCCCTCATGACCACCGGCATCCCGCAGACCCTGCCCGACGGCCGCCCCATCCCCCTCATGACCGGCGCCGAGCGCCCCATGCTCGAGAGCTGGCTCGCCTTCCACCGCGCCACGCTGGAGTCGAAGTGCGCCGGGCTGGATGACGCACAACTGCGACTCGCGTCGGCCGAACCTTCGGCGCTCACCCTGCTCGGGCTCGTCCAGCACCTGGCGGAGGTGGAGCGGAACTGGTTCCAGCGGGTGTTCGCCGGGCTCGACGTGCCGCCGGTGTTCGAGGAAGAGACCGGGTACGCGCTCCATCCGGCGCGCGGGCTCGGCCAGGCGCTTGCCGCCTGGCGCCGGGAGATCGCCCGGGGGCAGGAGCTGTGCGCGGGACGGTCGCTGGACGACACCGGGCGGATCGCCGGCGGGCCGATGGCGGGGATGGAGGTCAGTCTGCGGTGGGTGTTCGTCCACATGATCGAGGAGTACGGCCGGCACAACGGGCACGCCGACATCCTTCGGGAGCGGATCGACGGGGTTACCGGGGCCTGAAATCGGGGTAATTCTGCAATTCAATTCGGACAGCTGCCCGTATTCTTCTGCCCCGTTTTCGAATACCTAAACGCAAAGATTCTGCGAACGTCGGGCGGTGTAATTCGGGGGGATCTCGTGAGGGTTGCGCCGCTGTGACGTACCCCACAAGCCGATTCTTTTTGTCCAGGCATTGGGGGGCAAAACGGCAGATATTGACGTCCCCATCGCGCGGCCGCGCGCCCGCGCGATAACACATGGGGCCGTTTCATGTAAGTCCGCGCAGCGATGCATTTTTGAATTCCGCTCGGTAAGTTCATTTCGCATGACTGCCGCACAAGCAGACCTGCATACACCCCACACGGAAATGCCGAAGGCCCTGCGCATCGACCGCCCGGCCGTCGCCGACGGGGCCGCGCTCTGGCGGATCGCGAAGGACTCCGGCACGCTCGACCTGAACTCCTCGTACAGCTATCTGCTGTGGTGCCGCGACTTCGCCGCCACGTCGGCGGTGGCGCGCGGGGCCGACGGCGAGCCCGTCGGATTCGTCACCGGGTACGTGCGGCCCGACCGCCCGCGCACCCTCCTCGTGTGGCAGGTCGCCGTCGACGCCGCCCACCGCGGCCGCGGCCTGGCCGCCCGGCTGCTGGACGCGCTCACCGCCCGGGTCGCGGCCGAGCGCGGGCTCACCGCCGTCGAGACCACGATCACCCCGGGCAACACCGCCTCCGAGCGGCTCTTCACCTCCTACGCCGCCCGTCACCACGCCACCGTCGAGCGCGAGGTCCTGTTCGCCACCGAGCAGTTCCCGGACGGGCCGCACGACCCCGAGGTCCTGTACCGCATCGGTCCGCTCTCCCCCTGACCTCCCCTCTCCGCCCCCACCACCTCCCCGCAACTCCCCCCACGCACCGAGGAGCGATTTCGCCGTGACCATCACCCAGCCCGACCTGAGCGTCTTCGAGACCCTGGAGTCCGAGGTGCGCAGCTACTGCCGCGGCTGGCCCACCGTCTTCGACCGCGCGTGGGGCAGCCGCATGTACGACGAGGACGGCCACGAGTACCTGGACTTCTTCGCGGGCGCCGGCTCACTCAACTACGGGCACAACAACCCCGTCCTGAAACGGGCGTTGATCGACTACCTGGAGCGGGACGGCGTCACCCACGGGCTCGACATGTCGACCGCCGCCAAACGCACCTTCCTGCAGACCTTCCAGAACCTCGTCCTGCGCCCGCGCGACCTGCCGTACAAGGTCATGTTCCCGGGCCCGACCGGCACCAACGCCGTCGAGTCCGCGCTGAAGCTGGCCCGGAAGGTGATGGGTCGCGAGGCCATCGTGTCGTTCACCAACGCCTTCCACGGGATGTCGCTCGGCTCCCTCGCCGTCACCGGGAACGCCTTCAAGCGCGCCGGAGCCGGGATCCCGCTCGTGCACGGCACGCCCATGCCCTTCGACCACTACCTCGACGGGCGCGTCCCGGACTTCCTGTGGTTCGAGCGGCTGCTCGAGGACCAGGGGTCCGGGCTCAACCAGCCCGCCGCCGTCATCGTCGAAACGGTGCAGGGCGAGGGCGGCATCAACGTCGCCAGGCCCGAATGGCTGCGCGGGCTCGCCGAGTTGTGCCGACGCCGCGACATGCTGCTGATCGTCGACGACATCCAGATGGGGTGCGGGCGCACCGGGGCCTTCTTCTCCTTCGAGGAGGCCGGGATCGTGCCCGACATCGTCACCGTGTCGAAGTCCATCAGCGGCTACGGGCTGCCGATGTCGCTGTGCCTGTTCCGGCCCGAGCTGGACGTCTGGGAGCCGGGCGAGCACAACGGCACCTTCCGCGGCAACAATCCCGCGTTCGTCACGGCCACGGCCGCCCTGGAGGCGTACTGGACCGACGCCTCGGCGATGGAGAAGCAAACCCGCACCCGCGGCGAGCAGGCCGTGCAGGGGCTGATCTCGATCACCGAGGAGAACCTCGCCGACGTCAAGGAGTACCGGGGCCGCGGCCTGGTGTGGGGTCTGGAGTTCCACGACAAGGGCCGTGCGGAGCGGGTCGCGCGGCGCGCCTTCGAACTCGGGCTGCTGGTCGAGACCTCCGGCCCGGAGAGCGAGGTCGTCAAGCTGCTGCCGGCCCTCACCATCACGCCCGACGAGCTGGACGAGGGCCTGAGCACCCTCGCCCGTGCGGTCCGCGAAACCGCCTGAGCAGCCCGCGACACCACCTGAGCAACCCCCTACAAGGAGGCATCACTCCACCGTGATCGTCCGTTCGTTCAAGGAGATCGAAGGCACCGACCGGCATGTGAAGGCCGCGTCCGGCACCTGGGAGAGCAAGCGCATCGTCCTCGCCAAGGAGAAGGTCGGCTTCTCCCTCCACGAGACGATCCTGTACGCGGGCACGGAGACGTCGATGTGGTACGCGAACCACATCGAGGCCGTCGTCTGCGTCGAGGGCGAGGCGGAACTGAGCGACCACGAGACCGGGAAGACGTACACGATCACGCCCGGGACCATGTACCTCCTCGACGGGCACGAGCGGCACACGCTCCGCGTCAAGGAGGACTTCCGCTGCATCTGCGTGTTCAACCCGCCGGTCACCGGACGGGAGGACCACGACGAGAACGGCGTCTACCCCCTGCTCACCGAGGAGGTGTGACATCCCCATGACCACCGTCACCGATCTCTACCCCACCCGTGGCACCACGGAGGTGACCATCCCCCGGCAGGACCCCGTCGTCTGGGGCGCCCCCGACACGCCCGGCCCGATCGCGCCCGCCGACCTGCAGGCCTACGAGCGCGACGGCTTCCTCGCCGTCGACCAGCTGATCACCGAGGAGGAGGCCGCCGTCTACCGGCGCGAGCTGGACCGGCTGGTGACCGATCCGGAGATCCGGGCCGACGCGCGGTCGATCGTCGAGCCGAAGTCCAAGGAGATCCGCTCCGTCTTCGAGGTGCACCGGATCAGCGAGGTGTTCGCACAGCTGGTGCGCGACGAGCGCGTGGTCGGCCGGGCCCGGCAGATCCTCGGCTCGGACGTGTACGTCCACCAGTCGCGGATCAACGTCAAGCCGGGCTTCGGGGCCAGCGGCTTCTACTGGCACTCGGACTTCGAGACCTGGCACGCCGAGGACGGTCTGCCGAACATGCGGACGGTGTCGGTCTCGATCGCCCTGACCGAGAACCACGACACCAACGGCGGCCTGATGATCATGCCGGGGTCGCACAGGACGTTCCTCGGCTGTGCGGGGGCCACGCCGAAGGACAACTACAAGAAGTCGCTGCAGATGCAGGATGCGGGCACGCCGTCGGACGAGGCACTGACCGCCCTGGCGAACGAGCACGGCATCAGGCTCTTCACCGGCAGGCCCGGTTCGGCCACCTGGTTCGACTGCAACTGCATGCACGGCTCCGGCGACAACATCACGCCGTACCCGCGCAGCAACGTCTTCATCGTCTTCAACAGCGTGGAGAACAAGGCGGTGGAGCCGTTCGCGGCACCGGTGCGCAGGCCGGAGTTCATCGGAGCGCGGGACTTCACCCCCGTGAAGTGACCGTGGCGTGACCACCGGACCGGGGCCTCCTCGGGTGGGACGGGAGGTCCCGGTCCGGGTTTTCAGCCGGACAGCACGCCCAGCAGACGGTCGACGTCGGCGGGCGTGTTGTACAGGTGGAAGGCGGCCCGCAGATTGCCCGCGCGGTCGGAGACCTCGATGCCCGCCCGGCTCAGCTCGCCCTGACGCCGGCCGAGTCCGGGCACGGACACGATCGGCGAGCCCGGCGCGGGCACCGGCTGGTGCCCGAGGGTGTGCAGCCCGGTGCGGAAACGGTCGGCGAGGGCCAGGTCATGGGCGCGTACGGCGTCCACACCGAGCTCCTCGAGGAGTTCCAGGGAGCGACGGGCGCCGGCGTAGGAGAAGAGGGCGGGGCTCTCGTCGAAGCGCCGGGCGGAGTGGGCGAGTTCCTCGACGGGGCCGTAGCAGCTGTCCCAGGGCCGCTCCCCCGCGACCCAGCCGGCGAACAGCGGGGTGAGGCCGCCGAGGTCCTCCGGCACGACCAGGAAGGCCACGCCCCGCGGGCAGAAGAGCCACTTGAAGCCGACGGCGGCGACGTAGTCGTAGGCGTCCGCCTCGAGGTCGAGCCAGCCGGCGGCCTGGGAGGCGTCGACGTACGTCCGCGCTCCGTGCTCGCGTGCGGCCGCGCGGATCGCGGGCAGGTCGGCGACGCGGCCGTCCGCCGACTGCGCGGCGCTCACCGCGACCAGTGCCGTGCCGGGCCGCACCGCGTCGGCGACCTGCTCCAGTGGCACGCTGCGCACCTTCAGGTCGCGGCGGACGTGGAAGGGGTTCACGACGGAGCTGAAGTCGCCCCCGGCGGTGAGGACTTCGGCGCCCTTGGGCAGCGAGGCGGCGATCAGCCCGCTGTAGACGGCGACCGAGGCCCCGGCCGCCACCCGGCGAACGGGGATCCGCAGCAGCCGGGCGAAGGAGGCGCGGGCCGCCTCGACGTCGGCGAACATGTCGGTCGGCCGGCCGACGGCCGCCGCCTCGACCGCGGTCCGCAGCGCTGCCACGGTGCGGTTCGGCAGCAGCCCGGTGCTCGCGGTGTTGAGGTAGGTGTTCTTCGGGGTGAACTCGGCGCGGACGAGGCTCTCGAAGGTCTCCATGGGACCACTGTGCGGTCCGACGAAGTCGTAGTCCATTGCGGGTTTTTGCGTGGCTTCCCCAAGGAACGCTTATGCATCCGCCCTGACCTGCGCCTCCGCGCCGGCACTCAGCGCTGCGGCACCGCACATCCGTCCGGGCCGCAGGCGTCCGCGTCCCCGTCCTGGAGGAGGGTCAGCGGCGAGCGCTCCCCCCACGCCTGCGTGAGCGCCTGCGTGAAGACCTCGGCGGGCTGGGCGCCGGAGACGCCGTACGTGCGGTCGATGACGAAGAACGGCACCCCGGTGGCACCGAGCTGCGCGGCCTCCCGCTCGTCGGCGCGGACCTCGTCGGCGTACGCGGACGGGTCGGCGAGCACCTTGCGGGCGCCGTCCGCGTCGAGACCGGCGGCGACGGCCAGCTCCACCAGCCGCTCGTCGTCGTTGAAGACGGATCGCTCCTCGGCGAAGTTCGCCCTGTAGAGAAGGTCCAGCAGCTCCTCCTGCTTCCCCTGCTCCTTGGCGAAGTGCAGCAGGCGGTGCATGTCGAAGGTGTTGCCGTGGTCGCGGCCCCGGGTGCGGTACTCGAGACCCTCGGCGGCCGCCTGGCGGCCCAGGTTGTCCTCGCCGGCCTGCGCCTGCGCCTCGCTCATGCCGTACTTCCCGGTGAGCATGGTGATCACGGGCTGGATGTCGTCCTTGGCCCGGTGCGGGTCCAGCTCGAACGAGCGGTGCACCACCTCGACCTCGTCGCGATGCGGGAAGGCCGCGAGCGCCTTCTCGAAGCGGGCCTTGCCCACGTAGCACCAGGGGCAGGCGATGTCGCTCCAGATCTCGACGCGCATGTCTTCGGCTCTCCAAGTGGTACGGGTACGGAGACTCTCTCCGCCCGGTACGTGAACATTCAACCAGCGTACCGTGGTGGGCACCGGCCCCGGCTCGGGCGCGCACCGGTCGCAGGTGGCCCTGCCGTCGATCGGTTCGTCGCTCGGCGGTGGCATGTCCGGCCGGCAGTGGGTGGTGGACGCCTACACGCTGGCCTTCGCCGCGCTGATGCTGTCCACGGGCGCCTTCTCCGACCGTGCCGGGGCGAGCCGGGCGTACGCGACCGGCATCGCGGTGTTCACGCTGGCCTCGGCGGCGTGCGGGCCGGCACCGAACCTGCCGTCACTGATCGGCTCACGCGTCGTCCAGGGCGTCGCGGCAGCGGTCGTGCTGCCGGCCTCGCTCGCGCTGGTGCGGCAGGCGTACGCCGACCCGGCCCGGCGGGCGCGGGCGGTGGCCGCCTGGGCGGCCGGCGGCTCGGTGGCCGTGGCGCTGGGCCCGGTGGCGGGCGGCGCGCTGACGACGGCCTGGGACTGGCGGGGCATCTTCTTCATCAACCTGCCGCTCGGCGCACTCGCACTCGCCCTGCCGGTACGGGCCCCGCGCTCCGAGCGCCGCCCGACGCCCCTCGATCTGCCGGGGCAGCTCACGGCAGTCGTAGCGCTGACGGCGGTGACGTTCGCGGTGATCGAGGGCGGGGTGACGGGAGCCGTGGCGGCTGCGGTCGCGGTCATGCCGGGCGGCGGGGTTCGTCGGGGTCGAGCGGCGGCAGGCCCACCCGGTGGTGCTCGGCCTCTTCCGCAGCCGGACCGTGCCCGTGGCGGTCGCGACGGGGGCCGCGTGCAGCGTGGCGTTCTACGGGGTGGTGTTCCTCTTCTCCCTCTTCTTCCAGCAGGTGCAGGGCCGCTTCTTCCAGCAGGTGCAGGGCCGCTCCGCGCTGTACGCCGGGCTGATGTTCCTGCCCATGACGGGCCTGATCGCGGTGACGAACGTCGTCTCGGGCAAGCTGGCGGGCCGGTACGGCGCGCGGCTGCCGATGCTGGGGCAGGGCCTGGCCGTCGTGGGGCTGCTCGTCCTGCTGTACGTCGACGCGGGCACGTCTCCCGCGGTGGTGGCCGTGCTCCTCGTCCCAATGGCCCTCGGCTGCGCGCTGACCGTGCCGCCGCTGACCGCGGTGATGATGGACGCGGTGCCGGCGGAACGGGCGGGGCTGGCGGCGGGCGTGCTCAACGCCGCGCGCCAGGTGGCCGGGGGCCTGGGCGTCGCGGTGTTCGGGACGCTGGTCTCCGACGGGTTCACCGCGGGAATGCGGGCCGCCCCGGGAGTCGGCGCGGCCCTGTTCGCGGTGACGTTCCTGCTCAGCTGCCGTCTCTCAGGTCGTCCGGCCAACTCGGCCTGAACGCGATGTGGTCGTACGTGACGACGCACCCCTCCCCCAGTGGCGACTGTGTCATGAACCCGACCAGGGCCGCGCCCGTCTCCTTCTCCCCGCCCAGCGTGAACAGGCGGACGAAGGTCCAGCGGACGCCGTCGCGGGAGGCGTGGAAGGCGAAGGAGCGGCCGGTGCGGCTCACCCGGAGCCAGACGGAACTTCCCTCCACGGTGAAGGAGTTGGCGTCGTCGGAGTGTCCCCGGGTGACCACCGTGCAGACGGTGGGCACGTCCGGGGAGTACTCCAGGCAGAGCTTGGCCCAGGCCCGTTCGCCGACGTGGACGTAGAGGACCCCGGCGTCGAAGGACGCGTTGAACCCGACCGTGACCCGGGCGATCAGCTGGAAGTCCCCCTCCGGCGCCCCGAGCAGCCGGGGCGCGTCGGACGCGGGGTCCAGCGCCTCGCCGGTGGGCGGCACGAACCGGTCCTGCCGGGGGCCGGCCCACCCGGTGAGGATCCCGTCCTCGTAGGACCAGTGCCCGTCGGGGCCGTAGGTACGGAGGGGGAAGGGCAGTTCGGGAAGGTCCACGTCCATGGCCAGAGTGTCTCAGCCCCGGCTTTTCGGTGCCGGCCCGGGTGTTCAGCGCTCGAGGCGGCCGTTGAACCGTCGCGGCAGCCCGAGGGGGTTGTCGTCCCGCAGCTCCGGCGGCAGCAGCGCCTCCGGCGCGTTCTGGTAGACAACGGGCCGCAGCCACCGCTCAATGGCCGTACCGCCCACGGACGTGGACGTCGACGTCGTCGCCGGATACGGACCCCCGTGGTGCTGGGCGGGCGCCACCGCGACCCCGGTCGGCCAGCCGTTGACGAGCACGCGTCCGGCGATCGGCGTCAGCTCGGCGAGGAGCTCGGCCCCACGGCCCTCGCCCGCCGCCTCCTCGGACGAGAGATGCACGGTCGCGGTGAGGTTGCCGGGGAGCCGGGACAGGACGGCCGTGGCCTCGCTCTCGTCCTCGTAGCGGGCCACCACGGTGACCGGCCCGAAGCACTCCTCCAGGAGCAGGTCGTACGCGCCCTCCTCCGCCAGCCTGCTCGCCGGCACCGTAAGGAAGCCCGCGCTCACCGTGTGCTCCCCGCCCGCGCCCGGCGTCACCGGCGACTCCACGTCGGGCAGCTCGGCCCGCTCGGCGACCCCGGCGAGGAAGTTGTCCCGGATGCGGTGGTCGAGCAGGACCCCGGCCTCGGTGTCGCTGACGGCGTCGGTGAGCGCCTTGACCAGGCCGTCGCCCGCCGCGCCGGACGGCACCAGTACCAGGCCCGGCTTCACGCAGAACTGTCCGACGCCCAGCGTCATGGAGCCGGCCAGCCCCGCGCCGATGGCCTCGGCCCGCTCGGCGGCCGCGGCCTCGGTGACGACGACGGGGTTCAGCGAGCCCAGCTCACCGTGGAACGGGATCGGCACCGGCCGCGCGGCGGCCGCGTCGAAAAGGGCCCGGCCGCCCCGTACGGAACCGGTGAAGCCCGCGGCGGCGATCAGCGGGTGCTCGATGAGCTCGATGCCCGCCTCGAAGCCGTGGACGAGGCCGAGGACGCCCGCGGGGATGCCGTGCTCGCCGGCCGCCCCGCGCAGCACCTTGGCGACCAGTTCGGACAGGGCCGGGTGGTCGGGGTGCGCCTTGACGACCACGGGGCAGCCGGCGGCCAGCGCGCTCGCGGTGTCGCCGCCGGCGACCGAGAAGGCGAAGGGGAAGTTGGAGGCGGAGTAGACGGCGACGACGCCCAGCGGCACCTTGTAGCGGCGCAGGTCGGGGATGGGTGGGGTCGCCGTGTCGTCGGGGTGGTTGATGATCACGTCGAGGAAGGCGCCCTCGTCGACGATGTCCGCGAAGGCCCGCAACTGGTAGCAGGTGCGGGCGAGTTCCCCGGTGAGCCGGACCGGGCCGAGCGCGGTCTCGGCGTCGGCGGCCTCGACGAGCTGGTCCCTGACACCCTCCAGCCGGTCGGCGGCGGTGCGCAGGAAGGCCGAGCGGACGGCGCGGTCGGCCAGGGCGCCGCGCGTGTCGTGCGCGGCACGGACGGCGGCGTCCACCTCCTGGGCTGTGGCCTCCACCGCAACCTGTTCACGCTGCTTCCCGGTACGGGGGTCGACACTCCAGACTGGTGCTGCTGCCACCGCGGGTCCCTCCACATGTTTGCCGCAGTACTCGGCATGTCGTGCCGCAGTACTCGGTCGGTACCTTCGGCCGTATTCGGGTCATCCACCAGGAGCGTTCGATATACTGAACGCTGTCTCTGATGATGAATACACTGTCGGAGACTATTTCCCGTCGAACGAAGGGGTCAAGGGCGATGTCGGCAGGCGAGACAGGCGGCGGGGCGCAGGTCAAGTCCGCGGTGCGGACGGTGGAATTGCTCGAGTACTTCGCCGGCCGACCCGGTATGCACTCCCTGGCCGCGGTCCAGGAGGCGGTCGGCTATCCCAAGTCCAGCCTGTACATGCTGCTGCGCACGCTCGTCGAACTGGGCTGGGTGGAGACCGACGCGACGGGCACGCGGTACGGCATCGGCGTCCGGGCGCTGCTGGTCGGCACCTCCTACATCGACGGCGACGAGGTGGTCGCGGCGGCCCGCCCGACGCTGGACCGCCTGTCCGACGACACCACGGAGACCATCCACCTCGCCCGCCTGGACGGCACGAACGTCGTCTACCTGGCCACCCGCCAGTCGCAGCACTACCTGCGCCCGTTCACGCGGGTCGGCCGCCGGCTCCCGGCCCACTCCACCTCGCTGGGCAAGGCACTGCTGAGCACGTACACGGACGAGCAGGTCCGCAAGATGCTGCCGGAGACGCTCCCTGCACTGACCGAGAACACGATCACGGACCGCGAGAAGCTCATCGAGGAGCTGCACCAGATCCGCGAGCAGGGCTACGCCGTGGACCGCGAGGAGAACACGCTCGGCCTGCGCTGCTTCGGCGTGGCGATCCCGTACCGCACCCCGGCCCGCGACGCGATCAGCTGCTCGATCCCGGTGGCCCGCCTGACCCCCGCCCACGAACAGATGGTGAAGGACGCCCTGTTCGACGCCCGTGACCGCCTGACGCTCGCCACCCGGAGGCTCTGAGACATGGAGGTCGCGCTCCGCGAGGTCCACGACAGCGACCTGCCGGTCTTCTACCGGCAGCTGAACGACCCGGAGGCCCTCCGGATGGCCGCGTTCACCCCCAAGGACCCGGCCGACCGCGACGCCTTCGACGCCCACTGGGAGAGGCTCCGCGCCTCGTCCGACGTGGTGCGCACGATCCTGGCGGACGGCGACGTGGTCGGCAGCGCCGCGGTGTACGGCGAGCCCGGCGAGCGCGAGGTCACCTACTGGGTGGACCGCGCCTACTGGGGGCAGGGCATCGCCACGGCCGCGCTGCGCGCGCTGCTGGCCGAGGTGCCCGAACGTCCGCTGTACGCACGGGCGGCGGCGGACAACGCGGGCTCGGTCCGGGTCCTCGAGAAGTGCGGGTTCCGGCAGACCGCGCAGGCCCGGGGATACGCGAACGCGCGCGGCGAGGAGATCGACGAGGTGGTGCTGACGCTGACGGGGTGAGGGCACCGACGGGCGGGGGAGGCCCGTCCACCGCGCCAGCGGTGATCGCCGCGTACGAGGCGGGCTCCTCAAAGCGGCGCGGGCGGGTTCATGAACGTCCGATGAGAAACCGGGGCGGAAGGGAACGATTCGTTCCCCGTCGCTCGTCTTCCTGACCGGGATGAACAAGACGATCAGGCGGGCCTCCGTCTTCGCGCTGCTGCTCGTGTTCGCTCTACTGGTCAGGGCGACCTGGGTGCAGTTCTACGACGGCAGGGCCCTCGCGGACGACAAGGACAACCGGCGCAAGGCGATCGAGACGTACGCGCAGCCGCTGGGAAACATCATCGTGGCCGGCAGCGCGATCACCGGCTCCACACAGACGAGCGGCGACCTGAAGTACAAGCGCACGTACAAGGACGGCAAGCTGTACGCGGCCGTCACGGGCTACAGCTCGCAGGTCTACGGCGCGACGCAATTGGAGGGCATCTACCAGGACCTCCTCGACGGCACGGACAGCCGGCTGAAGAACCCGCTCGACACGATCTCCGGCAAGCGCGCCGCGCCGGGCGACGTGATCACGACGATCGACCCGGACGTGCAGAAGGCGGCGTACGACGCGCTCGGCGACAAGAAGGGCGCGGCCGTCGCCATCGACCCGGCCACCGGCAGGATCCTCGCGGTCGTCTCGACTCCGTCGTACGACCCGACGACGCTCAGCGCGGGCGACACGACCGCCTGGCAGAGGCTGACCAAGGACCCCACCAAGCCGATGACGAACCGCGCGCTGCGCCAGCCGTTGCCGCCGGGCTCGACGTTCAAACTGGTCGTCGCGGCGGCCGCGCTGGAGGACGGGCTGTACTCGTCGGTGGACGAGAAGACGGACAGCCCGGACCCGTACACGCTGCCGGGCACCGCCCGAGTGCTGTCGAACGAGAACCCGAACGCCCCCTGCGAGAACGCCACGATCCGCACCGCGCTGCAGTACTCCTGCAACAACGTCTTCGCGAAGATGGCCGTCGACCTGGGCCAGGACAAGGTGAAGGCGATGGCCCAGAAGTTCGGCTTCAACGACCGGTCGCAGGACGTGCCCGTGCGGGCGTACCCGAGCGTATATCCGTCGGGGATGGACCGGGCGCAGACCGCGCTGACCGGCATCGGCCAGTTCGACGTCACCGCCACCCCGTTGCAGATGGCGATGGTGTCGGCGGCCATCGCCAACGGCGGCAAGCTGGTCTCGCCGCACATGGTGTCGCAGATCAGCGACGGCAACGGCAACGTGCTGGAGAACTACGACGACAAGGCCGGAGCGCAGCGGATCGTCAGCTCCTCGACGGCCGCACAGCTGCAGTCGGCGATGCAGACGGTCGTCGAGCAGGGCACCGGCACGAACGCGCGGATGTCCGGCGTGACGGTGGGCGGCAAGACGGGCACGGCTCAGCACGGCGAGAACAACAGCCAGGTGCCGTACGCCTGGTTCACGTCGTACGGCAAGTCCGACGCGACGGGCAAGGAGGTCGCGGTCGCGGTGGTCGTCGAGCAGTCGGACGCCGCGCGTTCCGAAGTCAGCGGCAACGGGCTGGCGGCGCCGGTGGCCAAGGCAATGATGACGGCGGCACTCAAGTAGCCACAGGTGAGGGGCAGCTCACCGGAGCTGCCCCTCACCCTCACTTAACACCGAGGATCTGCTCCACCGGATCGATCGCGAAGTACACCAGGAACAGCGCCGACACGCCCCACAGCAGCCAGTTGACCTCCTTGGCCTTGCCGAGGACCGTCTTGATGACGACGTACGACAGGAAGCCGGCGCCGATGCCGTCGGTGATGGAGTACGTGAACGGCATCGCGGCGATGGTGAGGAAGGCCGGGATGGCGATGTCGTACCGTTCCCAGTCGATGTGCTTGACGTGGGTCATCATCAGGAAGCCGACGGCGATCAGGGCGGGTGCGGCGGCCTGGAGCGGGACGATGGTCACCAGCGGGGTGAGGAAGAGGGCGAGGCCGAACAGGCCCCCGGTGACCAGGTTGGCGAAGCCGGTGCGCGCGCCCTCGCCGACACCGGCCGCGGACTCGATGTAGGCGGTGTTGGACGAGGCGGAGCCCACACCGCCGGCGATCGCCGCGGCGCCGTCGATGAACAGGACCCGGCCGATGCCCGGCACCTGGCCCTTGTCGTCGAGCAGGCCCGCCTCCGCGCTGATGCCGACGATGGTGCCCATGGCGTCGAAGAAGTCCGACAGGATCAGGGTGAAGATCAGCAGGATGACGGTGATCGCGCCGGTCTCTCCGAAGGCGCCGAACAGGCTGAAGTGACCGAGGAGTCCGAAGTCCGGAGTGGCCACGATCTTGTCGGGCACCTTGGGGGTGGTCAGGCCCCAGCTCTTGATGTCGGCGACGGCGTTGATGGCGATCGCGACGGCCGTCATGGTCACGATGCTGATCAGGATCGCGCCCTTCACCTTCCGCGCGAGCAGCGCGATGGTCAGCAGCACACCGAGACAGAACACCAGCACGGGCCAGCCGGTCAGCCGCCCGACGGCGCCGAGCTGCACCGGCACGGTCGTGTTGGCGGCGTCCGGGACACGGCTGACGAACCCGGCGTCGACGAACCCGATGAAGGCGATGAACAGGCCGATGCCGACCCCGATGGCCTGCTTGAGCTGCTGCGGAATGGCGTTCATGATCGCTTCCCGCAGCCCGGTGAGCACCAGGACGCAGATGACGATGCCCTCGATCACGACGAGGCCCATCGCGTCGGCCCAGCTCATCAGCGGGGCGAGCTGGAAGGCGACGACGGCGTTGAGGCCGAGGCCGGCGGCGATGGCGAGCGGCAGATTGCCGCCGACGCCCATGAGGACCGTCATCACACAGGCCACCAGGGCGGTGGCGGTGACCAGTTGGCCGGTGTCCAGCTGGTGGCCGAACTTGTCCTTGGCGCTGCCCAGGATGATCGGATTCAGGACAAGGATGTAGGCCATCGTGAAGAACGTGGCGAAGCCGCCGCGTATCTCCCGGCCGAAGGTGGACCCCCGCTCAGAGATCCTGAAGAACCGGTCGACGCCGCTGGCCGCAGGGGGCGCGGCACTTGGCCGGTCGGCCGCCTTCTTGGTTTCGGACATGGCTGGTGCTCCTCGGTGCCTGAGTGATCGGTGCGCGGATGCTGGCTGGATTGTTCCCGCGTTGAATCGCTTTCAGGTCTTCTTCGTGTTACGGAATCGGGTTTGGCCTGCCCGACGGCGTTCGAAGCCCCGTACCGATCATTGATGCAGTTCCGGCGGGGACGGCACGCACCGGGAGACGACGGTCGACCGCCTGAGGTTCGCGGCGGACGGATCGATTCTGCCGGTGGTGCCGACCCTGGAGTCGATCAGGCCGCTGAGGTCCGCCCGTCCGGACTAGCTGACGAAGTACGTCGGGTTGGGCAGCTTGTACGTCCGGTCGGCGTAGCCGCCGTCGAGGTCCGAGTACTGGTCGCCGAAGTTGGCGACGATGTCGTACCCGAGGTCGTCCTCGATGTGCTTGCGGGTGCCGGACTTGTACTGGACGGTGGTGCAGTTCCAGGTGCCCGGGGTGGCGCAGTCGCTCAGGTAGGACGGCGGGTGGTCCTTGTCCTTGAGGAACATGTGGTCGGCGTCGAGGTTCACATCGGCGCCGACCTTCTTCAGGTTCTCCACGGCGGCGGAGCGCTGCGCCTCGCTCAGACCCGAGTTGTAGAAGACCTCGACGCCCTTCTTCTCGGCGTACTGCACGAGCTCGGGGCTGCCGAAGACGGCCGGGCGGTCGGCCCGGTTCACGTACGCGGCCCAGGTGGCCGAGTTGTAGGTGTAGTTGTTGCGCTTCTCGTAGTCGAGGCTGAGGAGCAGCGTGTCGTCGATGTCGAAGACGACGGCCGGCTTCTCGCCCCGGTGGTGCGCCTTGTGCACCGCCTTGTCGATGTACCGCTTGGCGTCGGCGTCGATGCGCGCCAGGTCCTTGGCATACGGGCTGGCCGGGGACGCCTGGTACACGCCGTTGCTGTCGAGCGTGGTGCCGTAGTAGGTGTCGATGTCCTTGACCAGGAGCCCGATGTTGTAGGGCTCGTGGGTGGAGTTGGCCGTCGACTGACCGGCCGTGGCCGCGCCCGCGCCGTAGAGGGCGGCACCGGCGACGGCACAACTGGCGGCGATGGCCGCCGCTCTGAGGGACTTCCGCATGGAATCTCCGGGTCTGGTTGGTGGGTAAGGCACCAGGTCCCGCACTGTCTACGCGCATCACACGCGGGATGCGACCCCCTTTATCCGATCGATACGCAATCCGGCGTACGAGGCATTGCGCGTACATGGTTGCGACATTGCCTCCCCTTGCTACGACACGGAACTCCGCCTGACGGGTGTCACCAACCCGCAGGGCAGGACCTGGTCGTACACCTATGACGAGGCGGGCCGCCTGGTCGCCTAGACGGACTTCAACGGCCGGACGCTGAGGTAGACGCACGACGCGGTGGGGCGGCTGGTCTCCCGTACCAACGGGGCCGGGGAGACGCTGCGCTTCACGCGGGACGCGTCAGGACGTGTCGTGGAGCAGCGCACCGACACCGGTGAGGTCACTGCCTTCGCGTACGGAGCGGACGGGCTGCTGGCGCGGGCGGTCAACGCGGATGCCGAGGTCGTCATCGCACGGGACGCACTCGGCCGCACCGTGAGCGAGACCGTCAACGGCCGCACCACGGCCTACGGCTACGACGTCATGGGCCACTGCGTCCGACGCGAGACCCCGTCAGGACTGGTCTCGCGATGGACATACGACGCGGCCGGCCGGCCCGCGGAGCTTCGTTCCGGCGCGGGAACGCTGACCTTCACCCATGACGCTGCGGGACGCGAGACGGAGCGCCGTGTCGGCACCGACGTGGCGCTGACCCAGTCCTGGGACGCGGCCGACCGTCTCACCGCCCAGACCCTGACATCGCTCACAGCCGACGCGGACCGGCTGCTGCAACACCGCGCGTACGCCTATCGCGCCGACGGGTACCTGACCGAAATCCGCGAGCTCACGAGGGGCACACGCCACTTCGACCTCGACGCCGTGGGCCGGGTCAGGGGCGTACGCGCCCATGGCTGAAGCGAGAACTACGCCTACGACAGCGCCGGCAACCCACCCACGCCTCTGCGCCGACGCATGAGGCGCCCGGCGACCGCTCCTTCGACGGCACCCTGGTCCGCCGTACGGGCAACACGACGTACGAACACGACAACCAGGGCCGCCTCGTCGTCAAGCGGCGCAAGCTGCTGAACGGGCAGTACCGGACGTGGGCCTACACCTGGAACGCGGAGGACCGTCTCACCGAGGTGCTCACACCCGACGGCGGCCGCTGGCGGTACGCGTACGACCCGCTCGGCCG
Organism: Streptomyces sp. NPDC005202; assembly: GCF_040608235.1. Taxonomy (NCBI): domain Bacteria; kingdom Bacillati; phylum Actinomycetota; class Actinomycetes; order Kitasatosporales; family Streptomycetaceae; genus Streptomyces; species Streptomyces sp. NPDC005202. Next base: position 126,916 of record NZ_JBEXHW010000007.1, on the reverse strand, counting down.
ACGCATCGCGAAGTACCGCTGTGACGAGGACGGTTCGGAAACCGACCGCACAGAATTCGTCTGGGACACCATGCGCCTCGCCGAACAGCACCTCCGGGATGGAAGGGTTACCACCTGGGACTACGCCCCTGACTCGCACCGGCCACTCACGCAGACCGATCATCGAAGGCGGGCCCACCCGCAGGGTTCGTCGTACTTCGCCATGCTGGCCGACGACACGACCGCGGACCGCACGACGCGGTTCCAGGTGGTCATCACGGACGCCATCGGCACACCCACCGAACTGGTCACGGCCCAGGGCGAGATGACCTGGCAGCGACGAACCAGTCTGTGGGGCAGTCCCCTCCCTGGCCCCGCGGAACCCACCTCCACCTCCTGCCCGCTGCGTTTCCCAGGCCAGTACGCCGATGCCGAAACCGGCCTGCATTACGCCTACTTCCGCTACTACGACCCTCAGACCGCCTGCTATCTCAGTCAGGATCCGCTGGGCCTGAAACCAGCCCCTAACCCAACGGCGTACATTCGTCACCCGGGTACCTGGTCGGACCCGCTCGGCCTCTACGGTTGCGAGCTCGAGGATCTCGGAGGCAGCTGGCATCGGTCCCCTAAGGGACTCGACTACGGCGGCCGCTGGCACCCAGGGCGGGCCAGCTTGTAGGACGCGGCCGGTGCCTCGCTGCTGATGCGGCTGCGGGTGACCAGGTAGCCGCGCGGGTTGGCGACCACCGTGGAGGGCGCGAAGACGAAGCCGTACGGGGCGGCGGTCAGGTCGGTGCGGCTCAGCGTGCGGAAGTGGCAGTGCTCGAACACCGCCGTCGCCCGGCCGAAGACGAAGTCGACGTCCCCCTCGACGTAGCAGTGCGCGTAGTACTGGCGGGCGAAGGTGCCGAAGGCCATGGAGTCGGCGTACAGGGTGTCCTGGCGGCCGAGGAAGCGGCAGTGGTGGAAGGCCGAGCGGTCGCCCTGCACCTTGACGGCGACGGCCTGGGTGCCGGTGATGTCGGGGTGGTCGGCGCGCAGCCAGTCGTTGGCGAGGGTGATCCGGCGGGCGGTGAAGCCGTCGGCCTGCACGGTCGTGGTGGCCGATCCGGTGGTGCCGTAGGTGCCGCCGCCGGGCTTGGGCGTGCCGGCCGCGTTGTCGTAGACGATCACCACGTCGCGGGCGTCCTCCGTGGCGCCGATCCACGTCATGTCCGTACGAGTGGCGTCCACAATGACCGTTTCCCGGCTGCTCATGACGGTCGATCCGATCCGGGGCGGCGACGCGGTACTCATACGATGCATCAGGCCGACCGACGTCGATCACGAACGCCCTGGGCCACACCCGCAGGGTCGCCTACGACGGGGCGGGCCTGCCCATCGCCCTGACCGACGAGCTGGGCCACACGACGACGATCCGCCGGGACTCCTTCGGCCGAATCGTCGAGGTGACCGATCCCCTGGGCCACAGCACCCGCATGGGCTGGACGACCGAAGGCAAGCCTGCGTGGCGCGAACAGGCCGACGGCACCCGCGAGTCGTGGACCTGGGACGCCGAGGGCAACCTGCTGTCCCACACCGACGCCGCGGGCAATTGTCAGTCGTGCAGGGCGGTCTTGAGTGCGTCGATGGCGAGGTGACGAGCGACCTTGGTGGCGTTGGTGTCACGCAGGAGGTCCAGCATCAGGAAGTCGTGGACCATGCCCAGAACGCGGACCGCGGTGACGTCGACGCCGGCTTCACGCAGCTTGGCCGCGTAGGCCTCGCCCTCGTCACGCAGGACGTCGGCCTCGTCGGTGATGACCAGGGTCGGGGGCAGGCCGCGCAGCTGGTCGATGCTGGCCCGCAGCGGCGAGGCGTAGGGCTCGGCGCGCTGGGCGGCATCGGTGGTGTACTGGTCCCAGAACCAGATCATTCCGTCCCGGGTCAGGTAGTCCCCGTCCGCGAACTGCAGGTACGACGGGGTGTCGAAGTCGGCGTTGGTGACGGGGTAGAGCAGGACCTGGCAGCCGACCCGGACATCGCCCCTGTCCTTGGCCATCAGGGCGAGGGCTGCGGACATATTTCCGCCCACGGAGTCGCCGCACACGGCCAGGCGCGAGGCGTCCAGGCCGTGCTGGGCGCCTTCGCGGACGGACCATTGGGCCACGGCGTAGTTCTGCTCGATCTGGGTGGGGTACTTGGCCTCGGGGGCCCGGTCGTAGACGGGGAAGACCGCAGCCGCGCCGGCGCCGACGGCGAGTTCGCGTACGAGGCGGTCGTGGGTGTTCTCGTCGCCAAACACCCACCCGGCTCCGTGGATGTAGAGGATGACCGGAAGCGTCCCGGAGATGCCGCGCGGGCGCACGATGCGGGTGCGTACCTGCCCCCACCTGCCGGCGTCGACGGTCACCCATTCCTCCTCGACGTCGGGTTTCGCGACACCTTCTCCGGTCTGCAGGCGGGCGAGGATGTCACGCCCCTGATCCGGCGGCACCTCGTAGATCCGCGGGTGCGGGGAGGTCGCCTCGGCAAGGTCCTTCGCCGCGGGCTCCAGGATCGGAGTGGGAGGGGGAAGCACTGCAGTCATGCTGATCTTCCTTTCCCTGCAGGGTTGAGGGGCGAGCAACGGCACCAGCTGCAGTATTTGTACGTATATGCGCCTTTGATCAGGATAGGGGAGCGACGGCGCGCCCGCGATCGCACCGGTCCGTCCTAGCTGGGCAGAGGAAGAACAACGGCAAGGTGCTGATGAACGCGGCACGCCTTCCCCTGTGCATACCAGGCACTGCAACCCGAATGGCCCCGTACAACTCATCGACATCACTCGCCGGCGACACCCGGTGCTGTCGACGCTGACCGACAGCCGGTGTCAGCTCTCAGCTCTCACCGACAAAGCCAGGGTGTCCCGGGAACGGGTTCAGGTGGTGGTGCGAACCATCTTCAAGGGGTCGACGATACGGTCGAAGTCCTCGGCGCTGATGTGTCCGCTGGCCACGGCAGCCTCGCGCAGGGTTGTTCCCTCATCGTCTGCCTTGTGGGCGATCTGGCTGGCCTTGTCGTAGCCGATTTCCGGGGACAGCGCGGTGACGAGCATCAGCGAGCGCGCGAGGTACTGGCCGATCTGCTCGTGGTCCAGTTCCGTGCCTTCGATGCAGTACGTACGCAGCTTCTCGCAGGCGTCGGCCAGGATCCGGGCGGAGTGGAGGAAGTTGTTGATGACGATCGGCTGCATGGCGTTGAGCTCGAAGTTGCCTTATTCAGAAACGGGCACTCAGGCGCGCCCCGGGCGAACCGGAAACTGCCACCCCCCGGGGCCGTGACGGCAGGGCGCGCTCCCCAAATCCCGCCGGGCGGGCATAGGTTGGCTCGCAGGCGATCATCTTTCGGGGGTGGACGTGACAGGCGGCCGGGATTTGAGGGCCCTGTTCAGTACGAACGACCGCAGCCTTCAGACGGATGAGGCGTTCACGAACCGGGCCTCGCAGTGGGAGCTGGTCGCGGCCGCGCTCACCGAGCATCTGCAGCACACCGCCTCGCGCGGGTTCAACGTCGAAGACCTCGAGGCGCCTCGCAACCACGTGCTCGTCTTCCACGGGGTGGGCGGCATCGGTAAGACCACCTTGTCCCGGAAGCTGGAGGCCGCGCTCGCCGACGCCGGACGCAGGCCCGCCCAGTGGGGCGAACCGGGATGGCCGGCTGATCGGATCCTTCCGGTGCGGATCGACCTCGCCCGTTCCGCGAGCTGTGACTTCGAGCAATTCGTGCTGATGATCCGGCTCGGCCTCGCCCGGCTTGGACGCCCGCTGCCCGCCTTCGACTTGGCGCTGCGCCGCTTCTGGGAGGCGAACCATCCCGGGGAGCCGCTGGAGGAGTACCTGCGCCGCGGCGGGCTCGCCGCCCGGTTCGGGCAGGCGCTGCCACAGCAGATGCAGTCCGCGCTCTCAGACATCGCCCAGGCGCTGCTGCTGCCCGGCACCGTCGGCTCAGTCGTCGGCCAGGTCACCGGTGCGCTGGTGGGGGCGCTGCGCGAGCGCCGGCAGACCGTCCGCGCCCTCGCCGGATGCGCGCGCCTGGCCGACCTGCTGGAGGCAGAGCCCGACCTGGACGCGCTCTCCTACTACCCGCACCTGCTCGCCTGGGAGCTCGCCCGCCTCCCCGCGGGGAGGCGCGTCACGCCGGTCGTGCTGCTCGACACGTTCGAGGACATCGGCGACCGCACCCGCCGCGACCTGGAGCGGCTGATCCAGCGCACGGTGTGGCTCATGCCCAACGCCTTCTGGGTGATCACCGGCCGCTCCCGCCTGCAGTGGGCCGATCCCGCCCTCCAGGGCCAGCTCGACTACACCGGCCCCACCGCCTGGCCCGGCCTCGCCACCCCGATCGTCCCGGCCAACCGCACGCCGCCGACCGGGTCCGGGCGGCGGCAGGTACTCGTCGGCGACTTCTCCCCCGAGGACTGCGACGACTACCTCGCCCGCCGCCTCGCCCGCGACGGCCGACCACTGATCAGCGAACCCATCCGCCGCGTGATCACCACGCGGTCGCACGGCCTGCCCCTGTACCTCGATCTGTCGGTCGCCCGGTTCCTGGAGCTGCGTTCAACGTGCGGGGCATCGCCGTGCGGAGGGCGGAGAACATCCGCAGCAAGAACCAGTTGAGCGGCGGCTCCGCGCTGATGTGGGCCCAGCCCTGGTACCACCGGATGCTCGGGGCGTTCATGACGATCGCCGGGCTGGTGATGCTGACCGCGGCGTACGCCCTGTGGCACCTGAGCTGAGCGCACCGCACCACATCCTCCGGCCCAGTGCCAAGGCGGAGCCCGTGGTGCCGGCGGCCACCAGGCCGCCTGGGGCGTCGCAGGACCTGTGGGGCTTTCGGGACGTCCTCACCCGGCGTACGGGTCCGGCACCTTCCCCTGCCGGGCCAGGAACTCGAAGTCGCAGCCGGTGTCGGCCTGGGTGACCTGGTCGGAGTAGAGCGCGCCGTAGCCGCGCTCGTACCGCACGGGCGGCGGGGTCCACTGCGCCCGGCGGCGCTCCAACTCCTCGTCGTCCACGTTGAGCTGGAGGGTGCGCCCCTCGACGTCGAGAGTGATCGAGTCACCGGTGCGCACCAGCGCGAGCGGTCCGCCGACATACGACTCGGGGGCCACGTGCAGGACGCACGCGCCGTAACTCGTGCCGCTCATGCGGGCGTCGGAGATCCGGACCATGTCCCGCACGCCCTGCTTGAGCAGGTAGTCGGGGATGGGCAGCATCCCGTACTCGGGCATTCCGGGACCGCCCTTGGGCCCGGCGTTGCGCAGGACGAGCACGCTGTCGGGCGTGATGCCGAGGGACGGGTCGTTGATGGTCCGCTGCATGGTCCGGTAGTCGTCGAAGACGACCGCGGGTCCGGTGTGCTTGAGCAGGTGCGGCTCGGCGGCGATGTGCTTGATGACGGCGCCGTCGGGGCAGAGGTTGCCGCGCAGCACGGCCACCCCGCCCTCGCTCGCGACCGGGTTGTCGCGGGGGCGGATGACGTCGTCGTCGTGCACCTGGGCGCCGGCGATCTGCTCGCGCAGAGTGTCGTACGACACCGTCGGCCGGTCCAGGTGCAGCAGGTCCGGGATGCGGGAGAGGAACCCGGGCAGGCCGCCGGCGAAGTGGAAGTCCTCCATGAGGTACCGCTCGCCGCCGGGGCGGACGTTGGCGAGTACCGGGACCGTGCGGGCGATGCGGTCGAAGTCGTCCAGCGTGAGCCGGACACCGGCCCGTCCGGCCATGGCGATCAGGTGGATGACGGCGTTGGTCGAGCCGCCGAGGCCGAGGACCGTCGTCACCGCGTCCTCGAAGGCCTCCCGGGTGAGGATGTCGCTCACCTTCCGGTCCCTGTGGACCAGTTCGACGATGCGCAGGCCGGAGGCGGCGGCCATCCGGTCGTGCCCGGAGTCCACGGCGGGGATGCTGGACGCTCCCGGGACCGTCACACCGAGCGCCTCGGCGGCGGCCGTCAGCGTGGACGCCGTCCCCATGGTCATGCAGTGGCCGGGCGAGCGGGCGAGGCCGCTCTCCAGCTCGGCCATCTCGCAGTCGCCGATGAGGCCGGCGCGCTTGTCGTCCCAGTACTTCCACATGTCAGTGCCGGAGCCGAGCACCTCGTTGCGCCAGTGCCCCGGAAGCATGGGCCCGGCAGGCACGAAGACGGTGGGCAGGCCGACGCTCGCGGCCCCCATGAGGAGGGCGGGCGTGGACTTGTCGCAGCCGCCCATCAGGACGGCGCCGTCGACCGGGTAGGACCGCAGCAGTTCCTCGGTCTCCATCGCGAGCATGTTGCGGTAGAGCATCGGGGTCGGCTTCTGGAACGTCTCGCTGAGGGTGGAGACCGGGAACTCCAGGGGGAAACCGCCCGCCTGCCATACCCCGCGCTTCACGGCCTGCGCGCGGTCGCGCAGGTGGACGTGGCAGGGGTTGATGTCGGACCAGGTGTTGAGGATCGCGATGACGGGCTTGCCCAGGTGCTCCTCGGGCAGGTAGCCGAGCTGGCGGGTGCGGGCCCGGTGGCTGAAGGAACGCAGCCCCTCGGTGCCGTACCACTGGTGGCTTCGGAGCTCCTCCGGACGCTTTCTGCTGACGGGCGTGCTCATATCGACCATCCGGCGGCGATGGCGGCGACCTCGGCGCGCTCGCTCTCGGGCAGCGGCTTGCTCGGCGGACGCACGTCCCGGCGGCACAGACCGAGCGAGGCGAGGGCCTCCTTGACGACGGTGACGTTGTTGGCACTGCCGTTGGCGGCGCGCAGCTCCTCGAAGCGGCGGATCTGCTCCCAGACTTTCATGGCGGCCGGGTAGTCACCGGACCGAAGCGCTTCGATCATGTTCCGGGAGACGGCGGGAGCGACGTTCACCAGGCCGGAGGTGAAGCCGGTGGCGCCCGCGGAGAAGTAGGAGGGCGCGTACGGCTCGGCGAGACCGGCGACCCAGACGAAGCGTTCGAGCCCCGCGTCCCGGGCGAAGGCGGCGAAGCGGGCCGCGTCGGGGACGGCGTACTTCACGCCGATGACGTTCGGGCAGGCGTCGGCGAGTTCGGCGAGGCGGGCGCCGGGCAGCTGGGCGTTGCGGATGTACGGGACGACGCCCAGCTCGGGCACGGACTCGGCGATGGCCCGGTGGTAGTCGACCCAGCCGCCCTGGGAGACGTAGGGGTGGACGGGCTGGTGGACCATGACCATCTGCGCGCCGCGCTCGCGGGCGTGCCGTGCGGAGGCGACGGCCGTCTTCACGTCGTGGCCAACGCCCACGAGCACGACCGCCCGGTCCCCCGCCTCCTCGATCGTCACCTCGGTGACCAGCTGCCGCTCCTCGGGGGTGAGGGCGTAGAACTCGCCGGTGTTGCCGTTGGGCGTGAGGGTCCCGATACCACCGTCGAGCAGACGACGCAGCAGGGCCCGGTGGGTGTCCCGGTCGATCGTGCCGTCCTCGGCGAAGGGGGTCACCGGGATCGCCACCACGTCGGCCAGGGCCGCCCGCTGGGTCTCGAACGTCGTTGTCATGCCTGACCGTCCTCTCCCTGGGCCTCGGACTCCGATTCGGGGAAGGCCCGTTGCACGAACGACGCGATGTGTGCGTGGAGGGCGCGCGCCGCGCCGTCCGCGTCGCCCTCCAGGGCGAGCCGCAGGATCTCCCGGTGCTCGGTGGCCTCCCGCGCCCAGGAGGGGTCGGCGGCCCAGGCGACGGCGGAGACGAGGGCCGCCTGGTCGCGGACCTCGTCGAGCATCCGGCCGAGCAGCGGGTTGCCGCACGGCAGGTACAGGGCGCGGTGGAACTCGCGGTTGGCCAGGGAGCGTTCGGCGGTGTCCGCGGCCTCGTCGGCCCGTTTCAGCGCGTCGCGCGCGGCGTCCAGGGAAGCGCCGCGCTGCACGGAGCGCTTCAGGGCCTCCGGCTCCAGCAGCAGCCGCACGTCGTAGACCTCGCGCGCCATGTCCGCGTCCACCCTGCGCACCGTGACGCCCTTGTACTGGCTCATCACGACCAGTCCGGTGCCGGCCAGGGTCTTGAGCGCCTCGCGCACCGGGGTCTTCGACACCCCGAACTGTGCGGCGAGCTCGGTCTCGACCAGGGCCTGACCCGGCGTCAGCTGCCTGGTGAGGATGCGGTGTTTGATCCCTTCCAGCACGAACTGCGTGCGGGACGGAATCGGCGTGGGCACAGAGGTCATGCGCGCCTCTCGGATCTCGTCGATCACATCACGGATCGGATCGCGTGTATCTGTTCTCGCGTATCGCGTCTCATATATGACGTATGAAGTACGACGCGATGAAGGTAGGAGCGGCCCTGTGCTTCGTCAATGCTTCCGACAAAGGAAGTTGAGCTTGCCGACCGGCGGAGGCTGATGAGGCATTCGCGGGCGTGCTGGGCGCAGGCGCCCGCGTCCTCGGGGGTGAGGCGCACCGGACGTTCGCCGTCGCGATGCCGGCCGATGTCGGCCTCGCGGAGGAAGACACCGGCCCGCGCGGCGGTGGAGGTTCCGCTGCCGGGCCTCGTGCCCGTCGTACCGGGGCCGGAAGTCGAGAACGCCGCTGGGTAAGCCCGCGTCCGGCCGTCCGATGAACCTTGCGGGCCTCCCCCCGGGCATGGACGGCAGACAGCAGATCCGCGCCGTGGTCGGCGTGGAGGTGGGAGATCCGGATCGCCGTGAGCCGCGCCGGGTCCGTATGCCGCTGCAACTCCGCGAAGGCCCCGGGCCCGGCGTGCACCGTGAGGCCCAGGGGCATGGTGAAAAGGGCACGGTCACGGCTCCCGTGTCGCTCCCCTTTTCGGCCCGTTCGGCAGGTTCGGCCCGTTCGGCATGTTCGGCATGTTCGGCCCGTTCGGCCCGCTCAACCCGTTCGGCCCGTTCGGTCCGTTCACGGCTTCCAGCCCGGATCCCGCCCGCTCAGCCCCACCGCCCGGTCCAGCAGCGGGGCGTCCTCCGGGACGGGCACGACGGGGCCGAAGAGGCCGTTGCCGCGGTTCGGGTCATCGGCCGCCACGCGGAGGAAGCCGTACGACGTCCACAGCGCGGCCGGGTCGGGCTCGTACGCCTGGCCCGTGGCCCGCGCCAGGTCCCAGCCGTGGATCACCAGCTCGTCGGCGGCGACGGCGTCGGCGATCTCGCCGGGCAGGTCCACGCCGCCCGCGCGGGTCATGCCGGACCAGGCGGCCGGGTCGCGCCAGGCCTCGGCGAGCTCGTCGAGGACCTTGGGCAGCTCCTCCCGCCAGCCTGGGCCGATGTCCGGCACGGCGGCGTTCGGACTGGTGTTCGTCGTGACTCCCAGGTGCTTGCGGCCGGCATCCCGGAACGCCACCGCCAGGGCCACCAGGTGCCCCAGCATGTTGCGCACGGCGCAGTCCGGACACGGCGTCCCGGCGGCGAGCTGTTCGTCGCTCACGTGCTCCGCCAGGCGCGCCACGACACGCGCCTGCGGGCCGAGGTCGAGGATCGTGTCGGTCATCGGTTTCTCCTCAGGGATTCGTTCTCCGCTCAGGAGGTGGACCGACGGCGATCCCGGAACTCATCGCCGCCCGGGTCACGCGACGGGTTCCTCGACCGGCGCGGACCGCTCACCGCGGATGATCTCGCGCAGTGACGGGCCTCCGCGCAGGCACCACAGCGCGATCACCGGGTCGCAGATCGCACAGCCCAGCGACTAGTCGTGGAAGAACGGGATCAAGGGGTTGCCCTTGAGATGGTGGACGACGTCCCACGCGGTGTGCAGCAGCCAGCCGATGCCGACGAAGGTCCACGACTCCAGGCCACGGTAGGCGACGTAGGTGGCGACCGCGGCGAACGCGAACTCCCAGCCGCCGAGGCCACCGCCGCTGAGGTAGGCGGCGCCCGCCGCGGCGACCATGATCGCGTTGAGGCGTCGACGGTGCGGTTCGCGCGGGAGGGACATGACCAGCGCGTAGAGGACGGCGATGACGATCGGCATGAGGTAGCGCATGCGGCCGACGCCAGGCCGGTGTCCGCACGCGCCCCAGGATCATTACTGACAGGTTCCGACGGATTTCCGCCGAGGGGAGCGCCGTTTCCAAGGCATCTGGCCCATCCGCGGGGCCGGGCCTCAGCACCACGATCACCAGGCGTGACGACGACAACCTGGACACCGGTGCGTGTCCTGCGGAACCGCGAGGCGGGACTGTGTCTGGCCGCGGTGGTGGTCTCCGGCTTCGGCACGTCTGCGCTGTGGCTGGCGTCGGTGTGTGGGTCAAGGACTTCACCGGCTCGGACGGGCTGGCCGCGCTGTGCCTGCTCGCTCTGTGGGCGCCGACCCTGGCCGGCCCGCTGCTCGGCACGCTCGCCGACCGCGCCCGCCGGGGGCCCCTGCTGATCGGCACGAACCTGCTCCTGGCCGCGCTCCTGCTCACCCTCCTCACCGTCGACTCCCCAGGCCGGCTCCGGCTGCTCTTCGCGGTCCTGTTCGGGTACGGCGCCGCAAGCATCGTGCACGACGCGGCGGAGTCGGCGCTGCTGGCCGCCGCCGTCGACCCCGCACTGCTCGGCGACTTCAACGGACTGCGGACGACCGCGACGGAGGGCATGAAGCTCCTGGCCCCGCTGGCCGGCGCGGGCGTCTACGCGGCGTACGGCGGCCCGAGCGTGGCCCTGCTGGATGCGGTCACGTTCGTGCTCGCCGCGGGCCTGTACGCGCTCCTGCGCGTCCATGAGGACAGGCCCGGCCGGCCCGTGAGCAGCTGGCGGGAGCAGACCGCCGAGGGCGCCCGCCATCTGTGGGACCACGCGCGCCTGCGCCCGCTGGTGCTGGCCGGCGGCACCACCATGCTCTTCGCGGGCCTCAACGGCGCGCTGGTCTACGCCGTCGTGGACGGCCTCGGGCACTCCCCCGCGTACGCCGGAGTGCTGTACGCCGCCCAGGGTGCCGGGTCGGTCGCGGTCGGGCTCGCCTCGGGGACCTTGCTGCGACGCCTGGGCGAGCGCCGGTTCGCGGCCTGCGGGATCGCCCTCACGGCGGTCGCGGTGGCCCTGCGGGCCATCCCGTCCGCCCCGGTGGCCCTCGGGTGCAGCGCGGCGATCGGGGCGGGGCTGCCGTGCGTGCTGATCGCCGCGTTCACCGCCGTGCAGCGCGAGACGCCGGGAGAGCTGTTCGGCCGTGCGGCCGCCACGGCCAACACGATGGTCTTCGTGCCGAACGTGATCGGACTGGCCGCGGGGGCCGGGCTGGTCGAACTCGTCGACCACCGGCTGCTGTTGGTGCTGCTGGGGGTGGTGCTGCTGGGGGTGGTGCTGCTGGGGGTGGCGCTGCTGGGGTGGCGCTGCTGGTGACGGTGGCGCTGCTGGGTCAGAGCCCGGCGAGCGCCGAACGCACCGCCGCCAGATCGCCGTCCGAGGCCAACCCGGCGTGATACAGGCGCAGTTGTGTCGCCCCGAGGTCGCGGGCCCGCGCGGCGTCCGCCGCCAGCCGGCGCGAGCTGCCGCCCATGCCGGAGACGATGGTGAAGTTGGCGGCCAGGACGGCGCACTCGCGCCCCTGTTCGGCGAACGGGGTGAGCAGACCGGAACCTCCGGTGCAGGGCACGACCACGCCGTCCGCGACGGACAGGATGTGCGCGGGGTCGACGCCGGCGTTGGCGCCGCAGTGGTACGACACCGGGTCGGCGTGCAGCAGCACCTGGAAGCCGTCGGGTGCCGCCGCGCGGACCGCCGCGACCGCGGCCTCCTGGAGCGTGCGGGCGGTGTCGTCGCGCCACGCGCGCGTGACGGTCGCCTTCGCCTCCCCGAGCAGCTTCTCGACCCCCGCCCAGCCTCCGCCGGAGGGCGCGCCCTGCCACACCGGCTCCAGGGCGGTCCGTACGGCGTCCGCCAACTCCTCCGCGTCCAGGCCCCGTTCGCCGTACCCCGCGCGGCAGGCCGGGCAGAAGCACAGCGACATCAGGTACTGCCCGGCATCCCCGAGGCCGACCCCGGCCGTCTTGTCGTGGGCGTGCAGGTGCGCGAGGCCGTACCAGCCGAGGGACTCCAGCTCGGTGCCGCGGGCCCCCGGCCGTACCGCCGCCTCGGCGGCCAGGTCGACCAGGTACGCGCGCGTGACGGGCTGCGCGATGCACGGGGCCCACGGGTAGCGGTCGCCGTAGGCGTTGACGACCGAGGTCTCCGGGTGCTCGGCGCCCAGGCGGGAGTTGTGGGCGAGCACCACCCAGGTGTGCACCTCCAAACCGGCTTCCGCGAGCGCGGCGGCGGCCTCGCCGTACGCGTCCCCGGGCGCCCAGTCACCGGCCGGGTACGGGCGCAGGGCGCGGCCCTCCCAGCGGCCGTCCGTGGGGTAGAGGACGGCGGCGTGCTCGGCGGTGACGACGCGGTGGCGCGGATGACGGGGGGTCAACGCGCGCGTGGAATGGTAGGCGGCGGCGAGCGTCACCTGCTGCACGCCGAGCGCGGCGATGCGTGCGGGGGCCTCGGGATCGCCGTTGACGTCCCAGGGGTAGACGAAGGCCGACGTCTTCACACGTCCTCCTCGAGCAGCGCGTACCCGCGCTCGATCAGCTGGGCGAGCTGCTTGACATGGTCCTCGGCCGGCTCGTGCAGCGGCGGCCGCACCTCCCCCACGTCCAGCCCCCGCAGCCGTACCCCGGCCTTCACGAGGGACACGGCGTAGCCGCGGCCCTGGGCGCGCAGTTCGACGAACGGGCGGTAGAAGCCGTCCAGGAGCCGGTGCGCGGTGGCCTCGTCGCCGGAGGCGAGCGCCTGGTGGAAGGCGAGGGCGATCTCCGGGACGAAGCAGAAGACGGCGGAGGAGTAGAGGGTGATGCCGATGCCGCGGTAGGCGAGCTGGGTCTGCTCGGCGGTCGGCAGGCCGTTGAAGTACAGGAAGTCGCCGGGGACCTCGCTGCGGACGGCGCTCACGATCCGCTGCATGAGGTCCAGGTCGCCGAGGCCGTCCTTGAAGCCGATGATGCCGTCCGTGCGGGCCAGTTCGACCACGGCCCTGGGGGTGAACACGGCGTTGTCACGCTGGTAGACGATGACGGGCAGTTCCGTGGCGGCGGCCACCTCACGATAGTGGCGCAGGAGCCCTTCCTGTCCGGCGATCACGAGGTACGGCGGCATGGCGAGCAGCCCGTCCGCCCCGGCCGCCTCCGCCAGCCGTGCGTACCGCACGGCGAGCGCGGTGCCGTATCCGGCGCCCGCCACGACCGGAACGCGCCCCTCGGCGGCCTCGACGGCCGCGCGGACACAACGCTCGAACTCCTCGGGCGTGAGCGCGTGGAACTCCCCGGTGCCACAGCACGCGAACACGGCCGCCGCCCCGGCCTCGACCCCGCGCCGCACGTGCGTGCGGTAGACGTCGAGGTCGAGGGAGCCGTCGGGGCCGAAGGCGGTGACGGGGAAGAACAGCGGCCCGCTGGGGATGCTGAGGCGTTCGGCGAGGGGGGCTGACGTCACGGGCTCTCCCTAAGGCAGGCGCTCACACGAGACCGGCGCTCGTACGCGGACCGCAGCGGTGCACGTTTCTGATCCATGTCCATATCTCTGAACACGCCCACGCTAAAGGGCATCATCAAGACCGGTCAAGCAGGGAAACCAGCAACACGGCGAGCGGATTTCGCGACTCCACGCCACACTTGACGGGGCGTGGCCACGATCCTTAGCGTGTCCATGCATGTGAATACTGTCCATGCATGCGGCCGCCGACCCAAGGAGACCGAGGATGCCCGCTCCCCGCACCGTTCTGCTCACCGGCGCCGCCGGCGGGCTCGGCACCCTGATGCGGGGCCTGCTGCCCGACTACGGCTACGAGCTGCGCCTCCTCGACATCCGCCCCATCGAGGGCGAGCCGGACGCCATCACCGCGGACCTCGCCGACAAGGAGGCCCTGCGGGAGGCCGTCCGGGGCGTGGACGCGATCATCCATCTCGCGGGCATCTCCCTGGAAGCCCCGTTCGAGAAGATCCTCAAGGCCAACATCGAGGGGACGTACCACCTGTACGAGGCGGCCCGTGAGGAGGGGGTCGGGCGGATCGTCTTCGCCTCCTCCAACCACGCGGTCGGCTACACGCCCCGCCCCCAGGGCGACGACCCGCTGATCCCGATCGACACCCCGCGCCGCCCGGACACCTTCTACGGCCTGTCGAAGTCCTTCGGCGAGGACCTCGCGCAGTTCTACTGGGACAAGCACGGCCTGGAGACCGTCTCGGTGCGCATCGGCTCCTGCTTCCCGGAGCCGACCAGCGTGCGCATGCTCTCGGTGTGGATGAGCCCCGACGACGGCGCCCGCCTCTTCCACGCCGCCCTGACCGCCGAGCACGTCGGCCACACCGTCGTCTACGGCTCCTCCGCCAACACCCGGCTGTGGTGGGACCTGACGACCGCGCGGGCGCTCGGCTACGAGCCGCAGGACGACTCCGAGCCGTACGCCGAGAAGCTGATCGCCGAGCAGGGCGAGCTGGACCCGGAGAACGAGGCGCACGCCTACCTGGGCGGCCACTTCGTGACCGACCCGCCGATCTGGCCGTACTGACGGCACCCTCTTGGGGCGGGCGGGCACCGAACGGGCCCGCCCGCCCCGCTGTTCGGGCACGAAAGCTGCCCGATCCCACCCGCCACACAGCTCCGCCCCAGGTCCGACGCGGGCAGGCATCGATCCGAACGGGCAGGATCGGGCACACTCGGGCACGCAACAGGCCTGGTCACCGCGCCATGCCCGCTGTAGAACTTCCCCATGGGCCGCACAGGGCCCGAACGGGCATCAGCGAGTGAGCCGAAGGGTCGCGCCGGTGTCGAAAGGGTGAACAGGCACCGGCCCGAGCGGCTGAATCCAGTCACCCCCTCGACAGCGGCCTGAGCGCCCCGAGCCCGAACGAGCACAGAACGCAGCACGAAAGGCAGGTGTGGGCGATGACGGCGAGAACCGCGGAGGAACGTCAGCGCGAGATCGTCAAGACCGCCCGCCGCACGGGATCGGTCGACGTCACCACGCTCGCCGCCGAACTGGGCGTCGCGAAGGAGACCGTACGACGCGATCTGCGCGCGCTGGAGGACCACGGGCTCATCCGCCGCACGCACGGCGGCGCCTACCCCGTGGAGAGCGCCGGCTTCGAGACGACCCTCGCCTTCCGTGCCACCAGCCACGTGCCCGAGAAGCGCCGGATCGCGGCCGCCGCGGCCGAGCTGCTCCAAGACGCCGAGACCGTCTTCGTGGACGAGGGGTTCACCCCGCAGCTCATCGCCGAGGCGCTGCCCCGGGACCGGCCGCTGACCGTGGTCACCGCGTCCCTGGCCACCGCGGGCGCGCTTGCCGAGGCCGAGAACATGACGGTCCTGCTGCTGGGCGGCCGGGTACGGTCCGGCACGCTCGCCACCGTCGACCACTGGACGACGAAGATGCTGGCCGGGTTCGTGATCGACCTGGCGTACATCGGAGCCAACGGCGTCTCCCGCGAACACGGGCTGACCACGCCCGACCCGGCGGTCAGCGAGGTCAAGTCCCAGGCGATCCGGGCCGCCCGCCGCACGGTCTTCGCGGGCGTGCACACCAAGTTCGGGGCGGTGAGCTTCTGCCGGTTCGCAAAGATCAGCGACCTGGAGGCCATCGTCACCAGCACGCAGCTCCCGGCCTCCGAAGCCCACCGCTACTCGCTGCAGGGCCCGCAGGTCATCCGGGTCTGAGGCGATTCACGGTCGGCCTCGGGACAGCCGCACAACCATCCCGCACGGCGGACCCGCACACCCCCACCCTGTCCGTTTCTGTCAATTTCTGCCCTAAAGAACGCTTAGGCGGATTTCAGTCGACGCATCCCCGCTGCCCATGCGTCACCGACCGATCAGGAGCACACCATGCGAACCCAGAGCCGACGGGCGCCTCGCACCTTGTTTGCCGTGGCCGCCGTAGGGACGCTGGTCACCCCGCTGCTCGCCGGCTGCTCCGGCGCCGGCGGTGCCGGAGGATCCGGATCCTCCGGCCACTCCATCAACGTCCTGATGGTGAACAACCCACAGATGGTCGAGTTGCAGAAGCTCGCCGCCGCCAACTTCACCAAGGACACCGGGATCAAGGTGAACTTCACCGTCCTCCCGGAGAACGACGTCAGAGACAAGATCAGCCAGGACTTCGCCAACCAGGCCGGCCAGTACGACGTCGCCACGCTCAGCAACTACGAGATCCCGATCTACGCCAAGAACGGGTGGCTCCACCCGATCGACTCGTACGTCAAGAGCGACACCGCCTTCGACCAGCAGGACATCCTCGCCCCGATGCGGCAGGCCCTCACCGCCCAGGACGGCAAGCTCTACGGTGAGCCCTTCTACGGCGAGTCCTCCTTCCTGATGTACCGCAAGGACGTCTTCCAGAAGAAGGGCCTGACCATGCCCGCCCATCCCACCTGGCAGCAGGTCGCCGACCTGGCCGCCAAGGTGGACGGCGCCGAGTCCGGTATGAAGGGCATCTGCCTGCGCGGGCTGCCGGGCTGGGGTGAGGTGATGGCGCCGCTGACCACGGTCGTCAACACCTTCGGCGGCACCTGGTTCGACAAGGACTGGAAGGCACGGCTGGACTCCAAGGAGTTCAAGCAGGCCACGCAGTTCTACGTCGACCTGGTCCGCAAGCACGGCGAGTCCGGCGCCGCGCAGTCCGGCTACGCCGAGTGCCTCAACAACATGACCCAGGGCAAGACGGCGATGTGGTACGACGCCACGGCCGGCGCGGGTTCACTGGAGGCCGCCGACTCCCCCGTCAAGGGCAAGATCGGCTATGTCCCGGCCCCGGTCGAGAAGACCGAGAGCTCCGGCTGGCTCTACACCTGGGCCTGGGGCATCCAGAAGGCGTCCAAGCACGCGGACGACGCCTGGAAGTTCATCTCCTGGGCCTCCGGCAAGGACTACGAGAAGCTCGTCGGCAAGTCCACGGGCTGGTCGAATGTGCCGGCCGGCAAGCGTGCCTCGACCTATGACATCCCGGAGTACCGCAAGGAGGCGGCCGCGTTCGCGGACGTCACCCGGGACGCCATCTCCAACGCCAAGCCCAACAACCCGGGCGTGCAGCCCCGCCCCGCGCCAGGCATCCAGTTCGTCGGTATCCCCGAGTTCACCGACCTGGGCACCAAGGTCTCCCAGGAGATCAGCTCCGCCATCGCCGGCCGGGAGTCCGTCGACAGCGCGCTGAAGAAGTCGCAGCAGCTCGCCGAGGCCGTCGCCAAGAAGTACGAGGGATCATGACCGTGACGACCTCTGCCCGGGTCGCCGCCGCCACCGCGCGGCCGGCGGCCCGGCCGTCGAACCGTATACGTGCATGGGCCACCCGGGCCCCGCTGCTGCCCGCGCTGATCTTCATGATCATCGTGACGCAGCTGCCGTTCGTGGCGACCCTGGTGATCTCGTTCTTCGACTGGAACGCGCTGTACCCGAAGGACCGCCACTTCGCCGGCTTCGCCAACTACGCCGACGTCCTGAGCACACCCGAGCTGCGCAAGTCGGTGTGGACGACCGTCCTGCTGACGGCCACCGTGGTGCTCGTCAGCCTGCTGCTCGGGCTGGTGCTGGCGCTGCTGCTGGACCGCCGCTTCCGTGGCCGGGCCGCCGTACGCACCATGCTCATCGCGCCCTTCCTCCTGGTCCCGGTGGCGGCCGCCCTGCTGTGGAAGCACGTGCTGTTCAACCCGGAGTACGGCCTGTTCAACGGCGTACTGCACTGGATCGCAGGAGACGGCGCGCCCCAGCCGGACTGGATCTCCACCATGCCGCTGACGGCGGTCGAGGCCTCCCTGGTCTGGCAGTGGACGCCGTTCATGATGCTGATCCTGCTGGCCGGGCTGCAAAGCCGCGACCCGCAACTGATCGAGGCGGCCCGGATGGACGGCGCGAGCGACTGGCAGGTGTTCGTCCACATCACGCTGCCGCATCTGCGCCGCTACCTCGAACTGGGCGTGCTGCTCGGCTCGATCTACATCGTGCAGAACTTCGACGCGGTGTTCACCATCACCTCCGGCGGCCTGGGGACCGCGAACCTGCCGTACACCGTCTACCAGACCTTCTACCAGGCGCACGAGAACGGTCTCGCCTCCGCGGCCGGCGTCCTCGTCGTCATCGGCTCGATCGCCCTCGCGACCTTCGCCCTGCGCGTCGTGTCGTCCCTGTTCCGTGAGGAGGCGTCCCGCGCATGACGACCATCGTCACCGCTCCCTCGCAGCAACGCGCACCGCGGCGGACCCGCTCCGGCCGCAGCCTCAAGGGCGCCGCCCTGGGGGTGGCCGCCTGGCTGCTCGGCATCCTGTTCGTGCTGCCCATCCTCTGGATGGCGCTGACGTCCTTCCACTCCGAGACGGACGCGGCGACCAACCCGCCCTCCCTCACCGCCCCGTTCACCCTGGACAGCTACCGCGAGTTCTTCGGCCTGGACGGCGGCGCCAGCCCCTGGCCCGCGCTGATCAACTCGACGACGGCATCGGTGGTCTCCACCCTGCTGACGCTGCTCCTCGCCCTGCCCGCCGCGTACGCACTGTCCATCCGGCCCGTGAAGAAGTGGACCGACGTCCTGTTCTTCTTCCTGTCCACCAAGATGCTGCCGGCGGTTGCGGGCCTGCTGCCGATCTACCTCTTCGCCAAGAACGCCGGGCTGCTCGACAACGTCTGGACGCTGGTCGTCCTCTACACGTCCATGAACCTGCCGATCGCGGTGTGGATGATGCAGTCCTTCCTCGCCGAGGTGCCGGTCGCGGTCATCGAGGCGGCGCAGATCGACGGCGCCAGGCTGCCGACGGTGCTCGGCCGCGTGGTGGCGCCCATCGCCCTGCCCGGCATCGCCGCCACGGCGCTGATCTGCTTCATCTTCAGCTGGAACGAGCTTCTGTTCGCCCGGGTGCTCACGGGTGTGGTCGCCGAGACCGCCCCCGTCTTCCTGACCGGCTTCATCACCAGCCAGGGCCTGTTCCTGGCCAAGGTGTGCGCCGCGTCGCTCGTCATCTCCCTGCCGGTGCTCGCCGCGGGGTTCGCCGCCCAGGACAAGTTGGTCCAGGGCCTGTCGTTGGGAGCCGTTAAATGAAGGCCGCCGTCATCGAGTCCGTGGGCCGCGCCGTCGTCTCCGAGGTTGCGGACCCGACGCCAGGGCCCCGCGAGGTCGTCGTCGAGGTCGCGGCCTGCGGTCTGTGCGGCACGGATCTGCACATCCTTCAGGGGGAGTTCGCGCCCAAGCTGCCGATCGTGCCGGGGCACGAGTTCGCGGGCGAGGTGGTCGGCGTGGGCACCCAGGTCACCGAGGTGTCGGTCGGCGACCGGGTGGCCGTAGACCCGTCCCTGTACTGCTACGAGTGCCGGTACTGCCGTACCGGCCACAACAACCTCTGTGAGCGGTGGGCCGCGATCGGCGTGACGACGGCCGGCGGAGCGGCGCAGTACGCGGTGGCACCGGTGGCCAACTGCGTGAAGCTCCCCGAGCACGTCCGCACCCAGGACGCGGCCCTGATAGAACCGCTGTCCTGCGCGGTGCGCGGCTACGACGTCCTGCAGTCCCGGCTGGGCGCGCACGTCCTGATCTACGGCTCCGGAACGATGGGCCTGATGATGCTGGAGCTGGCCAAGCGGACGGGTGCGGCGAGCGTGGACGTGGTCGACGTGAACCCGGCGCGGCTGGAGACGGCGCGGAAGCTGGGCCTGTCGGCGTCGGCGGCGAACGCGGACGAGCTGGACCGGCCTCAGGGCTGGGACGTGGTCGTCGACGCGACCGGCAACGCGGCGGCGATCCAGGACGGCCTGGGCCGGGTGGCGAAGGCGGGTACGTTCCTGCAGTTCGGGGTGGCCGACTACGCGACCCGGGTGACGATCGACCCGTACCGCATCTACAACCAGGAGATCACCATCACCGGGTCGATGGCGGTGCTGCACAGCTTCGAGCGGGCGGCCGAGCTGTTCGCGAACGGGGTGCTGGACCCCGAGGTGTTCATCAGCGACCGGATCCCGCTGGAGCGCTACCCGGAGGCGCTGGAGCAGTTCGCGGCGGGCGTGGGACGGAAGATCGTCGTCGTCCCGTAGGAGCCCGTGGGAGCGCGGGCCGGGGGTCGGCCGGCTCCGCCGGATGGGCGCTGAGTAAGGGAACGGTAAAGCGGTCTCGTTCGTTCACCCGGCATGACAGCTATGACCCCCGGCTCGAACATCCCTCTCTCCGCCGCTCGCGTGGCGGTGGACGTCGCCGCACCGGTGCGGCTCGACGTATCGGGCCTGCTGCTCACCGCCGACGGCAAGGTGCGCTCCGACGACGACTTCATCTTCTACAACCAGCCGGCTGGAGCGGGCGTGACCTATCGCTCGGGGGGCGGTGCGGCGCCCGATGCGATCATCGTCGACACCACCGCCCTCCCCCCGGGCATCGAGAAGATCGTCGTCACCGCGAGCCCCGACGCGGCCGGCCAGACCTTCCAGGGCATCGAACCCACCGCCACCCTCCGCAACGCGGACGACGGCTCGGTCCTGGCGACGTTCACGCCGCCGCAGCTCGGCACCGAGACGGCTCTGGTGGTCGTGGAGATCTATCTGCGCAACGGTCAGTGGAAGGCCCGCGCCGTCGGCCAGGGGTACGCCAACGGCCTCGCCGGCATCGCCACCGACTTCGGCGTCACGGTGGACGAACCGGCCGCCCCCGCCCAGCCCGTGGCTCCGCCCGCCCCCACCGTGCAGCCGCCGGTGACCCCGCCCGCCCCGCCGCTCACCACTCCCCCGGCGCCGACGCTCGCTACTCCCCCTGCCCCCTCTGCGCCCGCCGCGCCCCCGGCCCCGCCGGCCCCCGCTCCCGGCGCCGGGAAGATCAACCTCGACAAGGGCCGGGTCAGCCTCCAGAAGAACCAGACCGTGTCCCTCGTCAAGGGCGGCCGCCCGCTGCTCTCCCAGGTCAAGATGGGCCTCGGCTGGGAGCCGGCGTTCCGCGGCGCGGACATCGACCTGGACGCCTCGGTCATCGCCTACGGTCCGCAGCGCAACCACGTAGACAGCTGCTACTTCGGCAAGCTGACCATCCTCAACGGCGCGGTCAAGCACTCCGGCGACAACCTCACGGGCGAGGGCGGAGGCGACGACGAGGTGATCGTGGTCGACCTCGGGCGCCTGCCCCAGGAGGTGACCGGCCTGGTGTTCACCGTGAACTCCTTCTCGGGCCAGAAGTTCACCGAGGTCGCCAAGGCCTACTGCCGCCTCGTCGACGCCGCGACCGACCAGGAACTGGTCCGCTTCGACCTCACCAACGCCGAGCCGCAGACCGGCGTCATGATGGCCAAGCTCATCCGGCAGTTCTCCGGCGAGTGGGAGATGACCGCCATCGGCGACTTCGTCAAGGCCCGCACCGTACGCAACATGGTGAAGCCGGCGGCCCAGGCCCTGTAGGAGGGGTACGACAGCAGGGGCGCCCCCGGTCAGGGGGCGCCCGCCCCTCGGTCCCCGTCGCCCGGCCGCAGTCCCAGTCCCTCCGTCAGCAGCGACAGGTAGCGGCGAATGTGCTTCCCCTCGCCGTTCGCCAGCTCCGACGCCGTCGCCACCCCGTGCGCCAGCCGCAGGACCTCGATCGGCTCGACGTCGGACCGCAGTGCCCCCTCCCGCTGCGCCGCCTCCACCAGCCGGGTCGCCGCGCCCTTCACCGAAGTACCGCAGGCCGTGACCGCGGCCGAACCGCCGTCCGTGACGGCCGACTGCAGCAGCGCCTTCAGGCCGCGCACCTGGATCATCCCGACGCAGAGCTCGTTCAGCCACTCCACCAGCGCCTCGCCCGGCGGCAGCTCCTTCGCGAGCTCGTCGGCCCGCGCGGCGATCTCCTCGATCCGGTCGACGTACGCCGCCTCCAGCAGCGCCCGACGGTTCGGGAAGTGCCGGTACAGCGTGCCGGAGCCGACCCCCGCCCGCTTGGCGATGTCATCGAGCGACGCGTTCTCCCCGTGCTCGGCGAAGGCGACTGCCGCCGCTTTCAGCAGCCGCTCGTAATTGCGCCGAGCGTCCGCTCGCATGGACCTGATCTGCGCCATCCAGACACTCCTTGCGAACCGGGGCCCTTCTCCGTATCTTATCGAGCATTAAACGGAGACAGTCCCCGGTTATCTCCGTGGGCGGCTCGCGGGCTCGTCACCCAGGCAAGCCGGTCCGACCGCACACCGACTGAACGGAGTCCGACCGCATGCTCACCGCTCCCACGGCCGACCCCGGGCCCCGCCGGATACTGGCCCGCTACCGCCGCGCGATGCTGAACAAGTCCGCGGACGAACTGGCCGACCTGTACGCGGTCGACGCCGTCCATGAGTTTCCGTTCCTCTTCCCGGGTATGCCCACGCGCTATCACGGGCGGGAAGAGGTACGCGCGGGCTACAAGGCCGCCTGGGGCGCAAGCCCGGCGCAGCCGCAGCAGATCCGTGAGGTGGCCGTCCACGAGTCCACCGACCCTGAGGTGATCACCGTCGAGCAGCTCGTCACCGGGACCGTGGCCGGCACCGGTAAGCCGTTCGAGTTCCCGGGCCTTGTGGTGATGCGGGTTCGCAGCGGTGCGATCGTGCACGTGCGCGACTACCGCGACTACCGCGACTACCGCGACTACATGGACGGCCTCAAAGTGGCCCAGGCGATGGGCCGGCTGCCTGCCGTGGCCGCCATGCTCGGCGGCCATCAGCCTGGATAGGTGGCTAGAACAGTGCGCTGTACGCGTTCAGCGCGGGCTGGCCGCCCAGGTGGGCGTAAAGGACTGCGGAGTCGCGGGCGATCTCTGCGCGCGAGACCAGGTCGATGAGCCCGGCCATCGACTTCCCCTCGTACACGGGGTCGGTGACCATGCCCTCCGTCCGGGCCGCCAACCGCATCGCCTCCAGCGTGGTCTCGTCGGGGATGCCGTACGTGCCCGCGTGGTACCGCTCGTCCAGCTCGACGTCCTCCTGTGTCAACTCCTTCCGTACGCCGATGAGTTGTCCGGTGCGGCGGGCGATCCGGGCGATCTGCTCGCGGGTGCGGGCGGGCTCCGCCGACGCGTCGATCCCGATCACACGGCGCGGCCGCCCGCCCGCCTCCTCGAGCGCACGGAACCCGGCGACCATGCCCGCCTGGGTCGAGCCGGTCACCGAGCACACGATCACGGTGTCGAAGAAGACCCCCAACTCCCGCTCCTGCTCGGCGACTTCATAGGCCCAGTTGGCGAAGCCGAGGCCGCCGAGCGGGTGGTCGGAGGCGCCGGCGGGGATGGCGTACGGCTTGCCGCCCGCCTCCTCGACCTCCCGCAGCGCCTGCTCCCAGCTTTCCTTGAACCCGATACCGAACCCGGCCCTCACCAGCCGCACGTCGGCTCCGGCGAGGCGGCTGATCAGGATGTTGCCGACCTTGTCATAAACGGAGTCGGGCCAGTCCACCCAGCTCTCCTGAACCAGCACGCACTTCAGCCCGGCGCGGGCGGCGACGGCGGCGACCTGGCGGGTGTGGTTGGACTGCACGCCACCGATCGACACGAGCGTGTCGCAGCCCTGCGCGAGCGCGTCCGCGACCAGGTACTCCAGCTTGCGGGTCTTGTTACCGCCGTAGGCGATCCCGGAGTTGCAGTCCTCGCGCTTGGCCCACAGGGACGCGCCGCCGAGGTGCTTGGTCAGCCGCTCCAGCCGGTGGACCGGCGAGGGCCCGAAGAGCAGCGGGTAACGCTCGTATGCTGCCAAGGACGCGGAGAGGGACACGGGGCCTCCAGGGGTCAGTCGGAGTCGGCAAGGTCGGCGAGGGTGCGCCAGATCTCCGCGGTGACACGGACCGCCTCGTCCGCGTCACCGCCCGCGCAGGCCTCGATGAGCCGCTCGTGCAGTCCCGCCGAGCGGCAGGTGCCGCCCTCCCCGAAGCGCCGTCGCTCCAGCCGGCGGATGAGCGGGGTGTAGCGGGCGACGGTGGCGGCGGCCGCGCGGTTGCCGCTCACCCGGACCAGAACGTCGTGCAGGTCGTCGTCGGCACGCAGGGCCGCGTCCACGTCACCGGCACCGACGGCGGCCGCGAACCGTTCGTTGGCCGCGCGCATCAGGTCGACGTCCGCACCGCTCAGCCGGGGCACGGCGACCCGGGTGACCAGCTCGTGCATGGCGCCCACCACAGCGGCTGCGTCCCGGACGTCGGCCGCCACGAGCGGGGTCACCCGCGTGTAGCTCTGCGGTTTGCTCTCCAGCAGCCCTTCGTCCACCAGCCGCGAGAACGCCTCGCGCACCGGCGCCCGCGACAGCCCGAGCCGCTCCGCGAGCTCGGCGTCCCGTACCACTGCGCCGGGCTCGATCTCCCCGGCCACGATGGCGTCCCGGATGGATTCGTAGGCGCGGTCCCTGAGCAGGGTGCGGCGCACGGGTCGGAGGGCCTCCACGAGCTGAAATGTTAGATGTCAGCACCTGCACGAACAAGGGCGGTGCCCGCACCGACATGCGGACACCGCCCTTGCGTCAACCGTCAGGCAGCCCACGGCCAGTCGGCGTCCCGAGCGGCCTCGAGGAGCGGGACCATCCGGAAAGCCGCGTCCGACAGCCCCCCGAAGGTGTGCCTGTTCGCCTTCCCGGACGGGCCGTGGCCCGCGCGGTAGCCGGCGAGGTTCCAGGTGTAGACCGGCACGTGCGGCGGGACCTGCTCGGTCGGGTCGCCATGGTGGCTGTACGCGTACTGCTCGTCCGTGACGATCAGCACCCGGTCGTGCTTCTTGTAGTGGCGCCGGACCGCCCCGGTGGTGTCGGTGCCGCCCAGGTCGCCGAAGCGCTCCAGGATCTTCAGCACCGATTCCCCCTTGCGGAACGGCACGCGGTTGCTCGACGTCCCGAACTCGACGAGGTCCGCGTCCGCCGCCCGCAGCGCGAGCGCCGTGCCGAAGATCGCCGCCGCGTCGGCCCGGTTGAGCTCCGAGCGGTCGGACAGCCGCGAGTAGAACATCGAGCCCGAGCGGTCGACGAGCACCAGGGTGCGGCCGGGCAGCGCGGGCACGTTGGCCAGCGAGTGGCCGAGCGCCTGCTCCAGCGGGTACGACCAGCGCAGCGACGGCGCGTGCTGGTACGCGGCGAGGTACCGGAACGGGAACTGCCGCGACCGCGCGACCTCCGCCGGGTCGCTGATCCGCGCGGCGACCAGGGCCGCCACCTCGTCGGAGACCCCGGCCTCGTCGAAGTTCCGCAGGTTGCGGACGAGCGCCATGGTGCCCATGGACGGGATCACGGCCTCCCAGGCAGCCTTGTCCATCGGCCCCTGGAGCCACCCGGCCAGTGCCTCCCAGGTGATGCCCGCGGCGGCGAGCCGCTCGGCTCCGTCGGGCGCCGTGACGACCGCCCGGCGCTCTGCGACCGGCAGCGCCATCAGCTCGCGGTGCGCGGTCAGGACGCGGATGGACGCGGGCGGCACGGCGGTGTCCGGGTTGTGCCGGCGGTCGAGGGCGTACCGGAACAGCTCGCCCTGCCACGGCTTGTCCGGGTCCGGCGCCGCGTGCACGAGGTTGAGGATGTCGCCGAAGCGGTAGCCCTTGGAGGCGGTGTCGTACTTCAGCAGCGCCTTGCCGTGGTACAGCCGTCGTACGGCGTCGGCGATGCCGCGCTTGACCGGCTTGGGCACGTTGCGGCCGTAGGTCGCGGTCCAGTACGCGAGCAGCTCGCCGGGCTCGTCGGGCCGCCGCAGCACGGAGGCCACGACCTGCCGGTTCGACGGACCGTCGGTGGCGCCCGCCTCCAGGCGGGCCTGCACGTATTCGGCGGCGCCCACGATCGAGGCCGTACGGAGGTTGCCCTCGCCGCGCAGCCAGCCGAGCAGGCCGGCCGTCCAGGACGGGTCGGCGACGGCGAGCTCGCGCACGAGCTTCACGAACCGGTCGTCGCGGTCGGCGCCGGCCTCGTAGAAGGTCTGCTGCGTAACGAGGTGGGAGACGGAGAGCAGGAAGAGCTCGGAGCGCGCGTCCCGCTCACGGCCCCGGCCGCCCTCGTAGGTACGGAGCACGCGGCCCGTCGACGTCACCCGCGAAGTGGGCTGCGCCTTGGCGGCCTTGGTGTTGAATCGCGCCATGCTGAATTCCCCCGAATTCATGTCTGTTTCTGCAACGGTTTCGGAGGGAGGCGCAGTAAAAGGAAGGTGCCCGAGGTCAGGAGTCGGCGACGGAATGCAGGCCCCCCATGGGGGAGCGGGAAGTAACCGTGGCCCGCACACCGGGCATCCACCATGTGCTGCGCCTCCCGAGATCAAGTCGGCGGCGGCGTTGAATTCGACCAGAACGAAGTAGCCGCAGCCTGCGCACCGGGAGGTGCATGAAGTTGTGGTGTCCAGAGATCGAGGTCGGCGGAACCGACAAGGTGCTCTGCCCCCTGAGCTACACCGGCCTGTTGTACCGGTGGCGGGACTCGAACCCGCGGCCTCCCCATGAAGAGTGGAAGTAGGTCCTGCCTTCGCACCTGGACGTGCATCACTTTAGGTGGACGGCCGCGGGTCGAGCGAACCATTTATTTCCCGCCCGGAGTTCAGTGGCGCTTCTGCCGCTTCCAGGGTCCGGTGATGGCGAGCATGATGCCCGGCTCCTGGATGTTGGCGAACAGGGTCTTCCCGTCGGGCGAGAAGGTGACGCCGGTGAACTCGCTGTACTCCGGCTCCTCCTCGGTGCCGATGTTCAGTTCGTTGCGGGCGATGGGGTAGGTGCGGCCGCTGTCGGTGGCGCCGAACAGGTGCTGGACGCCCTCGCCGTCCTCGGCGATGACGAGACCGCCGTAGGGGGAGACGGTGATGTTGTCCGGGCCGTCGAAGTTGCCGTCCCGGGACGGGTCCGGGTTCACGCCGAGCAGGACCTTCAGGGTCAGGGTGCGGCGCTTGGGGTCGTAGAACCAGACCTGGCCGTCGTGCTGGACGGGGCTCTCCTCGCGGGCGTAGGAGGAGACGATGTAGGCGCCGCCGTCGCCCCACCACATGCCCTCGAGCTTGCGGGCGCGGGTGATGTGGCCGTCGGTGAACTGCTTGCGCGTGGGGACGGTCTTCGCGTCACGGTCGGGGACGTCGACCCAGTCCACCCCGTACACCGTGCCGATCTTCGTGGCGCGGGAGAGGTCGTCGACGAACCTGCCGCCGGAGTCGAAGCACTTGAAGGCCTGCAGGCGGCCCGCGTCGTCGGCGAGGGTGCGCAGCTTGCCGCGGCCGTGGCGGAAACCCTCCGGCGGGGTCCAGCGGTACAGCAGGCCGTTGGGGCCGGACGCGTCCTCGGTGAGGTAGAGGTGGCCGCGCCTGGCGTCGACGACGACGGCCTCGTGGGCGTAGCGGCCGAGCGCCTTGATGGGCTTGGGGTCGCGGTTGGCCCGGCGGTCCTCGGGGTCGACCTCGAAGACGTAGCCGTGGTCCTTGGTCATGCCGTTCTGGCCGGCCTTGTCCTCGGTCTCCTCGCAGGTGAGCCAGGTGCCCCACGGGGTTTTGCCGCCCGCGCAGTTGGTGGAGGTGCCGGCGATGCCGACCCACTCGGCGACGTGGTCGCGGCGCACCTCGACGACCGTGCAGCCGCCTGAGGCGGCCGGGTCGTAGACGAGGCCCTCGGTGAGCGGCACGGGGTACTTCCAGTTGGCGCGCGGGCCCTTGAGCTCGTGGTTGTTGACGAGGAGGGTGGCTCCGCGCGGGCCGTCGAAGGTGGAGGTGCCGTCGTGGTTGGACGGGGTGAACTCGCCCGACTCCAGCTTGGTCCTGCCGCTGTAGGTGATGATCCGGTACGAGAAGCCGGCGGGCAGGGCGAGGATGCCGTTCGGGTCGGGGATCAGCGGTCCGTAGCCGACCCCGCCGTGCGCCTCCGCCGACTCCTCCCCCGCGCTCTCGGTGTCCGTGGACGCCAGGGCGTTCGGCGCGGTGGCGAGGGCGCCGACGCTGCCGGCCAGCGCGACCCCGGCACCGGTGAGCGCGGATTGTCTGGCGAAGTCCCTGCGGGTGAGCGACATGGTGTCTCCTGTGACGGTGGGAGTGCCGTGGAGGGTGGCGGACCTCGGTTCGGCGAAACCGTCCCGCCCATGCCTGAACGGGAGTTGAACACCGGGAGACTTCACCGGGCTCCGTTCCATGAATCCGTCTGCGCAGCCCCACGGGACCCAAAAGTCCCGCCCGGCCTGAGGAGTTGGCCGGAGGGTTCTTGGTAAAGAAGATCAACCGGCATGGATCACCACCCATCCGATGATTTACGGCGAAACGCCTTGACCGCGGGGTGTGCAGGGCAATAGACACGCCACTACCTGAAGAACCCCGGGGGAGGCGAGCCGAAGTGGACGCACGTCGTGCGCGCAGCCTCCATGAGGGCCGGCTGATGAGCCTGCCCAATGTGACGGGGGTCGGGACCGGGAAGGACGAACGCACGAACGTCCGCGCGCTGCTGCGCGTCGAGATCGCCGAGCGGCTGGCCTGACGGCCGCCGCATTCCCTACGAGGGAAAGGCTCATTCCCATGACCACACAGGCACGCAGGCAGAAGGGCGCGGCCGCGGTCGAGCGCCGCTTCCACAACGCACAGGGCGCGGAGGTCAAGACGCGGGACGAGGCGTTCGCCGCACAGCAGGACGTGTCCGCCGAGGCGGTGTCCAGCACGGCGAAGCTGGAGCTGCACAACGGCGCGGTCACCTTCGGCATCGAGGTGAAGTACAACCCCAACACCCACCCGTACGTCGTGCTCGGCGGCCGGATCACCTCCGGCATCTGCGGCGCACCCTGGGACATCACGGGCGGCTTCGTCGGCGACACGATCCGCCTCGACGCCAGGCGCACCGAGTCCGGCTCCTGCGCCGACACGATCACCATCGTCGGCGAGTTCCAGAACCCGCCGGCCTACCGGGGCACGTACGGCTTCAACGGGGCGACGTCGTCGTTCAAGCACACGACGGTCTATCACTGCTGAGGCGGTGGGTGAGTTGCGGCGGGGAGCGGTACTTCCCCGCCGCAACGGCGCTCAGCCACGACGGCGTGGTCCGGGGGTCCACGCCGTCAAGGCAGTCGGCAAGGTGCCGAACCGCCCTCAACCCCCATGCTGCGAACGCGCCTTGAAGGCGGCCTTGCGCGCCTCCTTCGCAATCTTCTTGTCCGGATGCAGCCGCCCCATCGCCTCGAGCACATCCGCCGTCGCCGGGTGATCCACCCGCCACGCCGCCGCGAAGAACCCACTGTGCTGCTGGGCCAGCCCCGTCACCAGGGCGTGCAGCTCGTCCGAGTCCCCTTCGGCCGCAAGCTGCGCAGCAATCGTGTCGATGGTCAGCCAGAACACCATCTCCTGCGACGGCGCCGGCACGTCCAGGACGCCCCGTTCGGTCAGCCAGACCCGCGCGAGCCCGCCCAGCTCCGCGTCGTCGAGCACCTCCCGCAGCGCCGGCTCGGCCTCCGTCCCGACCAGGGACAGCGCCTGCTGACAGCGCAGCCGCCGCAGCGGCGCCCCGGCGTCCGTGCCGCGCGCCGCGGCGAGCAACTCCCGTGCGGCGAGCAGCGGTTCGCGGCGCGCCACCCACTGCTCGGTCTCGGCCTGCGCCGCCGCCGGCGGAAACGCGGCCGTCCCGTCGAGCAGCGCGTCGGCCCCCTTGTCCGCGAGGTCCCCGACCGCGGGGGCCTCGTAGCCGGCCTCCAGCAGCCGGGCCCGCAGCCCGTACAGCCCGAGCGGCGTCAGCCGCACCATGCCGTAGCGGGCGACGTCCACCTCGTCGACCGGCGCCGACGGCTCCTCCTCGGCCTCCGTCATGAGCGTCTCGTCCACCGGCCGGTACTCGACGAGCCCCGCCGGCTCCAGCAGCCGGAACTGGTCGTCCAGCCGCATCATCGCGTCGGAGACCTGTTCCAGTATGTCGTTGGTGGGCTCCGCCATGTCGCTGGGGACGATCAGCGAGGCGGCCAGCACCGGAAGCGGCACCGGACCGTCGGCGGGCCCGTCCTCACTGACGGTCAGCAGGTAGAGGTTGGCCAGTACCCCGTCGAGGAACTCCGCCTCGGCCTCCCGGTCCCAGTCCAGCGACGAGAGGTCGACCGTGCCGCCCTCGTCCATCGCGTCGATCAGGCCCTCCAGGTCCGGCACGCTCGCGTCGGCCAGCACCGACTCCAGCGCGCCCCGCCACACCGAGAGCACGTCGTGCGGCGAACCGCCGGTGAGCAGGCCGAGGTCCTCGCCCGCCGCGACGGTGCCGGCCTCCGCGTCGACGACCTCGACGAGCCCGGTGTCGACGGCGACGCGCCAGGCCTCGCCGGCGCAGGCCGCCGCGTCGTCACCGCTCAGCCCGAGCACCTCGGCTGCGGCGGGCAGCTGCTCCTCCACCAGCCCGCCGTCGGCGTCGACGCGTGTCTCGGGCCCGGCCCAGCGGGCGAGCCGCGCGGCGCGCGACAGCAGCGGGGTGGCGAGGGCGTCCCGGGCCAGTTCCGGTTCGGAAGTCAGCCGCACCGGCGGCAACGGGGACCTGTCTGACATCGGCTGGTTCTCCTAGAGGGCCTTGAAAGCCGTACGACTCAGCCGCTCAGCCTAGACGGATTTCCACCGATGCCGCCCGGTTCATCTCTCCGTCAGCAGCCGTACATGGCCGAAACCTTGACAACTGGCCTGACCACGCAGGAGATTGACGCGCGTAGAAATTAGGGGGACAGCTGTTCACTGATCTCTGCGCGCGTCGCCACCGCCCCACCGGTCGCGGCCCCACGGTTCCACGCTCCACCCTCGTCCCGACGCTCACGTACGTCCCCGGAGGGATCCCGTTGCCGAGCAAGTCTTCCGCGCGTCTCGCCGCGCTGACCGTCGCCGCCGTCTGTTCCGCGGCGGCTGCCGCCCAGATGATTGTCCTCCCCACGCCCGCGCACGCGGACTCCGTGCGCATCCACGACATCCAGGGCACGACCCGAATATCGCCGCACGCCGGCCAGAAGGTCACGGACGTGGCCGGAATCGTCACCGGTGTGCGCACCTACGGCTCGTCGAGAGGTTTCTGGATCCAGGACCCGGCCCCGGACGACAACCCGGCGACCAGCGAGGGCGTCTTCGTCTTCACCAGTTCCACCCCGAAGGTCGCCGTCGGTGACTCCGTCACGGTCACCGGCACGGTCTCGGAGTACGTCCCGGGCGGCACCTCGTCCGGCAACCAGTCGGTGACCGAGATCACCAAGCCGACGGTCACCGTGGTCTCCAGCGGCAACGCGGTGCCGGCCCCGGTCGTCGTCGACGCGAAGTCGGTGCCGGGCGCATACACCCCGGCCGGCGACGCCGCCGCGAACGGCTCGGTCAACGGCCTGACCCTGCAGCCGTCGAAGTACGCCCTCGACTACTACGAGTCCCTGGAGGGCATGAACGTCCAGGTCGCCGACACGCGCGTGGTCACCGCCACCGACCCGTACAGCGAGCTGTGGGTCACGGTGAAGCCGTACGAGCACCGCGACCGCCGCGGCGGCACGGTGTACGGCTCCTACGACTCCCAGAACACCGGCCGGCTGCAGATCCAGTCGCTGGGCTCGACCGCGGACTTCCCGGTCGCGAACGTCGGCGACACCCTCACCGGCACCACCACCGGCCCGCTGGACTACAACCAGTACGGCGGCTACACCCTCGTCGCGAGCCGGCTCGGCACCCTCAAGAGCGGCGGCCTGCAGCGTGAGACGACCCGCAAGCAGTCCCGGGGCGAGCTGGCGGTGGCGACCTACAACGTCGAGAACCTCGACCCCTCCGACGCCACCTTCGCGGCGCA
This sequence comes from Streptomyces sp. NPDC005202, assembly GCF_040608235.1. Classification (NCBI taxonomy): domain Bacteria; kingdom Bacillati; phylum Actinomycetota; class Actinomycetes; order Kitasatosporales; family Streptomycetaceae; genus Streptomyces; species Streptomyces sp. NPDC005202. The sequence continues at coordinate 95,335 of NZ_JBEXHW010000007.1, read as the reverse complement.
CGCCTCCGCGATCGTGAACAACCTGCAGTCGCCCGACATCGTGTCCCTGGAGGAGATCCAGGACAACAACGGCGCCACCGACGACGGCACGGTCGACGCGAGCCGGACGGTGACCAAGCTGATCGACGCGATCGTCGCGGCGGGCGGCCCGAAGTACGACTGGCGCTCGGTCGACCCGGTCAACGACCAGGACGGTGGCGAGCCGGGCGGCAACATCCGCCAGGTGTTCCTGTTCAACCCCGAGCGGGTCTCCTTCACCGACCGCCCGGGCGGCGACTCGACCACCGCCGTCGGCGTCACCAAGGAGCACGGCAGGGCGGCCCTGACGGTCTCCCCCGGCCGGATCGACCCGACCAGCGACGCCTGGAAATCCAGCCGCAAGCCGTTGGCCGGCGAGTTCGTCTTCCGTGGCCGCACGGTCTTCGTGATCGCCAACCACTTCCCCTCCAAGGGCGGCGACCAGGGGCTGACCGCGCAGTACCAGCCGCCGACGCGCAGCTCGGAGACCCAGCGCCACCTCCAGGCGGCCGAGGTGAACTCCTTCGTCAAGGACATCCTGAAGGTCCAGAAGAACGCGGACGTCGTCGCGCTCGGCGACATGAACGACTTCGAGTTCTCCGACACCGCCCGGATCCTCGAGGGCGACGGCGAGCTGTGGTCGGCGATCAAGTCGCTGCCGAAGAGCGAGCGTTACACCTACGACTACCAGGGCAACAGCCAGGTCCTGGACCAGATCCTGGTCAGCCCGTCGATCCGGCGCGGCTGCGACTTCGACTACGACAGCGTGCACATCAACTCAAAGTTCCACGACCAGATCAGCGACCACGACCCGCAGGTGCTGCGGTTGCACCCGTAGCACCCGCGGAGCGTGCCGGACGGGGTCGCGCGGTCAGGCATAGACCCCGTTCAGCCATTCCTGCCAGGCGAGTTCGTTCGCCTTGGCGTCGGCGTCAGGCGCGAAGTCGTGGACGCTGATACCGACCGGCGCGCCCCAGTGGTTGCGGCCGAAGAAACGGATGAGGGCGTCGTCGGTGCGCAGCCCGATGAAGTACGGGTTGCGGTAGTCGAGTACGGCGTCCAGGACCCGCCCGCCGGGCCCCTGGGCGCTCACCGCGGCGCCCTCGGCCGTGTCCTGCGGCAGGCCGAGGGCCCGGGCGAGAGCGGTGAAGGCGCCGGCCGCCTTCGACGCCTCGGGGCCGTTCAGGGTCGCGAAGGCGACCGGGCGGGGCGCGAAGTGGGTCAGGTACTCGCGCAGCGTGTGCAGGTAGAAGTCGGTGTGCTTGTTCGCGCCGTCGTACTGGTTGTCCCAGTCGTCGACGAAGATGCCGCTGTGCACGTACCGCACCCAGGCGCGGCGGCCGCCGTCGCGCGGTTCGATGGTGTGATCGAGCTGGTTGAGGGTCTGCTGGGACATGCCCTCGACATCCTCGACCCGGTTGGTGTAGCGGTGCGGCGGGTCCCAGGCAGTGACCGTGGACCCGAAGGGTCCCCTGCCGCCCACGCGGGGCTCGGGGGGCTCCATCGGCCACAGATACCCTCCGGTGCCGGTGGTGATCGCCTCCCACACCTCCTCGGGCGTGGCGTCGACCTCGAACTAACGATCTCGAATTCCTTGGACATGGCGGGCTCCTGCTTACTGAGATTCGAGTTACTGAGATTCGAGTTACTGAGATTCGAGTTACTGAGATTCGAGTTCCGGGGCGCTGTGGTCCTTGACCGTGGGATGGAGGGCGACGACGATCCGGTGGTCGCGGCCGCCCTCGGCGCCGGGCGCGTCGTACTTGCGGATCAGGGCGCTCACGCCCGCCGTCAGCTCCTGGACGAACGCGGCCCGGTCGGCGGCCGAGGCGAAGCGGACCTCGCCGTCCAGCGCGTACGTCGCGAGCCGCTTGCGGGCCTTCGCCGCGCCGGTGATCAGCGAGCCGACGTCCCGGACGAGCCGGGCGCCGAGGGCGAGCAGCCAGCGTGCGGAGCGCTGGTCGCGGAAGCGGTCCGGGTCCGGCTGCACGGCGGCGAGGGCGAGCGGCGAGATGACGTACGACGCGGCGGTCGCGCGCATCAGCCGCTCGGTGACGTTGCCCTTGCGGCGCTCCCCGGACAGCTCGACCAGGCCGTGCCGCTCCAGCGCCTTGAGGTGGTAGTTCACCTTCTGCCGGGGCAGTCCGACCTTGCCCGCCAGCATGGCGGCCGACGCGGGGCCGGCCGCCAGCTCGGCGAGCAGCCGGGCCCTTGTGGGGTCCAGGGAGACGACTGCAGCCTCGGGGTCCTCGATCACGGTCACGTCCAGCACGGGTCCAGCGTCTCACCGAAAACTTTTTTTGTCCAGACGGTTGAAGTTTCCGGTAAACGAGGAGGAGGAGCGTGGGCCGCGGAGGTCAGTCAGGGGAGGTCACTCGGGCACGAGGCCGAGTGCGTGGTCGTAGCGGCTGACCGTGGTGCTCTTCAGTCCGGGCCAGGTCTGGACGCGCTCCCACTGGGCCGTCGCCGAGCCGACGCCGTCACCGGGAGCCGCCAGGGCCTCGATGTGCGCCTGGGCGCTCTCCCACTCGGCGTAGTTGAGGACGCTGGTGCCGTCGGTGCTCAGGTGTAAGTGGGCGGCGATCCCGCCGGGATGCGGGTGCGGCTCGCCCTCGAGCGCCTCGAAGACGGCGTCGACCCAGGCGCGCTGCCGCTCGGGGTCGGGGCCCTCGAACTCGACGTCGACGATCACGATGCAGCCGGGGACGCGGCCGCCGCGGTCGGCGAGACCGCCGCTGCGGTAGTGCCGGTACCGAAACCAAGGCCCAACCGCTCGATCCCCGGCACGGCGGTGTCGATCTCGTCGACGCGCTCCTGGCGCCGGGTCTTCACGAACGCCTCGTACGCCTGCTCGCTCGTCCACTGCGAGTAGTGCAGCAGGGTGGAAGTGTCGTGGCCGGTGTACACGTGGTAGGCGAGCAGGTCGTCGGCGGGCCAGGGGCGGCGTTCCCACGTGGTGGCGATGGCCTCGACGGTCTGCCGCTGCCGCAGGGGTGTGCCCACGCGCCAGGTGCTGAAGAAGGGCACGCCGATGCGGGGGTCGGCGAGATCGGGGTGGGCGTCGGTACGACGGGTCATGGGACCCTCCGGTGATCGTCAGCGGATGAAGTGCACCCACCCTCCAACCTCAACCAAGATTGAGGTCACTCCGCGATTCGGGCCCACCCGTTCGGGAGACCCGCCTGGCCATGGACGGCAAGGACGGTCCCAGTCGGTTGCCCGCACGGTCGTGGCGGGCGGTGGTGCGGCGCACGGCGCGGGAGTTGCTGGACGACGAACTCTCCGACCGTGCGGCCGCGTTGACGTACTACGGCGTGCCGGGACACGCGGGCGTGGCCGCCGAAGCCGAGGGCGGCGCGAGGTAGGTGACCGGCGTCGGGAGCTGACCGTCGGCTCCACTACGAGCAGGGAGTACTCCCAGGCGGGCTGATTTGTGCCGACCGGCACCCAAGAGGCCGCCCCCGCCACGTGGGCGGGGGCGGCCTCTGTCCTTCCCTGTCGGCCGTCGGTCGCATCAGTGGCGCCTGTGGTGCCGCCGTGCCATCACCCCGGCCGCGACGACCGCCGCGCCCGCCGCGCCCGCGATCATCAGCGCGCGGGGGTGGCGGCGGCCGGCCTGGACGGCGGTGCGGACGGGCTGCGGGGCCGAGTGCTCGACCGCGTGGCTCGCGTGTGTCGCCCTGTCCTGGACCGTGTGACCGGCCCGCACCGCCCTGTCCTGGACCCTGTGACCGGCGTGGGCGGCCCTCTCCTGGACCCTGTGACCGGCGTGGGCTGCCCTCTCCTGAACCGTGTGGCCGGCCTGAGAGGCCTTTTGCTGGACCCTGTGTCCGGCCTGCGCGGCCGTGCTGCACAGTTGGACCGTCATCGCGTCGGCCTTGTCCCTCAGGTCGGCCGCCCGGGCCTTCGCGCGGCCCATCACGTCGATCTTCGCGGCCAACTCCTCGACGGTGTCGCCGAGTTGGCTCCTGGTCTGTTCGATCTGCTCTCGCAGCTCGTCGGGGCCCTTGGCTCCGGCGGCCGGTGTGGACCCGCCGCCCGTCCCCTGTGTCCTGTCCGTCATCGGTGGTGCACCCTTTCCCTGATCTCCTCGACGTCCGCCCTGACGCTGCCGAGCGTCTCCTCGGGCGCGGGCGGCGCGGCGCGGCGCAGCTGAGCGCGGCCGGTCGCGGCCAGCAGGCCCGCGACCGCGAACAGCACGGCCGTCACGATGAGCGCCGCGGCCCACACGGGCAGCGTCAGCGAGAGCGCGGCGGTGGCCGTACCGGCGAGCGCGATCAGTCCGACGTGGGCGATGGCGCCTGCGGCGCCGAGCAGCTCGCCGCCGCGCCCCGCACGCCGTCCCTTCTCCGCCAGCTCCTCCTTGGCGAGGGTGACTTCCTGCCGTACGAGCCGGGAAAGCTGTTCGGTGGCCTCATGGACGAGCTCGCCCACCGAGCGGTCGCCCACCGGGTGGTACTCGCTGCGCACGGGCCTGGCGTCCGTGGTCCCGGTCACGATGCTCCGCCTCCTCTCGGTTCGGACCATCCGGGTACCCCGGGACGCCCCCGCTACCCCTTCCCGGTGCCGCCGCCCCCGCGCTCGCCGAGACGGGCCAGTTGGGTCTGGAACCAGTCGAGCCGGGCCTGCAACAGGGCGGCCTCCGCGACGAGTTCGGGCACGCCAAGCCCCGCGGCGACGCCGAGCCCCTCGGGCACGCCGGGACCGGCAGCGGCGGGCTGCTGGGCGTCGCCGCCCGCCACGACCCGCAGCCCGTCCCCGGCCAGCCGGGCGAAGCCGGCGAGCGTCACGGACGTACGGCCGCGTACGCAACCCGCGCACGTGGCGGCCAGGACCCGCCAACCGTCCGTCGGCACCGATGTCGCAGGCGACGAGCGAGTCGTTGCCGGCCCAGGCGAGCAGCTGCTGCCCGTGCGCGTGCGGCCGCTCGTCACTATGCCTGTCCGCCCGCGGAAATTTCCGTCGGTCCCGCGCCGCAGGTGCCGTACGGTGGCTCCGTGAGCCGCCCCCTGCTGTTCCTCGACGTCGACGGCCCCCTCAACCCGTACGCCGCGCAGCCCGAGCGGCGCCCCGCGGGCTATACGACGATCCGGGTGGCCCTGCACCCGGGCCGGGCGCTGCGGGTCTGGCTGAACCCCTCGCACGGCCCCGCGCTGCTGGACCTCGGGTACGACCTGTGCTGGGCCACCACGTGGATGGACGCGGCGAACCGCTGGATCGCCCCCGTCGTCGGCCTGCCCGAGCTGCCGTACGTCGAATTCGGCAAGGGCCTGTTCGCCATCCGCCCCGACGGTGTGCACTGGAAGACCGAGGCGATCGTGGCCTACGCCGAGGGGCGGCCCTTCGCCTGGGTGGACGACGAGCAAAGTCCGGCGGACACGGCCTACGTGGCTGCCGAGCACTCCGCGCCCACCCTGCTGCACCACGTCGACCCGAGGCTCGGCATGCGCGAGGCGGACTTCGCGGCGCTGGCGGAGTTCGCGGACTCCGTGGCGCCGTGAACGACGAGGCGCCCTCCCGGGCGGCAGGAGGGCGCCTTGGTGCCGGGTGCGTCAGTTGTGGCTGTGCAGGATCTCGTTCAGACCGCCCCAGACCGCGTTGTTCGGGCGGGCCTCGACCGCGCCGGTGACCGAGTTGCGGCGGAAGAGGATGTTGGAGGCGCCGGAGAGTTCGCGGGCCTTGACGATCTGGCCGTCGGGCATGGTCACGCGGGTGCCCGCGGTGACGTACAGGCCGGCCTCGACGACGCACTCGTCGCCGAGCGCGATGCCGACGCCCGCCTCGGCGCCGATCAGGCAGCGCTCGCCGATGGAGATGATCACGTTGCCGCCGCCGGACAGGGTGCCCATGGTGGACGCGCCGCCGCCGATGTCGGAGCCGTCGCCGACCACGACGCCGGCCGAGATGCGGCCCTCGACCATGGAGGTGCCGAGGGTGCCCGCGTTGAAGTTCACGAAGCCCTCGTGCATGACGGTGGTGCCCTCGGCGAGGTGCGCGCCGAGGCGGACCCGGTCGGCGTCGGCGATGCGGACGCCCTTCGGGACGACGTAGTCCGTCATGCGCGGGAACTTGTCGACCGAGGTCACCTGCAGGTGCAGGCCCTCGGCGCGGGCATTGAGGCGCACCTTCTCGATGTCGTCGACGGCGACCGGGCCGAGCGAGGTCCAGGCGACGTTGGCGAGGAAGCCGAACATGCCGTCCAGGTTCTGGCCGTGCGGCTTGACCAGCCGGTGCGACAGCAGGTGGAGGCGCAGGTAGACGTCGTGCGCGTCGATCGGCTTGTCGTCCAGCGAGGCGATGACCGTACGGACCGCGACCACCTCGACGCTACGTCGGGCGTCCGGGCCGATCGCCTTCGCCGCGCCCTCGCCGAGCAGCTCCACGGCCCGCTCGGCGGTCAGCCGCTCGGTACCGGACGGGCCGGGCTCGGCGGCCAGCTCGGGCGCGGGGAACCAGGTGTCGAGAACGGTGCCGTCGGAGGCGATCGTGGCAAGGCCGGCGGCAACGGCGCCGGTGGTGCGGGGAGCAGTCGTGTCGGTCATGAGGGAAACCTAACCGGCGGGAGGCCGTGGAGGCGAACCAGCGCGGCGCCGTCTCAGGTGGCGGGCGAGTGGGCCGGGTTCCGGGCTGACCCACCGCACCGGCGCGGCGCCGTCCCAGGTGGCGGGCGAGAGGCGTGACGGCGGCATTCAACGGCGTCATTCAAACGGTCAGGCGTCCGACCGAGGACCCAGATCCGGATCCGGACCCGGACCCGGCGGAATGACCCGCGCGAGCACCTCACGCGCGTACCGCTCGTCGTACGACGCCCCGGTCAGCAGCACCTGCAGACAGATCCCGTCCATCAACGCCACCAGCGCCCGCGCCGTCACCGGGTCCGTGCGGCGGGACAGCATCTCGGCGAGGTCCTGGGCCCACTCGGCGGCCACGGGACGCAGCGCCGGGCGGCGCAGGGCGGCGAGATAGAGCTCGTACTCCAGCTCCACCCCGGTACGGTCCCCCGCGAGCCAGTCCCCCATCCAGCCCGCCAGTTCCTCCGCCAGGTCGGTCCGCGGGTCCTCCAGGCCGCCCCGCGCGGCGATCACCTTGGCGAAACCCTCGTTCGCCTGCCGCAACGCGGCGATCAGCAGCTCGTCGAGGGTCGAGAAGTGGTACGTCGTGGAGCCGAGCGGCACATCGGCCTCCGCGGCGGCGGAGCGGTGGCTCAGGCCGGCGATGCCCTTCTCGCCCACCACCCGGATCGCCGCGTCGATGATCCGCTGCCGCCGCTCCGGGTCGTAACGCCGGGGCATCAGTGGGCTCCGCCCAGGTTCAGGACCACGACCCCGCCGACGATCAGCATGATCCCGGCGACCTTGGCCACGCCCAGCCCCTCCCCGAACAGCACCAGCCCGATAGCCGCCACGGCCGCGGTGCCGACCCCGGACCAGATCGCGTACGCCGTGCCGATGGACACGGTCTTCAGGGTCTGGGCGAGCAGCACGAAGGACACGACGTACCCCAGAAGGGTCACCAGCGAGGGCCCCAGCCGGCTGAAGCCGTCGCTGTACTTCATGGCGGTCGTGGCGGCGACTTCGGCAGCGATGGCACCGGCGAGCGTCAGGTATCCCATGCGGTGGAGCGTACCGAGCCATGTGTACGGCCGTACACATCAGTCGTTGTTCTGCCAGGACACCACACCTGCCCCCGTGCGCCGTCCTACCCGGGCGTGATCATGCTGGCGTCGGTCAACTTCCCCGGCCGCTTCCTGCACCGGCAGAGAAGTAACGAGAAACGGCGAGGCCCACTCGGACCTCGCCGTTCGTTTCGGCTCGTGGATCTCAGACGTTGAACCCGAGCGCCCGCAGCTGCTCGCGGCCCTCGTCCGTGATCTTGTCGGGGCCCCACGGCGGCATCCAGACCCAGTTGATGCGCAGCTCATTGACGAGGCCGTCCGTGGCGGACTTGGCCTGGTCCTCGATGACGTCCGTCAGCGGGCAGGCCGCGGAGGTCAGGGTCATGTCGACAGTGGCGATGTTCGCCGACTCGTCGATGTGGATGCCGTAGATCAGGCCGAGGTTGACGACGTCGATGCCCAGTTCGGGGTCGACGACGTCCATCAGGGCCTCGCGGAGCTCCTCCTCCGAGACCGGCTTCATCTCCACGGTGTCGCTCATGCCGTCTTCCTTTCGGCGTCGGCTCCGCCCAGCGCCTGGGCCGTCGCGTCCTTCCAGGCCATCCAGCTCAACAGGGCGCACTTGACCCGGGCCGGGTACTTGGACACCCCGGCGAACGCGACCGCGTCCTCCAGGATGTCCTCCATCGCGTCGTCGGGCTCGATGCGGCCCTTGGACTGCATCAGCTCCAGGAAGGTCTCCTGGATCTTCTGCGCCTCGGCCAGCTCCTTGCCGACGAGGAGTTCGTTCAGTACGGAGGCCGAGGCCTGGCTGATGGAGCAGCCCTGGCCCTCGTACGAGACGTCCTCGATGGTCGTGCCGTCGTACTTCACGCGCAGCGTGATCTCGTCGCCGCACGTCGGATTGACGTGGTGCACCTCGGCGTCGCCATCCCGCAAGCCCCGCCCGTGCGGGTTCTTGTAGTGGTCCAGGATGACTTCCTGGTACATCGAATCCAGCTTCACGGTCTCCGCACGCCCCTCAGCCGAAGAAGTTCCGTACGTGCTCCAGTCCGTCGACCAGAGCGTCGATCTCGGCCGGCGTGGAGTACAGATAGAACGACGCTCGCGTGGTCGCAGGAATTCCGTACCGGAGGCAGACGGGACGGGCGCAGTGGTGGCCGACCCGGACCGCGATGCCCTGCTCGTCGAGGACCTGGCCCACGTCGTGCGGGTGGATGTCGCCGAGCGTGAAGGAGATCGCCGCGCCCCGGTCCTCGGCCGTGGTCGGGCCGATGATCCGAAGGTCCGGCACCTCGCTCAGCCGCTTCACCGCGTACTCGGTGAGCGCGTGCTCGTGGGCGAGGATCTTGTCCATGCCGATCGAGTTGAGGTAGTCGATCGCCGCGCCCAGGCCGACCGCCTGCGCGATCGGCGGGGTGCCCGCCTCGAACTTGTGCGGCGCGGGGGCGTACGTCGACGAGTGCATCGACACCGTCTCGATCATCTCGCCGCCGCCCAGGAACGGAGGCAGGTCCTCCAGCAGCTCCTGGCGGCCCCAGAGCACGCCGATGCCGGTCGGGCCGCACATCTTGTGGCCGGTGAAGGCCACGAAGTCGGCCTGGAGCGCCTGGACGTCCAGCGGCATGTGCGGCGCGGCCTGGGAGGCGTCGATGCAGACGAGCGCACCGACCTCCTGCGCGCGGCGCACTATCGCCTCGACCGGGTTCACGGTGCCCAGGATGTTGGACACCAGCACGAAGGAGACGATCTTCGTCTTCTCCGTGATGATCTCATCGACGTTGGACAGGTCGAGCCGGCCGTCGTCGGTCAGGCCGAACCACTTCAGCTTCGCGCCCGTGCGCTGCGCCAGCAGCTGCCACGGCACGATGTTGGAGTGGTGCTCCATCTCGGTGATGACGATCTCGGTCTCGTGGTCCACCCGGTAGGGCTCGTCGGCCCAGCCGAGCATGTTCGCCACGAGGTTGAGCGACTCCGAGGCGTTCTTGGTGAAGATCACCTCGTCGCGGCTCGGCGCGTTGATGAACGCGGCGACCTTGTCGCGCGCGCCCTCGTACAGCGCCGTGGCCTCCTCGGCGAGCACATGCACACCGCGGTGGACGTTGGCGTTGTAGCGCTCGTAGTACTCGCTCAGGGCGTCCAGCACCTGACGCGGCTTCTGCGAGGTCGCCGCGTTGTCCAGGTACACGAGCTTCTTGCCGTCGTGGACCAGCCGGTCCAGGACGGGGAAGTCCTTGCGGATCGCCTCGGTGTCGAGGAGGCCCGGCAGCTGTGTCACGCGGATACGCCACCCTTCGTGTATGCCTCGTAGCCCTCGTCCTCCAGCTTGTCGGCGAGCTCGGCGCCGCCGGACTCCACGATCCGCCCGGCGGAGAAGACGTGGACGTAGTCGGGCTTGATGTAGCGCAGGATGCGCGTGTAGTGCGTGATCAGCAGGGTGCCGACCTCGCCCGTCTCATGGACGCGGTTGACGCCCTCGGAGACGATGCGCAGCGCGTCGACGTCCAGGCCGGAGTCCGTCTCGTCGAGGATCGCGATCTTCGGCTTGAGCAGCTCCAGCTGGAGGATCTCGTGGCGCTTCTTCTCACCGCCGGAGAAGCCCTCGTTGACGTTGCGCTCGGCGAAGGACGGGTCGATATGGAGGCGCTCCATGGCCTCCTTGACCTCCTTCACCCAGGTGCGCAGCTTCGGCGCCTCGCCGCGGATCGCCGTGGCGGACGTACGGAGGAAGTTGGAGACCGAGACGCCGGGGACCTCGACCGGGTACTGCATCGCCAGGAACAGGCCCGCGCGGGCGCGCTCGTCGACGGACATCTGAAGGACGTCCTCGCCGTCGAGCAGCACGGTGCCGCTGGTGATCGTGTACTTCGGGTGACCTGCGAGCGAGTAGGCGAGGGTCGACTTGCCCGAGCCGTTGGGGCCCATGATGGCGTGCGTCTCGCCCTGCTTCACGGTGAGGTCGACGCCCTTGAGGATCTCCTTCGTGGCGTTGTCGGCCTCGACGGTGACGTGCAGGTCTCGGATTTCAAGCGTTGCCATGGGTGCCTCAGGACTCCTGGGTGAGGGAGACGAGCACGTCGTCCCCTTCGATCTTTACGGGGTATACGGGGATGGGGCGCGTCGCGGGAAGGCCGGACGGCTTGCCGGTGCGGAGGTCGAAGCTGGAGCCGTGCAGCCAGCACTCGATCTGGCAGTCCTCCACCTCGCCCTCGGAGAGCGAGACGTTCGCGTGGGAGCAGATGTCGTAGATCGCGAACACCTCCCCCTCGGTCTTCACGACCGAGACCGGCGTACCGTCGAGTTCCACCCGCTTCGGGGTGCCCTCCTCCAGCTCGCTCAGCCCACAGGCGCGTACGAACGACGTCATGCGACCGACGCCTCCAGCTCCTCCTCGATCTTGGCGATGAGGCGCTCCTCGATGTCCTCGACGCCGATCTGCTGGACCAGCTCGGCGAAGAAGCCGCGGACCACCAGGCGACGGGCGTCGTGCTCCGGGATGCCGCGGGCCATCAGGTAGAAGAGCTGCTCGTCGTCGAAGCGGCCGGTGGCGCTCGCGTGGCCGGCGCCGACGATCTCGCCGGTCTCGATCTCCAGGTTCGGCACCGAGTCGACCCGCGCGCCGTCCGTCAGGACGAGGTTGCGGTTCATCTCGTACGTGTCCGTGCCCTCGGCCTTGGCCTCGATGAGCACGTCACCGATCCACACCGCGTGCGCGTCGTCGCCCTGGAGCGCGCCCTTGTAGACGACGCGCGACTTGCAGTGCGGGGTGTTGTGGTCGACGAAGAGCCGGTGCTCCTGGTGCTGGCCCTTGTCGGTGAAGTACAGGCCGAACATCTCGACCTCGCCGCCGGGCCCGGCGTAGGTCACGCGCGGGTGCAGGCGGACGACGTCGCCGCCGAAGGTGACGACGACCGACTTGAAGCCGGCGTCCCGGCCGACCAACGCGTTGTGCTGGGCGACGTGCACGGCCTTGTCGTCCCAGTCCTGGACGGAGACGACGGTGAGCTTGGCGCCGTCACCCAGGACGTAGTCGACGTTGGCGGCCAGCACGGCGTCACCGGTGTGGTCGATGACGACCACGGCCTCGGCGAAGGCGCCGAGCTCGATCACCTGGTGGCCGTAGGCGGTCCCGCCCTCGCCGTGCACCGCGATGCGGATCGGCTCGGTGAGGACGGTCTCCTTCGGGACGGTCACGACCGAGGCCTTCTCGAACGCGGAGTACGCCTGGGCGGCGACGCGGTCCGCCGGGGTGCCCGCCTTGCCGAGCCGCGCGTCGTCGCGGCCGACCGTCTCGACGGTGACGCCCTCGGGGGCCTGTACGTCGACCCTCACGCCCTCGCCGGTGGCGACCGCGGTGCCGTCGTGCAGCCCGCGCAGCCGCTCCAGCGGAGTGAACCGCCACTCCTCCTCACGGCCGTGCGGGACCGGGAAGTCCGCCACGTCGAAGGAGGGCGGCGCGCTCATGCGCGTGGCGACGGTCGACTCGGCGGCGACCGCGATCGAGCCGACGGTGGTGGAACCCACCGGTGGGGGTCCCCCCGCTCGAGCGGAGCCGAGAGTGGGGGAGTTCTGGGCCTCAGCCATGGCTGTCGTTGTGCTCTCTTCCTAAGTCAGTGGTGACCCTCGGCCCGCCCCTTCAAGGCGGGCCGCCGGCTGCTGAGGGGGACGGACGTCAGCCGACCGCGCCCTCCATCTGCAGCTCGATCAGCCGGTTGAGCTCCAGCGCGTACTCCATGGGCAGCTCCTTGGCGATCGGCTCGACGAAGCCGCGCACGATCATCGCCATCGCCTCGTCCTCGGAGAGGCCACGGCTCATCAGGTAGAAGAGCTGGTCCTCGGAGACCTTGGAGACGGTGGCCTCGTGGCCCATGGACACGTCGTCCTCGCGGACGTCCACGTACGGGTACGTGTCCGAACGGGAGATGGTGTCGACGAGCAGCGCGTCGCACAGCACGTTCGACTTCGAACCGGCGGCGCCCTCGCCGATCTCGATCAGACCACGGTAGGAAGTACGACCGCCACCGCGCGCCACCGACTTCGACACGATGTTGGACGACGTGTTCGGCGCCATGTGGACCATCTTGGCGCCCGCGTCCTGGTGCTGGCCCTCGCCCGCGAAGGCGATGGAGAGGGTCTCGCCCTTGGCGTGCTCGCCCATCAGGTAGACGGCCGGGTACTTCATCGTCACCTTGGAGCCGATGTTGCCGTCGACCCACTCCATGGTCGCGCCCTCGTAGGCCACGGCGCGCTTGGTGACCAGGTTGTAGACGTTGTTCGACCAGTTCTGGATGGTCGTGTAGCGGCAGCGGGCGTTCTTCTTGACGATGATCTCGACGACCGCGGAGTGCAGCGAGTCCGACTTGTAGATCGGGGCGGTGCAGCCCTCGACGTAGTGCACGTAGGCACCCTCGTCGACGATGATCAGGGTCCGCTCGAACTGACCCATGTTCTCCGTGTTGATACGGAAGTAGGCCTGGAGCGGGATCTCCACGTGCACGCCCTTCGGCACGTAGATGAAGGAGCCACCGGACCACACGGCCGTGTTCAGCGAGGCGAACTTGTTGTCACCGGCCGGGATGACGGTGCCGAAGTACTCCTTGAAGAGCTCCGGGTGCTCCTTCAGCGCGGTGTCGGTGTCGAGGAAGATGACGCCCTGCTCCTCCAGGTCCTCGCGGATCTGGTGGTAGACGACCTCGGACTCGTACTGGGCCGCGACACCGGCGACGAGGCGCTGCTTCTCCGCCTCGGGGATGCCGAGCTTGTCGTACGTGTTCCTGATGTCCTCGGGCAGGTCCTCCCAGGACTCCGCCTGCTTCTCCGTGGAGCGCACGAAGTACTTGATGTTGTCGAAGTCGATCCCCGACAGATCCGAGCCCCAGTTCGGCATGGGCTTCTTCTCGAAGAGCTTCAGGCCCTTCAGGCGCAGCTTGGTCATCCACTCCGGCTCGGACTTCTTCGCCGAGATGTCGCGGACGACCTCCTCGCTCAGGCCACGCCGTGCCGACGCACCGGCCACGTCGCGGTCGGCCCAGCCGTATTCGTACTTGCCCAGGCCCTCGAGTTCGGGGTGGGCAGTCTCCATGGGGAGAGTCATGCGGGGTTCCTCCCGGCCGTGCTTGCAGATGCGTTCTGGCTGTAGTGATCGGTCTTGGAAATCTTGGGGATGAACGTCGTGCAGACGCCGTCGCCGTGGGCGATGGTCGCCAGCCGCTGCACATGCGTACCGAGCAGTTCGGCGAAGAATTCCGTCTCGGCCTCGCACAGCTGCGGGAACTGTTCGGCGACGTGGGCGACCGGGCAGTGGTGCTGGCAGAGCTGCTGACCCTTTTGCGGGAGGGGCGCGCTGCGCGCCGTAGCAGCGTACCCGTCGGCACTCAGGGCCTTGGCCAGCGCTTCCGTCCGCTCTTCGGGGGCGGCGGCCTCGATCGCCTTGCGGTAGGCCGCGGCCTGGGCGGCGATCCGGGCGCGGGCGAAGGCGGTGACCGCCTGCTCCCCGCCCTCCTGCTCGGCAATCCAGCGCAGGGCGTCCACGGCGAGCTTGTCGTACGACTGGTCGAACGCGTCGCGCCCGCAGTCGGTGAGCGCGAAGACCTTGGCGGGGCGGCCCCGCGTGCGCGCTCCGTAGACCCGCTGCTCGCGCGCCTCCACGACGTCGTCGGCGACCAGTGCGTCGAGGTGCCGTCGGACGGCGGCCTGGGTGAGGCCGAGACGCCCGGCGAGCTCGGCGACGGTCGACGGCCCGTGGTCCAGGATGGACCGCGCGACCCGGTTGCGCGTCGAGCGCTCCCCGGTCGCGAGCTCCTCGTGAGGGGCCCCCATGGGGGTCACCCGAGCCGCGCCGACGTTTTTCACAACGCCATTGTTGCGTAATTCCTCAGGGCCTGACAAGCGGCCCCCGGACGGGCGAGCGGTGCCCTGCGTCACTTAGGCATACCTAATCGACCTGCGGAAACGATCTTTGGTCGATCAAATGGGTGGCGCGGTCCGGGCCCGCCGGAGGAGACTCCCGAACCATGCCCACACCCCCTCCGACCGGCCCTCTTGTCACCCGGGACACAGTCACCGCGCAGTTGCGCGAGCTGGGCGTCCGCCCCGGCGAGATCCTCCCTGAGTTCACTCGGCTGGGTCTGCGGGGGAGCCGTCGCGGTCGTCCATGGGCTGCTCGACGCGCTCGGCCCGGACGGCACGCTCGTGGTCCCCACGCAGTCCGGCGACCTCTCGGACCCGGCGGCGTGGAGCAGTCCACCGGTACCCGAGGAGTGGTGGGAGACGATCCGGGCCACGATGCCCGCGTACGACCCGCTGATCACGCCCTCGCGCGGGGTCGGCGTGATCCCGGAGACCGTGCGCACCTGGCCGGGCGCCCAGCGGAGCGCGCACCCGCAGACGTCGTTCGCGGCCGTCGGTCCGCGCGCGGCGGACATCGTCGACGGGCACGCCAGCAGTCCGCTGGCCCGGCTGGAGGCCCTCGGCGCCCGGGTGCTCCTGCTGGGCGCCGGGTACGACTCCTGCACCTGCTTCCATCTGGCGGCCTACCGGACACCGTCGCCGCTCCGGTCCGGACGGGTGAGAGGTCGTGGCCCACCTCCGAGCGGTTCGACGAGCTCGGGCACGACTTCGAACGGGACCGTCCCGTCGTACGGGGAAGGGTGGGCGCGGCCGACGTACGGCTGTTCCCCGTGGCGGACGCCGTGGCGTACGCCGAGCGGTGGCTGGCGGTGCACCGGCCCCGCGAGGATGAGTTCCTGCACCCGCCCGTCTGAGACCCGGAGCGCGTACCTAGACTCGGGCCCATGCGAAGTGAGCCCGTGGTCCAGGTTCGGGCCCTGGTGAAGCGGTACGGCACGAAGACTGCCGTGGACGGCCTCGACCTGGTGGCCCAGGCGGGTGTGACCGCCGTGCTCGGTCCCAACGGTGCGGGCAAGACGACGACGGTCGAGACCTGCGAGGGGTACCGGAAGCCGGACTCCGGCACGGTGCGCGTCCTGGGCCTCGACCCGGTCGGACAGTCCGCCGAGCTGCGCCCCCGCATCGGTGTGATGCTGCAGTCCGGCGGCGTCTACTCCGGCGCCCGGGCGGACGAGATGCTGCGCCACGTCGCCAAGCTGCACGCCCACCCGCTGGACGTGGACTCGCTGATCGAGCGCCTCGGACTGGGCAGCTGCGGCCGGACGACGTACCGCCGCCTGTCCGGCGGCCAGCAGCAGCGGCTCGCGCTGGCGATGGCCGTGGTGGGCCGCCCCGAGCTGGTGTTCCTCGACGAGCCGACCGCCGGCCTCGACCCGCAGGCCCGCCGGGCCACCTGGGACCTCGTGCGCGACCTGCGCGCCGACGGAGTGTCCGTGATCCTCACGACGCACTACATGGAGGAGGCCGAGCAGCTCGCCGACGACGTCGCGATCATCGACGCGGGACGGGTCATCGCGCAGGGCTCCCCGGAGGAGCTGTGCCGCGGCGGCGCCGAGAACACCCTGCGCTTCTCCGGCCGCCCCGGGCTGGACGTGGGGTCCCTGCTGAAGGCGCTGCCCGCCGACTGCTCGGCGGCCGAGCTCACGCCGGGCTCCTACCGGGTCGTCGGCAAGGTCGACCCGCAGCTGCTCGCGACGGTCACGTCGTGGTGCGCGCAGCACGGGGTGATGCCGGAGAAGATCTCCGTCGAACGGCACACGCTCGAAGACGTCTTTCTGGAGCTGACCGGCAAGGAGCTGCGCTCGTGACGACCGCCACCGGTACGTACGCCCCCCGGCCCGGGGCGGCCCCGCTGCCCCGCATGATCGCAGCGCAGGCGGCGCTGGAGACGAAGATGCTGCTGCGCAACGGCGAGCAGCTGCTGCTGACCGTCGTGATCCCGACACTGCTGCTGGTGCTGTTCAGCTCGGTGGACATCGTGGACACCGGTGCGGGCAAGGCCGTCGACTTCCTCGCCCCTGGCATCCTTGCGCTCGCCGTGATGTCGACGGCGTTCACGGGGCAGGCCATCGCGACCGGCTTCGAACGCCGCTACGGCGTGCTGAAGCGGCTGGCCTCCTCACCGCTGCCCCGCTGGGGGCTGATGGCGGCCAAGACGGCGTCGGTGCTGGTCACCGAGACCCTCCAGGTCGTCCTGCTGACGGTGATCGCCTTCGCCCTGGGCTGGTCGCCGCACGGCAACCCCCTCGCCGTGCTCCTGCTCCTGCTCCTGGGGACGGCCGCCTTCTCGGGCCTCGGCCTGCTGATGGCCGGGACCCTCAAGGCCGAAGCCACCCTGGCCGCCGCCAACCTGGTCTTCCTGCTGCTGCTCGTCGGCGGCGGCGTGATCGTCCCGCTGGACAAGTTCCCCTCCGGCGCCCAGGACGTGCTGGGACTGCTGCCGATCTCGGCGCTGTCGGACGGGCTGCGGGACGTGTTGCAGCACGGCGCCGGCATGCCGTGGGGCGATCTGGGGATCCTCGCCGTCTGGGCGGTCGTGGGGCTGGCGGCCGCCGGGGCGTTCTTCCGCTGGGAGTAGGCGGCAGGACGGACCCTCGTGAAAGCGTGCACAAGCAGCGGCCTACGATGGAACGCGTGCCAAACCTGACCCGCGCCGACGCAGTGTCCGCCGCGCGCAACCCGCTCGCCTTCATCGCCGCACGCTGGACCCCGCACCCGAGGACGGTCCAGCGGGCGGCCCTCGCCGCGCTCGTGATGTCGGTGGTCATCGTCGTCACCGGCGGTGCCGTGCGCCTGACCGGTTCGGGACTCGGCTGCCCGACCTGGCCCACCTGCACCGACGACTCGCTGACCACCACCCGGGCGATGGGTGTGCACGGCGTCATCGAGTTCGGCAACCGCATGCTGACGTACGTTCTGTGCGCCGCCGTCGGCTGGGCGATCATCGCGGCGCGCTCGCAGAAGCCGTGGCGGCGCAGCCTGACCCGGCTGGGCTGGGCGCAGTTCTGGGTCGTCATGGGCAACGCGGTGCTCGGCGGCATCGTGGTGCTCGTCGGCCTGAACCCGTACACCGTCGCCGCGCACTTCCTGCTGTCCTCGGCGCTCATCGCGGTCGCCACGGTGATGTGGCAGCGCACCCGCGAGAGTGACGCGGCGCCGCGTCCGCTGGTCGGCACGGCGGTGCAGCAGCTGGTGTGGTTCCTGGTCGCCGCGACCCTCCTGCTGATCGCGGTGGGCACGGTGGTGACCGGGGCGGGTCCGCACGCGGGTGACTCCAAGGAGGTCGCCCGAATCCCCATCGACTGGGAGACGGTCGCCAAGCTGCACGCCGTGCTGGCCTGGATCGTGGTGACGCTGACATTCGCCCTGTGGTTCGTCCTCAAGGCGGTCGACGCCCCCAAGGATCCGCTGCACCGCACCCGCGACCTGTTCCTGATCCTGCTCGGCCAGGGCGTCATCGGCTACGTCCAGTACTTCACGCACCTCCCCGAGCTCCTGGTCGGCCTGCACATGCTGGGCTCGTCCCTGGTGTGGATCGGGGTGCTGCGCGTGCTGCTGTCGCTGCGCGAGCGGCCGGAGGTGGTGGCCGACCTGCCGGGCCCGTCGGCGGAGGCGGCGCTGACGAAGGCCTGAGGCCCGCTGTCGGCCGCCGGGCTCGCTCGGCCCGGCCACACCCGCCGTGGGCCGCCGGGTCATTCGGCACGCACACACCCGCCGTCGGCCGTCGGCTCACTCCAGCTCGTACACCCGTGTGGCGTTCCCCGCCGCGATCAGCCCTGCCACGCGTTGGGCGTCGGCCAGGGACCAGGCGCCCTCGGCGACCCAGGTGCCGAGCACCCGTCCGAGGGCCTCGCGGAACAGGCGGGCCCCCACCACGTGCAGCTCGGGCAGCCCGTGGGCCCCGCTGGAGAAGAGGATCTTGCCGAACGGGGCCAGCTCGAGGATCTCGGCGAGGATCGTCGCGGCCCGGGCCCCGGTGCGCACCAGCGCGGCGCCCGAGTCGGCGTACACGTGCGGGAAGACGCCGGCGAGGTGGGCCGCATGACGTTGGTACGGGTATCCGTGCAGCAGGACGAGGTCGGTGCCGAGTCCGGCGGTGGCGCGGACGAAGTCGGTCAGCAGGACCGGGTCGGTGCGGTCGATGCGCAGGCCCGGCTCGCCCAGGCCCGCGTGGAGCTGGAGCGGGCGCCCCGAGGCGATGGCGATCCACAGCAGGTGCCGCAGCAGCACCGGGTCGCTCAGCTCGCCGCCGACCCGGCGTCCGGCCAGCCAGCGCCCCGCGGCGCCCCGCACCTCGCCCGGGCCGGGTGGCTCGGGCGCGAGGGCCAGGCCGTGCCGGACGCCCGCGACGGAGGTGAAGGCGACGGCGTGCGCGGCTGCGCCGTGCACCGACTCGGCGAGGTTGGCGAGGAAGGACTCGACGGTGCCGGAGGTGTCGGCGACCTGCTCGGCGAGGAGTTCGAGGCGCACGATCTCATGGGCGGTGGCCCCGCCCGCGGAGGCCATCTCGGCGGGCCCGGTCAGGTCGCCGGGCAGCCCGGTGTCGACGAGGTACGTTGTGATGCCGCTGCCGCGCAGCAGCCTGCGGCCGGCCTCCAGCACACCGAGCTCCCGACGCCGGGCGAGATAGCGGGCGGGCCGGCAGTGCGGTTCCAGGCCGAGCAGCGGCGGGCACCAGCGGCGTACGGCGAAACCGGTCTGTGTGTCGAAGAGGGTGGTGCCCGGGGCGGGCGGTCCCTCGGTCCGGGCCAGCTGGGCCTCGAAGGTGCCGAGGCCCAGCTCCGTTCTCAGTACGCCGTGGCAGTACTGGTCCACGAGGGACGGCGTTTCGATCATCCGGACTCCCCGCGACTGGACCGTGCGCTCCCCGGGGGTCCGTCGCCGGACCCCGCGCTTCTACGGTCCTAACGGGTGAACCGGGCGTCAGGTGTTGCTTCGCCGCGTTCCGTGCGAAGAGCCGACGTTTGTCAGCCGCCACCGGCGGGGCTCACGGCCGACGGCCGTGCGAGAGGCGGTCCGGCGGTTGGCCGCCGCCGCGGGAACGTGTCCGTGACAGGCGGCCGGGCAGCAGGCGACGCTCCGAGGCTCCGAGGGACGTACCCCCAAGTGAGCGAGAGATCATCCCCCGGTCATGCCCCTCAAGCGTTCGACCACGATCGCCGCCATGCGGACGAGTGCCGGCCTGGGGCCCTGACGACAAGCCGCCGACGACGGCGGCTGGGCCGTCGGCGCGCGACCGCCGCGCCGCAGGCGCCGTGCCGGCCAGCGGTTCGTCAAGGGACGGCCGGTCGCCGCGTGGGCCCGTGGCCGTCCCCCTCCCCCGGCAGCGCACGCTCTCCCCCGGCAGCGCACGCTCTCCCCCGGCAGCGCACGCTGCGGGCCCACTGGCGCACGCAGTGACGTCAGCGCCACCGCGGCGGCAGCCTCGCGAGAGGGTTCTGCGCCCGGAGGCCCGGTTCCGGGTCGGCCGTCGGCGGGACCTGCGGCGGTCGGCCCCGGCGATCGGCCCGGCGCTCAGCCGTTGCTCGGGCCGCCCACCTGGATGCCCGCCATGCGGGTCCACTCGTAGGGGCCCGTCTTCACCTTGGCCGCCAGCTCGCCGTCGAACGCCTCGTGGACGGTGATCCCGGACTTCTCCACCGCCTTCTCGGCGATGGCGTACGTGGGCGCCACGAGGTCGCCCCAGGTGCCGTCCTCGCCGACCAACACGATCCGGGCGCCGCGCTGCCCGATGTACGCGACCTGCCCCTCGGCCCCTCCGTGCGCTTTGGAGAAGGAGCTGATCTGGTGGGCGAGCCGGGTCGCCTTGCGCTCGGCCTTGGGGTCAACCTGCTGCGTGTCTGCCATGGTCAGGATGCTACCGATGAGTAGATCAAAGGGCGACGGGAGGGTTGCGTGGCCTTGACCACGCACCCCCAAGCTCTCGGCTTCGCTCGAGCAGGGGGCGCCCCCATCGCCCGTCGGAAGCCGTAGAAGCAGCTATCGGAGGAAAGGGTCCACCGCCACCGCCACGAACAGCAGCGACACGTAGGTGATGGACCAGTGGAACAGGCGCATCTCCTTCAGCTTCGCGCCCGTCACCTCGGCCTTGGCCCGGTTCTGCAGCGCGTGCGCCTCCCACAGCCACCAGCCGCCCGCCGCCAGGGCGACCGCCGTGTAGAACCAGCCCGTGTAGCCGAGCGGCGTCAGCAGCAGCGAGATCGCCACCATCACCCAGCTGTAGATCACGATCTGCCGGGCGACCACCTTGTTGGAGGCGACGACCGGCAGCATCGGCACGCCCACGCGCGCGTAGTCCTCCTTGACCTTCATGGACAGCGGCCAGTAGTGCGGCGGCGTCCAGAAGAACATGACGAGGAAGAGGATGGCCGGCGCCCAGGACATGGAGTTCGTGACCGAGGACCAGCCGATCAGCACCGGCATGCAGCCGGCGATGCCGCCCCACACGATGTTCTGCGACGTACGCCGCTTGAGGATCATCGTGTAGACGACAACGTAGAAGAGGAGCGCTCCGAGGGACAGCCATGCCGACAGCCAGTTGACGGTGAACCCGAACAGCAGCGTCGAGACGACCGCCAGCGTGATGCCGAAGGCGAGGCACTCGCGCGGGCTGACCATGCCGGTGACCAGCGGACGCTGCGAGGTGCGGTCCATCAGCGCGTCGATGTCACGGTCGATGTACATGTTCAGCGCGTTCGCGCCGCCCGCGGAGAGGTAGCCGCCGACGCAGGTGAGCAGCACCAGCTTCAGATCCGGCACGCCCTGCTGCGCAAGGAACATCACCGGAACGGTGCTGATCAGCAGCAGCTCGATGATCCGCGGCTTGGTCAGTGCCACGAACGCCTTGACACGGGCCCCGAACGGCCGGTGGCTCGAGTTCTGGCTCGCCCCGAGCTCCCCCGCAGCCTTGACGGCATGGGCGGTGCCCCCACCCACTGGACGGGATTCGACGGCCGTCACGCACACCCCTGACAGAGACATCCCAGCGAGCCTCTCCGTGTGAACCGGCGGTAAAGGCTCGCGCGTACCACGCCACTGTAGACGTTGCCCAGACCCCGACATTCGCGGGGGTTGCCGACGTGCTCCGACCTGCCTGCCGGGACCCGATCGAGCGGTCGTCCGACGTGCGCACGGAAGCTCGATTGAGCAGTCGGGTGAGCGCCTGCGTATTCAGATGCCGAATGCCATCCAGGCCGGCTGGGAGGCGGATGTCCAACAGTCCCGGCAGTCTGGAATGACTGAAAAAACGCACGTCCTTACGGGGGTAGGCTCGACAGCGGCCGGCCGACGCCGAGAACGCCGGCAGCCGGTGCGCGCAGTACACCGGCATCCGACATGTGGAGAGGAGCCCTGACCCAGGGTGAGCACCAAGCCGACCACCACAGACCTCGAGTGGACCGAGTTGGACCAGCGCGCGGTCGACACCGCCCGTGTCCTGGCCGCCGATGCCGTACAGAAGGTCGGCAACGGCCATCCCGGTACGGCGATGAGCCTGGCTCCGGCCGCCTACACCCTCTTCCAGAAGGTGATGCGGCACGACCCTGCCGATCCGCAGTGGGTGGGGCGCGACCGCTTCGTGCTGTCCGCCGGTCACTCGTCCCTGACCCTCTACACCCAGCTGTACCTGGCGGGCTTCGGCCTGGAGCTGGACGACCTGAAGTCCTTCCGCACCTGGGGCTCCAAGACCCCGGGCCACCCCGAGTACGGGCACACGGCGGGCGTGGAGACCACGACCGGCCCGCTCGGCCAGGGTGTCGCCAACGCGGTGGGCATGGCAATGGCCTCCCGCTACGAGCGCGGCCTGTTCGACCCGGACGCCCCGCAGGGCGAGTCCCCCTTCGACCACTTCATCTACTGCATCGCCGGTGACGGCTGCCTCCAGGAGGGCATCTCCGCGGAGGCGTCCTCGCTGGCCGGCCACCAGAAGCTCGGCAACCTGATCCTGCTGTGGGACGACAACCACATCTCGATCGAGGGCGACACCGCGACGGCCGTCTCCGAGGACACCGTCAAGCGCTACGAGGCCTACGGCTGGCACGTGCAGCGCGTGGAGGCCAAGGAGAACGGCGACCTCGACCCGCAGGCGATCTACGCGGCGATCCAGGAGGCCAAGGCGGTCACCGACCGGCCGTCGTTCATCGCGATGCGCTCCATCATCGCCTGGCCCGCCCCGCACGCGCAGAACACCGAGGCCGCGCACGGCTCGGCGCTGGGCGAGGAGGAGGTCGCGGCCACCAAGCGCGTCCTCGGCTTCGACCCGGAGAAGCACTTCGAGGTCTCCGACGAGGTGCTCAACCACACCCGCCAGGCCCTTGAGCGGGGCCGCCAGGCCAGGGCCGCGTGGGAGAAGTCCTTCCAGGTGTGGCGGGACAACAACCCCGAGCGCGCCGCAGAGTTCGACCGCATGGCCAAGGGCGAACTGCCCACCGGCTGGGACGACAAGATCCCGGTCTTCGAGGCGGGCAAGGGCGTCGCCACGCGCGCCGCGTCGGGCAAGGTCCTCCAGGCGCTGGGTGAGGTGATCCCCGAGCTGTGGGGCGGCTCCGCCGACCTGGCCGGCTCGAACAACACGACGATCGACAAGACGTCGTCCTTCCTGCCGGCGGACAACCCGCTGCCGGAGGCCAACCCCTTCGGGCGCACGATCCACTTCGGCATCCGCGAGCACGCGATGGCCGCGGCGATGAACGGCATCACGCTCCACGGCAACACCCGCGTCTACGGCGGCACCTTCCTCGTCTTCTCCGACTACATGCGCAACGCGGTGCGCCTGTCGTCCCTGATGCATCTGCCGGTGACGTACGTGTGGACGCACGACTCCATCGGCCTGGGCGAGGACGGCCCCACCCACCAGCCGGTCGAGCACCTGGCCAGCCTGCGCGCCATCCCGGGCCTGAACGTCGTCCGCCCGGCCGACGCCAACGAGACCGCGATCGCCTGGCGCGAGATCCTCAGGCGCTGGACCAAGGAGTTCGGCAAGGGCGCCCCGCACGGCCTCGCGCTGACCCGCCAGGGCGTGCCGACGTACGAGCCGAACGAGGGCGCCGCGCGTGGCGGCTACGTCCTGTTCGAGGCCGAAGGGCCCGCAGGGCAGAACACTGAACCGCAGGTCATCCTGATCGCCACCGGCTCCGAGGTGCACATCGCCGTCGAGGCGCGCGAGCAGCTCCAGGCCGACGGCATTCCCACGCGCGTCGTGTCCATGCCGTCCGTGGAGTGGTTCGAAGAGCAGGACCGGGGGTACCGGGACAGCGTCCTGCCGCCGGCCGTCAGGGCGCGCGTCGCGGTCGAGGCGGGTGTCGGTCTGACCTGGCACAAGTACGTGGGAGACGCCGGTCGCATCGTTTCCCTGGAGCACTTCGGTGCTTCCGCAGACGGCAAGGTCCTCTTCCGCGAGTTCGGCTTCACCGCCGAGAACGTGGCCGCCAAGGCCCGGGAATCCCTCGCCGCCGCTCAGCGCTGACGCTCATATACGACAAGTAGGAGATGCAATTTCCATGACAGACGCACTGAAGCGCCTCTCCGAGGAGGGCGTCGCGATCTGGCTGGACGACCTGTCGCGCAAGCGGATCACGTCCGGCAACCTCGCCGAACTGATCGACCAGCAGCACGTCGTGGGCGTCACCACCAACCCGACGATCTTCCAGAAGGCGATCTCCCAGGGCGACGGCTACGACCAGCAGGTGTCGGACCTCGCCTCCCGCAAGGTGACCGTCGAAGAGGCCATCCGCATGATCACCACGGCGGACGTCCGCGACGCCGCCGACATCCTGCGCCCCGTCTTCGACGCCACCGGAGGCAAGGACGGCCGGGTCTCCATCGAGGTCGACCCGCGCCTGGCCCACAACACCAAGGCGACCGTCGCCGAGGCCCGGCAGCTGGCCTGGCTGGTCGACCGCCCGAACACCCTCATCAAGATCCCGGCGACCAAGGCGGGCCTGCCGGCGATCGCCGAGACGATCGGCAACGGCATCAGCGTCAACGTCACGCTGATCTTCTCGCTGGAGCGCTACCGTGCGGTCATGGACGCGTACCTGAGTGGCCTGGAGAAGGCGAAGGAACGCGGCCTGGACCTGTCGGAGATCCACTCCGTGGCGTCCTTCTTCGTGTCCCGCGTGGACACCGAGATCGACCGGCGGATCGACGAGCTCGGCACCCCCGAGGCCAAGGCGCTGCGCGGCAAGGCGGGCGTGGCCAACGCGCGGCTCGCCTACCAGGCGTACGAGGAGGTCTTCTCCTCCGACCGCTGGAGCGCGCTGGAGAACGCGGGCGCGAACAAGCAGCGTCCGCTGTGGGCCTCCACCGGCGTGAAGGACAAGGCGTACAAGGACACCATGTACGTTGAGGAACTGGTGGCGCCGAATACGGTCAACACCATGCCGGAGGCCACGCTGGAGGCCACCGAGGACCACGGCGAGATCCGCGGCAACGCCATCGCCGGCACCTACGAGCAGTCCCGCGCCGACCTCGACGCGCTCGAGAAGCTCGGGATCTCGTACGACGACGTGGTCCAGGTCCTGGAGGACGAGGGCGTCGAGAAGTTCGAGGCGTCCTGGAACGACCTTCTGAAGTCGATCGAGGCGGAGCTGGAACGCCTCGCCCCCGCGGAGGGCTGACACCTTGGCCCCCTTTTCCGTCAGCGGAGCGAATCCGCTTCGTGACGACGCAGACCGACGGCTTCCGCGTATCGCGGGGCCGTCGGGCCTGGTCATCTTCGGCGTCACGGGCGATTTGTCACGTAAAAAGCTCATGCCCGCCGTGTACGACCTCGCGAACCGGGGTCTGCTGCCGCCGGGTTTCTCACTCGTCGGCTTCGCCCGCCGCGACTGGGAGCACGAGGACTTCGCCGCGGTCGTGCACGACGCCGTCAAGGAGCACGCCCGTACGCCCTTCCGCGAGGAGGTCTGGCAGCAGCTCATCCAGGGCATGCGCTTCGTGCAGGGCACCTTCGACGACGACGACGCGTTCGAGCGGCTGCGCGGGACGATCGAGGAGCTGGACAAGGCGCAGGGCACGGGCGGCAACTTCGCCTTCTACCTGTCGGTGCCGCCGAAGTCCTTCCCCGTGGTCATCCAGCAGCTGAAGAAGCACAAGCTGGCCGACCAGACGGCTGGCTCCTGGCGGCGCGCGGTCATCGAGAAGCCGTTCGGCCACGACCTGAAGTCGGCCGAGGAGCTCAACGCGATCGTGCACGAGGTCTTCGCCCCGGAGCAGGTCTTCCGGATCGACCACTACCTGGGCAAGGAGACCGTCCAGAACATCCTGGCGCTGCGCTTCGCCAACACGATGTTCGAGCCGATCTGGAACCGGTCCTTCGTGGACCACGTGCAGATCACCATGGCCGAGGACATCGGCATCGGCGGCCGCGCCGGCTACTACGACGGCATCGGCGCCGCCCGTGACGTCATCCAGAACCACCTGCTCCAGCTGCTCGCACTGACCGCGATGGAGGAGCCCGCCTCCTTCGACGCGGACGCGCTGGCCGCGGAGAAGACCAAGGTGCTCGGCGCGGTGAAGCTGCCGAAGGACCTGGGCAAGGCGACCGTGCGCGGGCAGTACGCGGCCGGCTGGCAGGGCGGCGAGAAGGTCATCGGCTACCTCGAGGAAGAGGGCATCGACCCCGGGTCGAAAACCGACACGTACGCCGCGGTCAAGCTGGAGATCGACAACCGCCGCTGGGCGGGCGTGCCGTTCTACCTGCGCACCGGCAAGCGCCTCGGCCGCCGGGTGACCGAGATCGCGGTCATCTTCCAGCGCGCCCCGCACTCCCCCTTCGACACGACGGCCACCGAGGAACTCGGCCAGAACGCGATCGTCATCCGCGTCCAGCCGGACGAGGGCGTCACCGTCCGCTTCGGCTCCAAGGTGCCGGGCACCTCGATGGAGATCCGGGACGTGTCCATGGACTTCGCCTACGGCGAGTCCTTCACGGAATCGAGCCCGGAGGCCTACGAGCGCCTCATCCTGGACGTCCTGCTGGGCGATTCGAACCTCTTCCCGCGCACCGAGGAGGTCGAGCTGTCCTGGAAGATCCTCGACCCGATCGAGGCGTACTGGGACAAGCACGGCAAGCCCGCGCACTACCGGTCCGGGACGTGGGGGCCCGCCGAGGCGGACGAGATGCTCGCACGAGACGGACGGAGCTGGCGCCGGCCATGAAGATAGACTTGACCGACACCACGGCCAGCAAGATCAACAAGGCGCTGGTGCAGGGCCGCCGGGCCATCGGCACCCCTGCCGTCGGCATGGTGCTCACGCTGGTCATCGTCACCGACGAGGAGAACGCCTACGACGCCCTGAAGGCCGCCGGTGACGCCTCGCACGAGCACCCCTCACGCACACTGGTGGTCATCAGGCGCGTCTCGCGCACCCCCCGGGACCGCACGTCCTCGCGCCTGGACGCCGAAGTGCGGGTGGGCGCGGACGCGGGCACCGGCGAGACGGTGGTGCTGCGGCTGTACGGCGAGGTGGTCGACCACGCCCAGTCGGTGGTCCTGCCGCTGCTGCTGCCGGACGCGCCGGTGGTGGTGTGGTGGCCGGTGAACGCCCCGCTCGACCCGGCGAAGGACCCGCTGGGCGCCCTGGCCCAGCGCCGGGTCACCGACACCTACGCGGCCGAGCAGCCGGTGCGGGAGTTGGCCTCGCGGGCCGAGGCCTACACGCCCGGCGACACGGACCTGGCCTGGACCCGCATCACGCCCTGGCGCTCGATGCTGGCGGCGGCCCTCGACCAGGTCGTCTGTGAGGTCAAGGCCGTCGAGGTGGAGGGCGAGGAGTTCAACCCGAGCTGCGAGCTGCTGGCGATGTGGCTCGCGGACCGCCTGGACGTGCCGGTGAAGCGCTCGCTGTCCGGTGGCCCCGGGCTCACCGCGGTCCGCATGGACACCACCTGCGGCCCGATCACGCTGGACCGGGCCGACGGCAGGCTGGCGACCCTCTCCATCCAGGGGCAGCCGGAGCGTGCGGTGGCGCTCAAGCGGCGGGACACGGCCGAGCTGATCGCGGAGGAGCTGCGGCGGCTGGACCCGGACGACACGTACGCGTCGGCGCTGCGGTTCGGCGTGGACCGGCTGAACGGGTCGTCGACGTCGGCCGCTCCGGCCGAGGAGCCGGTCGCGGTCCCGGCGTCCCAGGAGAAGGCCGCGACGGGGCCCGGGGCGGAAGGGCAGCCGCCCGCGCAGAAGGCGGCGGCAAAGAAGTCCCCGGCGAGGAAGGCGACGGCGAAGTGACCACTCCGCAGCTGGTCGTCCACCGCGACAAGGAACTGATGGCGCAGGCCGCCGCGGCCCGCCTGGTCACGAAGATCGTGGACGCGCAGGCCTCCCGGGGCTCGGCGTCCGTGGTTCTCACCGGCGGCCGCAACGGCAACGGCGTGCTGGCCGCGCTGGCGGCCGAGCCGGCCCGGGACGCCATCGACTGGAGCCGGCTCGACGTCTGGTGGGGCGACGAGCGGTTCCTTCCGGAGGGCGACTGCGAGCGCAACGTCACGCAGGCCCGCGAGGCCCTGCTGGACTCCGTACCGCTGGACCCGAAGCGCGTGCACGCCATGCCCGCGTCGGACGGCCCCTACGGGGCGGACGTCGAGGAGGCGGCGGAGGGCTACGCCGAGGAGCTGGCGCGGGCGGCAGGCCCCGAGAACCACGGCTCGGTCCCGACCTTCGACGTCCTGATGCTGGGCGTGGGCCCGGACACGCACGTGGCGTCGCTGTTCCCGGAACACCCGGCGGTGCGGGAGACGGAACGCACGGTGGTGGGCGTCCACGGCTCTCCGAAACCGCCGCCGACCCGCATCTCCCTCACCCTCCCCGCGATCCGCTCCGCCCGAGAGGTGTGGCTCCTGGCGGCGGGCGAGGACAAGGCGAACGCGGTGGCCATCGCCCTGTCGGGCGCGGGCGAGATCCAGGCCCCGGCGGCCGGCGCGTACGGCCGCGCCCGCACCCTGTGGCTCCTGGACACGGCAGCGGCCTCCCAACTCCCGAGGTCGCTGTATCCGCCGGCGTCTCCGTGAACGACGGGGCGGCGCAGGCCTTACCGCCGCGCCGCCCCGGCTCCTACTTCACAGATCCCGCCATCACGCCCTGCACGAAGTGCCGCTGGAAGGCGAAGAACACCACCACCGGCACGATGAGCGACAGGAACGCGCCCGGCGCCAGCACGTCGATGTTGCTGCCGAACTGGCGTATCTGGGACTGGAGTTCCACGGTCAGCGGCTGCGACGAGCTGTCCGCGAACAACAGGGCCACCAGCATGTCGTTCCACACCCACAGGAACTGGAAGATGGCGAGGCTGGCGATCGCGGGCCGGCCCACGGGGAGCACCAGCCGCGTGAAGATCCGCCACTCGCTGCCCCCGTCCATCCGCGCCGCCTCCAGCATCTCCTTCGGCATCTCGGCGAAGTAGTTCCGCAGCAGGAACACCGCGAACGGCAACCCGTACGCCACGTGGAAGAGCACGACGCCCGGAATCGTGCCGAACAGGCCCAGCTGCCCGAAGAGTTTGGCGACCGGCAGCAGCCCGATCTGCACGGGCACCACCAACAGGGCCACCACCAGCAGGAACAGCGGCTCACGCCCCGGGAAGTCCAGCCACGCGAACGCGTACCCCGCCAGCGCCGCGATCACGACGACCAGCACCGTGGCCGGCACCGAGATCAGCACCGTGTTCCAGAAGGCCTGTGTGATCCCGGCGTTCTTCAGCAGCGCCGAGTAGTTGTCGAAGGACAGCTGCCCGGGGCTGGCGAGCGCCGTCCACCAGCCCCCCTTCGCCGTGTCCTCGGCCGACCGCAGCGACGACAGGAACAGCCCCGCCAGCGGGGTCAGCCAGATCAGGCCGATCACCACCAGGAAGGCCTGCACCAGCCCGTTGCCCAGGCCCCGCCTGACCGCGTTCATCGCTGACTCCTTCGGAAACGGCGGACGTTGAAGACCATCGCGGGGATCACCAGCAGCAGGAGCAGCACACCGAGCGCGCTGCCGAGCCCCTGGTTGTTGCCGCCGCCGAACGACACCAGCCACATCTGCGTGGCGAGCACGGTCGCGTCCTCCTGCACCGGCCCGGGCGCGATGATGTAGACGAGGTCGAAGACCTTCATCACATTGATGACGAGGGTCACGAAGACGACGGTCAGCACCGGTGCGAGCAGCGGGACCGTGATCCGCCGGAAGATCTGCCACTCGTTCGCCCCGTCCATCCGCGCCGCCTCCAGCGCGTCCCGTGGCAGCGTCGACAGACCGGCGCCGATGAGCACCATCGCGAACCCGGTCCAGATCCACAGGTACGCCCCGATGATCGCCGGCGTGACCAGTGTCGGCCCGAGCCAGGAGATGCCCTGGTACGGCGGCGCGAAGTTCGACGCCGGCAGCTTCACCGTGTACGAGCCGGAGGCCAGGTGCGCGAAGCGGAAGGAGCCGTCGGACGCGGTCGTGGCCGTCGCGACCGTCCGCCCGTCGCGCACCGCCTCGACCTTCATTCCGGGCAGCCCGCTCTCCCGCCGGTCGACCTTGCCCTGCCTGCCTCCCCCACCCGGGGTGAAGTCCAGGTAGACGACTCCGCGCAGTTCGTCCGCAGCGGCCTTCTTTCCGGCCGCCGCGTACGCGGGCGAGACCCCCTTGGGCAGGTCCTTGGGCAGGACGCCGACCATCGGCAGCGTCACCGAGTCCCCCGGCGAGACGCCCGCGTTCGTCGTGTACGAGCCGTCACGTCCCCGGGTGAGCCCCTGCCCCTCACGGGCCCGCGCCGTCGGGTACGACGACGTCCCCTTGAAGGCGTCGTGCACCGAGACCACGGCGGCGTTCAGCACGCCCTTGTTGGGGTCCTCGTCGTAGGCGAGCCGGAAGATGATGCCCGCGGCCAGGAAGGACACGGCCATCGGCATGAACAGCAGCAGCTTGAAGGCCGTGGCCCAGCGGACCTTCTCCACCAGGACGGCCAGGATCAGGCCGAGCCCTGTCAGCAGCGCCGGGGCCACGACCACCCAGATCGTGGTGTTCCGGATGGCCTTGAGCGTGGCCGGGTCGCGGAACATCTCGGCGTAGTTGTCGCCGCCCACGAAGCGGGTGCCGGAGGCGTCGAAGAAGCTCCGGCCGACCGAGAACAGCACCGGGTAGACGACGAGCGCGCCGAGCAGCAGCAGCGCGGGGAAGACGAACAGCAGGGCGATGATCCGCCCCCGCCGCCGCATGCGCCGCGCGCGGTCGGCGAGCGCGACGGGCGGCGGGGGGCTCGCCCCTTTCCGCTTCACGAGCGTCGAGGCAGTCATGGCAGGTCAGCCCCGGTACGCCTTGGCCGCCGCGGCTTCCAGCCTCGCCGCGGTCGCCTTCGGGTTCGACGGGTCGCGCAGGAAGTCCTGCAGCAGCTTCCACTCACCCGTGCCCTTGGTGCCGCCGAAGGCCGCGGGCGCCTGGTCGGACATGTCGAAACGGACCGAATCGCCGGCGGCAATCAGGGACTTGGCGGTGGAGCGGGTGACGTCGTCGCTGTACGAGGCGAGGTCGAGCTTCTTATTCGGGGACAGGAAGCCGCCCGCCTTCGCCCACACGGCCGCGGCCTCCGGGGTCGCCAGGTACTCCAGGAGCTTCATGCCGGCCTTGGCGTTCTTGCCGTCCTTGAGGACGACCGCCGCGTCGCCGCCGCTGACCACGGGCGCCGTACCGCCGTCGACCGCCGGGAACGGGAAGAAGTTCGCGTCCTTGCCGATGGCCTTGCCGAACTGGTCCTTGGCGACGCCGGCGACGAAGTCGCCCTCGTAGACCATGCCGGCCTCGGGCTTGGGCCCGAACACCTTCTCCACCGAGCCCGGGAAGTCGGTGTTGAGGGCCTCCTTCTGGCCGCCCGCGATCAGCTGCTTGTCCTTGAAGAGCTTGCCGAGCGTGGTGAGCGCCTTGACCACGCTCGCGTCGGTCCACTTCAGCTTGTGCGCGGCGAGGGCATCGTACTTCTCGGGCCCGGCCTGGGACAGGTAGATGTTCTCGAACCAGTCGGTGAGGGTCCAGCCGTCCTGCCCGGCGACCGCGAAGGCGGCGAGCCCGGAGTCGGAGACGGTGTGCCCGGCCTTGAGCATCTCGTCGTACGTCTTCGGCGGCTTGACGCCCGCCTGGGTGAGCGCGTCGGGGCTGTACCAGACGGTCGACTTGTGGGCGGCCTTGAAGTACAGGCCGTAGAGGGTGCCGTCCACGCTGCCGTACTTCTTCCACACGGGCGCGTAGTTGGCGTCCACCGACTGCTGCGTGGTGCTCGACAGCGGCTTGAGCCAGCCCTTCTTGGCGAACTGCTGGAGCACGCCGACCTGCGGGACCATCACGACGTCGGGGGCGTTGCCGCCCTCGATCTTGCTGCCGACGACGGTGGAGACGTTGTCGCCGGTGGAGATGAACTGCGTCTTGGCGCCGGTCTTCTCGGTGAACGCGTCCAGCACCTTCTGGAAGTTCTTCTGCTCGCTGCCGGTCCAGACACCGGCCACGGTGACGGTCTGGCCGCTGAGCGCCTTGTCACCGCCGCCCGCGGAGACCGGGTCGCCGCCGCAGGCGGTCGCGCCGAGCGCCAGGACGAGGGCGGTGCAGCCGGTGAGCAGGGTGGTACGTCGTCGCATCATCGTTGATGTCCCTTCAGGGGGTGGGAAACTGACGGAAACTCAGAGGTCGTTAGTGTCGTCGCTGATCCACCACGCGGCCGTGGAGCCGGCGAGCACCCCGGGCGGGCAGGGGCCGCTGGCGAGGATCGGGGTGCCGGAGACGGGCGCCGGGGTGGGTGCCGTGCCGAAGTTGACGGCGCAGACCAGGTCGTCGCCGCGGACGAAGCCGAGGACGCCCGGCGGGGTGTCCAGCCAGCGCAGCGTGCCCTCGCCCAACTGGGGCAGGGCGGCGCGCAGCTGGAGGCCGTCGCGGTAGAGGTGCCAGAAGGAGCGGGTGTCGGCGAGGGCCCGCTCGGTGGCGTGCTCGGCGAACCACTCCGGCTGCGGCAGCCACGGCTTGGCGCCCTCGGCACCGGAGGTGAAGCCGAAGGGGGAGGCCTGCCCGGACCACGGCAGCGGCACCCGGCAGCCGTCGCGGATGCGGGCGCGGCTGCCGGTGCGGCGGAAGATGGGGTCGGTGAGCACGTCGTCGGGCAGGTCGACGACCTCGGGCAGGCCGAGCTCCTCGCCCTGGTAGATGTACGCGGCTCCGGGCAGCGCCAGCATCAGCAGCGCCGCGGCGCGGGCGCGGGCGGCGCCGAGGCCGCTGCCCTGCGGGGTGGGTTCGCCGTAGCGGGTGACGGTGCGGACCTGGTCGTGGTTGTTGAGGACCCAGGTGACCGTCGAGCCCGTGCCGGCTATGTCCTGCATGGCCTCGGAGATGACCTTGCGGAAGGCGTCGGCGTCCCAAGGGGCGCTGAGCAGGTCGAAGAAGAAGGCCTGGTGGAGCTCGTCCGGGCGGACGTACTTCGCGTGTTCGCGGGCGGTCGGGACGGAGACCTCGCCGACCAGCAGGCGGTCGCGGCCGTCGCGTGCCGTGTACTCCTCGCACACCGCGCGCCAGTGCCGCCACACGTCGTGCACCTCGGGCTGGTTCCAGGCGAGCGGATTGACCGAGTCGCGGGTGCGGGCATCGGCCTCCGGGTCCGGGGAGTCGGGCAGCTCCGGGTGCTTGAACAGGCCGGCGGCGACATCGATGCGGAAGCCGTCGACGCCCCGGTCCAGCCAGAAGCGCAGCACCCGGTCGAACTCGGCGGCGACCTCGGGGGCGCGCCAGTTCCAGTCGGGCTGCTCGGGCGTGAACATGTGCAGGTACCACTGGCCCGGGCGGCCGTCCGCCTCGGTGATGCGGGTCCAGGCCGGGCCGCCGAACATGGCGTGCCAGTTGTTGGGCGGCTCGGAGCCGTCCGGGCCGCGGCCCTCGGCGAAGTGGAAGCGGGCGCGGGCCGGGCTGCCGGGCGGGGAGGCGAGCGCCTCGCGGAACCACGGGTGCTCGCTGGAGCAGTGGTTGGGGACGATGTCCAGGAGAACCTTGATGCCGAGCCGGCGGGCGGCCGCCATCAGCAGGTCGAACTCGGCGAGGTCGCCGAAGAGCGGGTCGACGTCGCAGTAGTCGGCCACGTCGTAGCCGTGGTCGTGCTGCGGCGAGGGGTAGAAGGGGCTCAGCCAGATCCCGTCGACGCCGAGCTTCTTCAGGTACGGCAGCCCTGCCCTGACCCCGGCCAGATCGCCGATGCCGTCGCCGGTGCTGTCCAGGAAGCTGCGGACGTACACCTGGTAGATCACTGCGTCGCGCCACCAGCGGTGGGTGTCGATGTGCTTGGGACTCACCCCGTTGACCTGTCTGTGCGTGCTGACGGTTGTGCATGCATGTTAAGTAGGCGTGTCGCGCAGGTGTCAACGAACAGGCAAGTAGCTACTGGAGGGTTGAGCGCTGATATCCGGACTTATCGGGTCACTCGGCGCCGAGATGAGATGGCGGCGTTACCTAACAAGTAACTATACGAGGGTGGAGTCTCAGCCCCGACGGGAGATGGCCGCCAGCTCGCGCGCCAGCCGTCGCACCGCGCTCTCGGGCGTCTCTTGCCCGGTGAGCGCGTCGTGCACGACTGCCTGAACCGCCAGGCTGACCTGGTCGTAGTGCGGGCTCTTGGGGCGCGGGGCGGCCGCGAGCACGGCGGCGCGCAGGGTCGGCAGGTAGGGGAACTGCCGGATGAGCTCGGGGTCTTCGTAGAGCGCGGCGCGTACGGGCGGCAGCGCGCCGCGGGTGAGGACCTGGCGCTGGACGCGCTCGCTGGTGAGGTAGGCGATGAGCCGCGCGGCCGAATCCGGGTGCCGTGCGTGCGTGTTGACCGCCAGGTTGGAGCCGCCGAGGACGCTCGTCCCCGGCCCGTCCGGCCCCGGCAGCGGTACGGCGCCGATCTTCCCGGCGACCTTGGAGCCCTTGGCGGAGGCGACGACGTACGCGTACGGCCAGTTGCGCAGGAAGAGCAGCCGGCCGTCCTGGAAGGCCTGCTTGGACTCCTCCTCCTTGTACGTCAGCGCCTGTTGCGGGATCCAGCCCTCGCGGAAGCCGCGCGCCAGGAACCCGATGCCCTCGCGGGCCGCGGACGAGTTCACGGTGACGCGTGCGCCCTCGTCGCCGAGGATCGTGCCGCCCGCGGAGTACACGGCCTCGGCCGCGTTGACGGTGAGGCCCTCGTACGGCAGGAACTGGCCCGCGTAGCCACCGAGCCCGTACTTCGGCGCGATGGTCTTGGCGTCACGCTCCAGCTCGGCCCAGGTGCGCGGCGGCGGCACCCCTTCCTTGGCGAGGATGTCCTTGCGGTACAGGAGGAGCCCCGCGTTCGTGACGTAGGGGACGGCGTACAGCTGTCCGTCGTACGTGGCGGTGTCGACGACCGGCGGCAGGAAGGTCTTCAGCGGGAAGCGGTCGCGCGGCAGGGGTCGGATCCAGCCGGCCGCGGCGAACTCCGAGGTCCAGTTGACGTCGATGTTGAGGACGTCGAAGCGGCTGCGGTCGCCGCCACGCAGGTCGGTGGTCATCTGCGCATGGGTCTCGTCGGCGGAGTCCGGAAGCTCGACGAGGGTGACCTTCTCCCCGGGGTGGGTGCGGTTCCAGCCCTGCAGCAGCGCGCCGAGGTAGCCGGTGAGGTCTCCGGCCGTGGCCAGGGTGAGCGGGCCGCGACCGCCCGCGGTCCCCTCGTCGGCCTGGGCGCCGGAGGCGACGTAGCCGCTCATGACCACGACGAGGACGAGAAGGCCCCTACCGGCGGCGCGTACCCACCGCATAGGTTCCTCCCTGTACACCGGCACCGCGGGCACCCTCGCCCGGGATTCAGAGGCCATGTATACCTGTTAGGTATGGGCGATACTAGGGCCTGGAGCACATTACGAGGACAGGAGGACAGCACGAGTGCGCCTGCCCCTCCTGGCACTCCTCGCGCGCGGCCCGGCCCACGGCTACGAGCTGAAGCAGGACCTTGAGCAACTGCTGGGCTCCGCGTACCCTCAGCCGAACGTCGGCCAGATCTACGTGACCCTCGGACGCCTCGAGAAGTCGGGACTGATCGAGGGCGAGGAGGTCGAGCAGTCCAGTCGGCCCAACAAGAAGATCTACCACCTCACCGACGCCGGGCGCGAGGCGCTGCGCGCCTGGTACGAGGAGACCGAGGACGAGCCGCGGGTACGGGACGAGTTCTTCATGAAACTCGCCCTCGCCCCGCAGACCGGTCTCGCCGACCAGATCGCCCTGATCAACAAACAGCGGCGCCAGTACCTCAACACCATGCGCAACCTGTCGAAGCTGGCCGCCGCCGAAAACCGCGACAACCGAATCGCCCACCTGCTGATCGAGGGCGCGATGCTGCACCTGCAGGCCGACCTCGACTGGCTGGAGCGGTGCCAGGAGGAACTGGAGGAGCTGGAGTGAGTGACAGCCACCCTCCTCTGCTGCGGGCCGAGGGCCTCGCCAAGACCCACTACGGCGAGGGCGCGCCCGCGCGTGCCGTGCGCGGGGTCGATCTGCGGGTGACACGGGGCGAGTTCGTGGCGGTCACCGGCCCGTCCGGGGCCGGCAAGTCGACGCTGCTGCACCTGCTGGGCGGGCTGCAGCGGCCGGACGAGGGCAGCATCTGGCTGGACGGCCGGTGCACGGACTCCTACACCGAGGCGCGCTGGGCCGAGGAGCGCAGAAAGCGGATCGGGATCGTCTTCCAGTTCTTCAACCTGGTGTCCAACCTGTCGGTCGCCGACAACGTCGAGCTGCCCGCGCTGCTCGCCGGCCGCTCGCCGAAGCAGGCCCGCGCCGAGCGGGAGGAGCTCCTGGCGGAGCTGGGCCTTCAGGGCAAGGAACGCAGCATGCCGGGCGAGCTGTCCGGCGGCGAGCAGCAGCGGGTCGCGCTCGCCCGCGCCCTGGTCAACCATCCGCCGCTGCTGCTGGCCGACGAACCCGCCGGCAGCCTGGACAGCAAGGGCACCCGCGAGGTGATGCGGCTGCTGTCCCGCTTCCACCAGCGCGGCCAGACGATCGTCCTGGTCACCCACGACGCGCGGCTGGCGAGCGCCGCGGACCGGGTGATCAGCTTCTTCGACGGGCGGATCGTCGACGACGCGGAGCTGGACGGGACGCCGTCGCGGGGCGCGGGGATCTCGGGTGTGCTGGAGCTGAAGGACTGAGTGCGGTGTACGACCACCTGACGCGTCCCCGCGCGCTGCCCGGGCCGAAGCACGGCCGGTCCGTGCGTAGGCGGGAGCACGGCCGGTCCATGCCCGGGCCGAAGCACGGCCGGTCTGTGCACAGGCGGGAGCACGGCCGGGCCATGCCCGGGCCGAAGCACGGCCAGCCCATGCCCAAGCCGGAACACCACCAGGCCATGCCCGGGCCGAAGCACGGCCAGCCCATGCCCAAGCCGGAACACCACCGGGCCATGCACGGGCCGAGGGGCTGAGGCCCGTGCGAGCCACCTTGCGCTGGGCGCACTCGGATCTGCGCACGCACCGCGGCGAGGCGCTGTTCATCGTGCTGGCCACCGCCGGCATCGTCGCCTCGCTGTTGCTGGCCACAGCCCTGTTCGGGTATGCGACCAACCCCTGGCAGCGGGTCTTCACCCAGTCCCGCGGCGCCCACGTGTGGATCCACACCGTCAGGTCCGCCGACACCGGCCGACTCGCCGCGCTGGACGGCGTCGAGTCCGTCACCGGCCCCTACCCCACCGAGTCCACCACCATCTCCTCCCGAGGCACACGCGCCTCCGTCGAACTGCGCGGCACGCCCCGGCGGCCCTCCGTGGGCCGCCCGCTGCTCACCTCCGGCCACTGGCTCGACCCCGGGGACCCGAACGGCGTAGTCCTGGAGAGCCGCCTCGCCCGATCGCTGCTGGCCGAACCCGGGGACACGCTCACCCTGCCGGGCACCGCGCGCACGCTGACCGTCGTGGGCGTCGCCGACAGCGCCGAGCCCCGCTACCGCCCGGGCGAACAGCCGGGGCTGGTGTGGGCCCTGCCGTCCGCCGTCCGCGCCCCGGACGGCCGGGTGATCGGGCTGCGCCTGACCCACCCGGGCGACACGGACTACGCCGTGCAGCGCGCCGTCACCGTGCTGGGCGCCGGCGTGGTCGGCGAGGTGTCCACCTGGCAGCAGGCGCGGGCCGAGGCGCAGGGCGACAACCGGTTGCTCGGCCAGGTGCTGGGTCTGTTCGGCCTGGGCGCGCTGGTGGCCGCCGGGTTCGCGGTGCACGGCGCGATCGGCACCCGGATCCGCGGTCATCTGCGGGACATCTCGGTGCTGAAGGCGATCGGCTTCACGCCCGGCCAGGTGGTCCGGATCTTCCTGGTCCAGCACGTGGCGTACGCCCTGCTCGGCGCCGTGGCCGCGGCGGTCCTCACCCAGGGGCTGGGCACCGGCATCCCTGGGCGGCTCGGCGACGCGGTCGGCGTGTGGCAGGGGCTGCCGGGGCACACCGTCGCGCTGTTCGCGGTGCCGGTGGCCGCCGTACTGTTCATCGGTGCGGTGACCGGGCTCGCGGCCTGGCGGGCGGGGCGGGTGCCTCCGGTGCCGGTGCCCCGTCCGGCCGCCCCGGCCGGCGGGCGGCTGACGGGCGTGGCGCGCAGGGCCCTCGGCCTGCGGCTGCCGCCCGCGCTGGTCCTGGGCTGGCACAAGGCGTTCACCCGTCGGCCGCGGACGCTCGCCACGGTCGGGCGGCTCGCACTGCCCCTGCTGCTGATCGTGGTGGCGATGAGCGCCTGGACCACCATCGACCGCTTCCACAGCAGGCCCGCGCAGATGGGTCTGCCGGCGGCGCTCACGGTCCGCGCGGACAGCGGGATGAGCGACCGGGAGACCCGGACCCTGCTGGACCGCGAACCCCGGGTCGCCGCCGTCTACCCGGGCGTCGAGGTCGCCGCCCTGGTCCCGGGCCAGACGGCGACGATCGCCCTGCGCGGCCTGGGCACCCGGCAGGATCCCTACCCGTACACCCTCGCCGAGGGCCGCCCCGCGCGCGGCCCCGACGAGGCGGTCGCCGGGCAGGGGCTGCTCGACCTGCTGGACGTGCACGTCGGCGACTGGGTGCGGATGACCGTGGGCGACCAGCCGCAGATCCTGCACATCGTGGGCCGCAGCATCGAGCCGGAGAACGCCGGCCGGGTCATCTCCACCTCGCTGGACACCCTCCGCGAGAACGACCCGCACCTGACGCCCACCCTCTACCAGCTGCGGCTGCGCCCCGGCGTCGACCCGCACCGCGTCGCCAGCGCCCTGGCCACGGCCGGCCGCGGACACCTGGACGTGCACACCGTGACCAACCCGGCCGACGGGCTGTCCCCGTTGCGCGCGGTCGTTGCCGGGCTGATCTGCGTGCTGGCGCTCATCGGGCTCATCGAGCTGCTGACCGCGATCGGCGGCACCGTCCGCGAGGGCGAGCGGGACCTGCTGGCGCTGAAGGCGATCGGGCTGTCCCCGCGCCAGATCACCGCGATCACCGTCACGGCCACCAGTTGCACCGCCCTGGCCGCGGTCGTCGTCGGTACGGCGCTGGGGCTGCCGCTGGCCCACTGGCTGATCGACGCCCAGGGCCGCTCCAGCGGCATCGGCGCCGGAATCGCCCAGGGCCCGTCCCCGGTGCTCCTGCTGCTGTTCGGGGCGGCCGCCGTGCTGGGCGCCGCGGCCCTCGCCGCCCTGCCCGCGGCCCGCGCGGCCCGGCGTCGCCTCGCGGACACCCTCAGCGCGGTGGCCTGACCGGCGTCGCCCTGCGGGTCGGCGCCGGGCGACGCTGAGCGGACGGTCGCGGGGACCGCCCGCTTCCCGCACCTTCGCTCACTGTCGGCCGCGCAGCTCCCGGTACTTGGCGACCAGGGCCTTGGTCGACGCGTCCAGGCCCTGGACCTCGGCGCCCTCGGTCAGTGCGGGCTCGACGCGCTTGGCGAGGACCTTGCCCAGCTCGACGCCCCACTGGTCGAAGGAGTCGATGTTCCACACCGCGCCCTGGACGAACACCTTGTGCTCGTACAGGGCGATGAGCTGGCCGAGCACGGACGGCGTCAGTTCGCGCGCGAGGATCGTGGTCGTGGGGTGGTTGCCCTTGAAGGTCTTGTGCGGCACCAGCTCCTCGGGCACGCCCTCGGCCCGCACCTCCTCCGGCGTCTTACCGAAGGCCAGCGCCTGCGTCTGGGCGAAGAAGTTGGCCATCAACAGGTCGTGCTGCGCCTTGAGTTCGTCGCTCAGCTCGGCGACCGGCTCGGCGAAGCCGATGAAGTCCGCCGGGATGAGCTTGGTGCCCTGGTGGATGAGCTGGTAGTAGGCGTGCTGCCCGTTGGTGCCCGGGGTGCCCCACACGACCGGCCCGGTCTGCCACTCCACCTCGCGCCCGTCCCGGGTGACGGACTTGCCGTTGGACTCCATGTCGAGCTGCTGGAGGTAGGCGGTGAACTTGGACAGGTAGTGGCTGTAGGGCAGCACGGCGTGCGACTGGGCGTCGTGGAAGTTGCCGTACCAGATGCCCAGCAGGCCCAGCAGCAGCGGCACGTTGGACTCGGCGGGCGCGGTCTTGAAGTGCTCGTCGACGATGCGGAAGCCGTCGAGCATCTCGCGGAAGCGGTCCGCGCCGATGGCGATCATCAGCGACAGTCCGATGGCGGAGTCGTAGGAGTACCGTCCGCCGACCCAGTCCCAGAACTCGAACATGTTGGCCGTGTCGATACCGAACGCGGAGACCTTCTCCGCGTTGGTCGACAACGCCACGAAGTGCTTGGCGACGGCCTCCGGGCCCGCCTTCAGCTCGCTCAGCAGCCAGTTGCGGGCCGAGGTGGCATTCGTGATCGTCTCAATGGTGGTGAACGTCTTGGAGGCGATGATGAACAGCGTCTCCGCCGGGTCCAGGTCGCGGGTGGCCTCGTGCAGGTCGGCGCCGTCGACGTTGGAGACGAAGCGGACCGTGAGAGCGCGGTCGGTGTAGGCGCGCAGCACCTCGTACGCCATCGCCGGGCCGAGGTCGGAGCCTCCGATGCCGACGTTGACCACGTTCCTGATAGGCCTGCCGGTGTGGCCCGTCCACTCGCCCGAGCGGACGCGCTCGGCGAAGTCGCTCATCTTGTCCAGCACCGCGTGCACCTTGGGAACGACGTTCTCCCCGTCGACCTCGATCACCGCATCCCGCGGTGCGCGCAGGGCGGTGTGCAGCACGGCCCGGTTCTCGGTGACGTTGATCTTCTCGCCGCGGAACATGGCGTCCCGGAGGCCGAAGACGTCCGTCGCGGCGGCGAGCTCGCGCAGCAGCCGCAGGGTCTCGTCGGTCACGAGGTGCTTGGAGTAGTCGACGTACAGATCGCCGACCTGGAGCGTGTATCCGTCACCGCGCCCCGGGTCGGCCGCGAACAGATCCCGCAGGTGGGTGCCGGCGAGCTCCTCGCGGTGCTTGGCCAGAGCGGTCCACTCGGGCGTCTGGTTGAGCCTGGTACGGCCGTCTACGTTCATTTCGGACTTCAGCCTTCTTTCCTACCTGTCCCTGCTACGTACCTTGCCCCGCTGCCGGTCCCAACCTAATTGATCAGCGGGTGACCTGAGCTGTCGTCACGCCGTCGTCCGGGGCAACAACAACTACGTCCGGCCGACGCACGGGTATCAGCGCGGTGACGGACAGGACGAAGAACACGGCCGTGAGCAGCGCCGGGGTGTTCGGGCCCCAGGCGGTGGCGACGGCGCCGCCGAGCAGCGCGCCGAGGGGCGCTCCGGCGACGGCGAGGGTACGGAAGGCCGCGCTGACGCGGCCCAGCATCGCGGCGGGGCTGCGCTGCTGCATCAGCGTCGTGGTGTTGACGTTCCACACCATGCCCATCAGCCCGAAGACGGCCAGGGCGGCCACCAGCGCGATCAGGCTGCGCGCCGTGCCCATGACGAGCAGGGCGGCGATCTGCACCGTGCCGGCCAGCAGCACGGCCCGTATGCGGCCCAGCCGGTCCACGAGCGGGCGGTTGACCGCTGCCCCGGCCAGGCTGCCGACGGTGTACCCGGTCATCGCCGCGGCGTACCCCTGGGTGCCCGCGTCCAGCCAACCGGTCACCAGGACCACCAGGGTGGCGATGAGGGCGCCCATGCCGACGTTGCACAGGGCCGTGGCGGCGCACAGTCCTCGCAGGGCCTTGTCCTGCCCGAGGGTGCGCAGGCCGTCGGCGATCTCCCGGCGCAGGGTGCTGCCGGCCGGTCTCGGCTTCCTCTCGGGTGCGGGGATCCGCAGGGAGGCCACGAGCACGGCCGCCACCAGGAAGGTCCCGGCGTCGGCCGCGAAGGGGGCGGCGGCCCCCGCGGCGATCAGCAGCGGCACGGCCGGGCCGCCCAGCAGCCCGCCCGCGATGCGCTGTCCCGTCATCAGGCGGACGTTGGCACTGCCGAGTGTCTCGCGGTCCACCAGGGCGGGCAGCAGGGCCGTGGAGGCGTTGTCGAAGAGCGTCTGGAGGGTGGTCAGGGCGAAGGCCAGCGCGATCAGCAGGCCGATCGAGGCGTGCCCGAGGGCGACGGCCGCTGCGAAGCCGCCGACCAGCAGGCCCCGTACCGCGTCCACCGTCCACATCGCGCGCCGCTGGTCCACACGGTCGGCGACGGCGCCACCGAGCAGCCCGAAGACGAGCCAGGGCAGATAGCCGCAGGCCGTGACGGAGGCGATGAGCAGGGCGTCGTCGGTCAGCGAGACGGCAAGCAGCG
This sequence comes from Streptomyces sp. NPDC005202, assembly GCF_040608235.1. NCBI lineage: Bacteria > Bacillati > Actinomycetota > Actinomycetes > Kitasatosporales > Streptomycetaceae > Streptomyces > Streptomyces sp. NPDC005202. The sequence goes on along the minus strand of NZ_JBEXHW010000007.1, from coordinate 53,149 downwards.
GCAGCGCGGCCGTACGCAGCGCGTCACCGAAGCTGGACAGCACGCGCCCGAAACCCCCGCGCCACGCGGGCGCACCCGCGCCCTCCGTCTCTACCCCTGTCACGACTCCCCCTCACGATGCGCCGATGCACAAACCGTAGAGGGCGCCACTGACAATCGGCCGTGGAGCCGGGTCGGAACGGGTCCCGGGAGCGACCGGGGAGCGGCCGAGGCGCGGCCGGAGAGCCGCCGTCGGCCACGAAACAGGCCTCGGCCACGAAACAGGTCCGGCCAAGCGCCTCGCAGGCGTCCGGCCCGGCCTCAAGTCCTAGATTTCGCCTCGCAGTTTGGCGAGCGCCTCGGCGAGAATCGCCTCGCCGTCCGCGTCGCTGCGCCGCTCCCGCACGTACGCGAGGTGCGTCTTGTAGGGCTCGGTGCGCGGCGGGTCCGGCGGGTTGTCCCGGTCCTGACCGGCCGGGAAGCCGCAGCGCGGGCAGTCCCAGGTCTCGGGCACCTGCGCGTCGCTGGCGAAGCTCGGCTGCGTCTCGTGCCCGTTGGAGCACCAGAAGGAGACGCGCAGACGCGGCGCGGACTCGCCGCGCTCGGCCTCGCCCATCGGCCCCGCCCCGACCCGGCTTCCTCGGATCGCGTTGCCACTTGCCACGGTCGTAACTCCCTGCGTGATGGTGCCGCGAAGCGAGTCGGCTTTCCGCTTCGCTGCGAGCGCCTCAGTCTACGTAAGGCCCAACGCGCGTCCAGTGATTGGAGTTACAAGCCCCCACACCTAGACGCAAGCCCCATGATAGGCCGCACTCAGGAGCGCGTACCGAACATGGGGCCTTACGTACGGAATGTGCGTGCCGCTCAGCTGTTCGTCTTCATCAGGATGCCGAGCACCACGATGCAGGCGAACCAGAGCAGACCGATCACCACGGTGATCCGGTCGAGGTTGCGCTCGGCGACCGAGGAGCCTCCGACGGACGACTGCACACCGCCACCGAACATGTCGGAGAGGCCGCCGCCCTTCCCCTTGTGCATCAGCACCAGCAGCATCAGCAGCAGGCTGAAGACGATCAGGGCGATCGAGAACCCCAAAACCACGGCTGGACCAACTTCCTCGGATTCGGATGGACGACGGGGGCCGGCAGACGCCTACCAGCCCCCGCAAGGGTACGACGGATCGCCGCTACCGCCTACTCACCGCCCTCACTGCCGGGCTCACTGATCGCGGAAGCGGACGATCTTGACGAACTCGTCGGCGTCCAGCGAGGCGCCGCCGACCAGGGCGCCGTCGATGTCGGCCTGCGCCATGATCTCGGCGACGTTGCCCGACTTCACGGAGCCGCCGTACTGGATGCGGACCTTGTCGGCCACGTCCTGCGAATACAGCTCGGCGATCTTGCCGCGGATCGCCGCGCAGACCTCCTGGGCGTCCTCGGCGCCGCAGACCTTGCCGGTGCCGATAGCCCAGACCGGCTCGTAGGCGATCACGATCGACTCGACCTGCTCGGCCGGGAGGTCTTTCAGACCGCCCTCGACCTGGGCGAGCGTGTGCGCGACGTGGTTGCCTGCCTCGCGGACGTCGAGCTCCTCGCCGACGCACAGGATCGGGGTCAGGCCGTGCTTGAAGGCGGCCTTGGCCTTGGCGTTCACCAGCTCGTCGGTCTCGTTGTGGTACTGCCGGCGCTCGGAGTGGCCGATCACCACGTAGGTGCACTTCAGCTTGGCCAGCATCGGACCGGAGATCTCGCCGGTGTAGGCGCCGGAGTCGTGCGCCGAGACGTCCTGGGCGCCGTACTTGATCCTCAGCTTGTCGCCGTCGACCAGGGTCTGCACGGAGCGCAGGTCGGTGAAGGGCGGCAGGACGGCGACCTCGACGGCCTCGTAGTCCTTGTCGGCCAGGGCGAAGGCGAGCTTCTGGACGTGGGCGATGGCCTCGAGGTGGTTGAGGTTCATCTTCCAGTTGCCCGCCATCAGCGGCGTGCGCGTGCTCATTAAGGTTCAGTCCTCCAGTGCGGCGAGGCCGGGGAGCGTCTTGCCCTCGAGGTACTCGAGGGAGGCGCCGCCGCCGGTCGAGATGTGGCCGAATGCCGACTCGTCGAAGCCCAGCGTACGGACGGCCGCGGCGGAGTCGCCGCCGCCGACGACCGTGAAGCCGCCTGAGTCGACGAGGGCCTGGGCGACCGCCTTGGTGCCCTCGGCGTAGTCGGGGTGCTCGAAGACGCCCATCGGGCCGTTCCAGAAGACGGTGGCGGCGTCGGCGAGCTTCGAAGCGTACAGCTCGCGGGTCTTCGGGCCGATGTCCAGGCCCTCCTGGTCGGCGGGGATCTTGTCCGCGTCGACGACGGAGTGCTTGGTGGGGGCCTTGGCCTTCAGGTCCGGGAACTCGGTGGAGACCACGACGTCCACCGGGAGCACCAGCTCGACGCCGTTCTTCTCGGCGCGCTCCATGTACTCCTTGACGGCCGGGACCTGGTCCTCCTGCAGCAGGGAGATGCCGACCTCGTAGCCCTTGGCCTTGAGGAAGGTGTACGCCATGCCGCCCCCGATGAGCAGGCGGTCCGCCTTGCCGAGCAGCTGGTCGATGACGGCCAGCTTGTCGGAGACCTTGGCGCCGCCGAGTGCGACGACGTACGGCCGCTGGACGTCCTCGGTGAGCTTCTTCAGGACGCCGACCTCGGTGGCGATGAGGTAGCCGGCGTAGTGCGGCAGGCGGGCCGGCAGGTCGTACACCGAGGCGTGCTTGCGGTGCACCGCGCCGAAGCCGTCGCCGACGTAGACGTCCGCGAGGGCGGCCAGCCGGTCGGCGAACTCGCCGCGCTCGGTGTCGTCCTTGGAGGTCTCGCCGGGGTTGAAGCGCAGGTTCTCGATGACCGCGACCTGGCCGGGCTGGAGACCGTCCACGGCGTCGTGGGCGGCGGGGCCGACCGTGTCCTGGGCGAACGCCACGGGCGCGCCGAGGAGTTCGCCGAGGCGCTCGGCGGCGGGCAGCAGCGAGAAGGCCGGGTCCGGGGCGCCCTTGGGGCGGCCCAGGTGGGAGGCGACGACCACCTTGGCGCCCGCCTCGGCGAGGGCCTTGACGGTGGGCAGGACGGCACGGATGCGGCCGTCGTCGGTGATGACGCCGTCGGCCAGCGGGACGTTGAGGTCGGCGCGGACGAAGACCCGCTTGTTGTCCACGCCTTCGGAGAGAAGTTGGTCGATCGTCTTCATGGGTGGAACTCCTGAGGAGGGCTCTTGATCGTACGAGGGCTGATCGATCTGAACGCGAGCCGACGCCGTGGGCCGGCTCGCTGTACGTGAGTCAGGGCTCGGACCGCGCGACCGTGCGCTGCCCGAGCCCTGCTCTCACATCGAGGTGCCTGCTTCGGCGATCAGAGCTGGTTGCCGACAAACACCGTCAGGTCGACGAGGCGGTTGGAGTAGCCCCACTCATTGTCGTACCAGCCGATGACCTTCACGCTCTTGCCGTCCTGGACCATGGTCAGGGACGAGTCGAAGGTGCAGGACGCCGGGGCGTTGACGATGTCGGAGGAGACGATCGGGTCCTCGGTGTACTCGAGCAGACCCTTGAGCTCGCCCTCGGCGGCCTTCTGGAAGGCGGCGTTGACCTCTTCCTTGGTGACCTCGCGGCTGAGCTCGACGACGAGGTCGGTGACCGAGCCGGTCGGGACCGGCACGCGCATGGCGATGCCGTCCAGCTTGCCCTTGAGCTGCGGCAGGACCAGAGCGGTGGCCTTGGCGGCACCGGTGGTGGTCGGGATGATGTTCTCGGCGGCGGCACGGGCGCGGCGCAGGTCCTTGTGCGGGAAGTCCAGGATGCGCTGGTCGTTCGTGTACGCGTGCACCGTGGTCATCAGACCCTTGACGATGCCGAAGTTCTCGTCGAGGACCTTCGCCATCGGCGCCACGCAGTTGGTGGTGCAGGAAGCGTTGGAGATGACGTGGTGGTTCGCCGGGTCGTACTTGTCCTGGTTGACGCCCATCACGATCGTGACGTCTTCATTCTTGGCCGGGGCCGAGATGATGACCTTCTTGGCGCCGCCGGCGATGTGCTTCTCGGCGTCTTCCTTCTTGGTGAAGATGCCGGTCGACTCGATGACGATGTCGACGCCCAGCTCGCCCCACGGGATGTCGGCGGGGTTGCGCTCGGAGAGGACCTTGATGGTCTTGCCGTCGACGGTGATGGTGTCCTCGGTGTGCGAGACCTCCTGCTTGAGGCGGCCGAGGATGGTGTCGTACTTCAGCAGGTGAGCGGTGGTCGCGGTGTCACCCAGTTCGTTGACAGCCACGATCTCGATGTCTGCACCCTGCTCCAGCAGCGCGCGGAAGTAGTTACGACCGATGCGGCCAAAGCCGTTGATGCCTACGCGGATCGTCACGAACCGATCTCCTCGTTGGTACGCCGGTTTCGACGCCGGCGAGCTGTATGGGATGTCCCCGACCACCCCCGACCCTACCTCCCTGCGGGTCCTGTGGTGACATCCAGATGACCCATACTCCGCACGGCGGTCCTTACCCGCCAGTAGGGGTACGGACCGCCCCGGCCTCATGACTGAATCACTCCATTTCGCTACGGAATGCCACTGCCTGTTGACCGCTCCGGTCACTCGTTCGTGAGCGCGTCGGCTCATCTGCCGAGTGCCGCCAGCGCCTTCTTCACCAGGGCCGCCCGGTCGGTCGCCGCAGGGACGTGCTCCAGGCCGAAACCCAGAAGCACGGTCCGGTCCGTGCTGACCGCTCCGTACGTCTCGAACAGGGTGCCGGTGCGCGCCCAGTCCTTGAGGACGGCCGGGCTGCCCGTGGGCGGTCCGGGCACGCTCCAGGGGCCCAGGGCCGTCTCGAAGCCCTCGGTCTCCTTCGCCGTGCCGCCGACGACGAGCGAGGCGTCGTCGGCGAGGACGCCGTGGCCGCCGGTGCCCGGGTCAGTGACGTAGCTGAGGGACACCTCGACCGACTTGCCGGCATACGCGCTCAGGTCGAAGCTCACTTGCTGCCAGCCACTGGAGGAACCGGTGAAGCTGTTCCACGAGCCGCTGGTGCCGGTCGCGGTGCAGCCGCCGGAGGCCAGGGTCAGGTAGTGCTTGAGCCACGGGTGCTCGTTGACCAGGAATCCGGCCTCGCACTCGGCGGGTACGGCCGTGCTGGTCTTCCCGCTCGCCTCCGGGAGTGTCGTCCAGTCCTCGGCCCCGGTGGTGTGGAGCTCCAGGATCGCGTGGTCGTAGCCCGGCTCGGTGTCCCACTGCAGCCGCGTGCGCAGCGTGGGCTTGTCGGCGGCGCCGACTCCGGTGAGGTCGATGGTGCGGGTAAAGCGCTTGTAGGCGTCGTCGGTGTGGACGGCGGCGGCCATGTACGAGCCCGCGTACGGACCGTACGGGTTGACGGTCCCGGCGAACTGGCCGGCGCCCGCGCTCGCGAACTGCGGGTAGGTGGCGACGGGCAGCTCCTCGGAGGTCACCCCGTACCTGCCCGCCTTGTCCAGCGGGTTGCCGGGCGCGTCGCCGAGCGCGCCGCTGAACCCGGCGAGCTTGCCGGAGCCGGTGAAGCCGGTGGCCCCGGAGGCCGACGTGCGCGAGTAGGCGCCCAGGTAGTACTGGCTGAAGTCGTCCGAGAGGGCGCCGTCGCCGAGGTCGACGCTGCCGCCGGCCTGCTCGCCCGCCTCGATCAGCTTGCCGCCCTCGTTGAGGAAGGCGCGCAGCTGGATCTGGGCGGGATTGCCCGGGCCGTTCGCGCCCGAGTAGTGGACGACGGTCCTGAAGTGCTTCAGCACGCCGAGCGCTTCGGGCACGCCCTGCGTGGCGACGTCCCAGACGATCGCCTTGCGGCCGTTCGCCTTCAGCGCGTCCACGTACTTCTGCGCCTGTGTGGCGGCCGCGTTCTCCTCGGCGACCACGAGGGTGTCGGCCTGGGGCCGCCGGGCCACGGTGTAGGTGAAGTGAGCGCTGGAGACCTTCTTGCCGCTCCTGCCCCGGCCCGTGAACCACACCTCGACCCTGTCGCCCGGGTCGGCGCCCCGGACCTTGGCCCGGTACTCGTCGAAGTAGAGGTTGTCGCCGCCGCCGTAGGTCTCGCCGCCCCTCCAGGGCCTGAGCGCCCGGTCCTGGGTGCGGCCGCCGTTGACGCGGTACCTGAGCTGATTGTCGCGCACGGACTTGCGTACGACGGCCGAGACCTCCTGGTCCGCACCGCGGGCGTACGACGTCGGGAAGGTGGCCGGGGTGAAGTCGGCGGCGCTCAGACCGACCGAGGAGGTCGGCCGGTCGGGGTGGTGGGCCGTCTCGGCGACGGAGAGCGCGAACGGGATGTTCTTCTCGAACTCCTTCTCGATGAGCTTCTCGTCGTCGGGGAAGTTGAAGACCGACCGGCAGTCGGCCGCGTTCCAGGCGTCGTTCGGGTCGAGGTCGGAGGCGGTCTGGCAGGTCGACATCTCGGGGGTGAACATCGCCATGCCGTTGACGTTGCCCGCGTGGCCGTCCGCCTCGCCGTTGGTGGTGTACAGCTCCGAGGAGACCTGCGAACGGTAGCCGGGGATCGCCGGGTTGTCCGGGGTGCCGGCCAGCGCCTTGTAGAGGACATCGTCCGGGGTCGGGGTGGCCACCTGCCAGCCGACGCCGTAGAGGAGGAGTTCCGCGGCGGAGTGGTAGTTGATGGCGTAGGTGAAGTGGATGCGCTTCTCGAACCGGTCGAGCGCCCGGGTCTCGGGCTCGGAGGCCGGGGCCGCGCCGCGGTAGGTCTCGCTGGTGGGGTTGGGCGACGAACCCTCGTCGTCGTAGCCCCACTTGTAGGCGAAGTTGCGGTTGAGGTCGACGCCGTCACCGGCGGAGATGATGCCGTCGCCGTTGACGTCCCGCAGGTTCTTGCGCCACAGGCGGGTGGTGGAGTCCTTGAAGGTGTAGTCGTAGCCGTCCGGGTTGGCCGAGATCACGAACCACAGCTCGGTCGTATCGACGATCTTCTTGATGCGCTTGTTCGTCCGGTAGTTGTCGAGGTAGTAGTGCATCAGCCGGCGGGTCATCTCCGGCGTGATCCACTCGCGCGCGTGCTGGTTCGACATGTACAGCACGGATGGCTTGGAGCCGTCCTTCGCCTTCTTCGCGTCCTTGGTCAGTTTGAGCGCGAGGATGTCCTTGCCGTTGACGGTCTTGCCGATGGAGACCACCTTGGTGAGGCCGGGATGGGCCTGGCCGGTCCTGACGATCTCCTCTTCGAGGCCACCCTTGCCGCTGTACGGGCGGAACACGCCCTGGGCCGCGCCCTCCACCCGGTTCTCCGCCTTGACCGAGAGGGTGTGCTCGGTGAGGTGGACGCCCTGCTTCTCAAGCTTCTTGGCCTGTTTGCCCGTGAGGTAGAGCTCGACGGTGGTCCGGCCCTTGCCGGCCACCTGGTCGCCGAGTTCGTGGCCGTCCTGTCCGGCCTTCAGCAGCAGGGGTACCTGTTGCTGGGTGACGTCGGCGCGGAAGACCTTGACCTCGTCCGGATCCGGTTGAGGTGAACGTCCGCTCTGCGCCCGGGCGATGGGCGCGAGGCTTGCTCCGCCGAGCAGGAGCGCGCCGACAGCGAGGATCGATCTCGCTCTGTGTCTCATGAACCCCCCTAGCGGTGGTCCGCCACAACGGCGCACAGTTGCCAGGCTCATGTCAGTTCTTGATCGAGTCAAGGTCACCTCAAGGACAGGAAAACGCCGGTGCCCGAGGCCCAAAAGGGCGTCGGCACCGGCGTGTTGAGACCGACAGGGGCTTTCGTACGACCGTCAGCGCGCGGGGGTCAGCCCGCGAGGTTGTCGGCCAGCTCCTCGGTGAGGTTGGCTTCCGTACCCGGGATGCCCAGGTCGGCGGCACGCTTGTCGGCCATCGCCAGCAGACGGCGGATGCGGCCGGCGACGGCGTCCTTGGTCAGCGGCGGGTCGGCGAGCGCGCCCAGCTCTTCCAGGGAGGCCTGCTTGTGCTCCATGCGCAGGCGCCCCGCGGCCGCGAGGTGTTCGGGAACGTCGTCGCCGAGGATCTCCAGGGCGCGGGCCACGCGGGCACCGGCAGCGACGGCCGCGCGGGCCGAGCGGCGCAGGTTGGCGTCGTCGAAGTTGGCGAGACGGTTCGCCGTGGCGCGGACCTCGCGGCGCATTCGCCGCTCCTCCCAGGCCAGCACCGACTCGTGGGCACCGAGACGGGTGAGCAGGGCGCCGATGGCGTCGCCGTCGCGGACGACGACCCGGTCCACGCCGCGCACCTCACGGGCCTTCGCGGCGATCGACAGCCGCCGAGCGGCGCCGACCAGCGCGAGCGCGGCCTCCGGGCCCGGGCAGGTCACCTCCAGCGACGAGGAGCGGCCGGGCTCGGTGAGCGAACCGTGCGCCAGGAAGGCCCCGCGCCAGGCCGCCTCGGCGTCGCAGGTGGCCCCCGAGACCACCTGCGGGGGCAGGCCGCGGATCGGGCGGCCCCGGCCGTCGACGAGGCCGGTCTGGCGGGCCAGCTGGTCGCCGCCCGCGACCACGCGCACGACGTAGCGCGAGCCGCGGCGCAGCCCGCCGGGCGCCATCACGATCAGCTCGGAGCTGTGGCCGAAGATCTCCAGGATGTCCCGCTTGAGGCGCCGGGCCGCCATCGCGGTGTCCAGCTCCGCCTCGATCACGATGCGCCCGCTGACCAGGTGGAGGCCGCCGGCGAACCGCAGAATGGCGGAGACCTCCGCCTTCCTGCAGCAGGTCCGGGTGACGGGGAGCCGGGAGATCTCGTCCTTCACCGCTGCCGTCATCGCCATGGGCCGATCCTTCCATGCATCCGAAAAATACGGTCGTACGCGGCGGCCAACAGCTCCGGGTCGTGCCGGGGAGTTCCGTCCCTCCGCGCCACCGGCGCCAGCTCGACCGCGGCGCCGAACCGCTTGGCGGCCTCGGTGAGGATTTCGCGGTCGGGCACGGCGGCCTCGTCGGCCAGCACCACGTCCAGGGCGAGTTTAGGGGCGTGTCGTCCCAAAACCTCCAAATGACGCTGCGGTGAGAAGCCGTCGGTTTCTCCCGGCTGCGGAGCGAGGTTCAGGGAGAGCACCCGGCGTGCCTTGGTCTCGGTGAGCGCGTCCAGTAGGTCGGGCACCAGCAGGTGCGGGATGACCGAGGAGAACCAGGAGCCGGGGCCGAGCACCACCCAGTCCGCGTCCAGCACCGCCGCGACGGCCTCGGGGACGGCGGGCGGGTCGTGCGGCACGAGGTGGACGGACTGCACCTCGCCCGGGGTGAGGGCGACGGTCGCCTGGCCGCGGACGGTGTCGATGTCGTCGGGCCGGTCCGGGTCGTGCCCCTTGACCAGGGCCTGGAGCTCCAGGGGCACGGCGGACATGGGCAGCACCCGGCCGTGCGCGCCCAGCAGCTTGCCGACCAGGTCCAGGGCCTGGACGTGGTCGCCGAGCTGCTCCCACAGGGCGACGATCAGCAGGTTGCCGACCGCGTGGTCGTGCAGGTCGCCCTGGGACTGGAAGCGGTGCTGGATGACGCGTGCCCAGGTCTGGCCCCAGTCGTCGTCTCCGCACAGCGCCGCCAGCGCCTTGCGCAGGTCACCGGGCGGCAGCACGCCCAGCTCGTCGCGCAGGCGCCCGCTGGAGCCGCCGTCGTCGGCCACGGTGACGACGGCGGTGAGGTCGCCGGTGATCCGGCGCAGCGCGGCGAGCGAGGCGGACAGGCCCATGCCGCCGCCGAGGGCGACCACCTTGGGCTGGGCGCCGCGGCGGCGCGGCCGGGCGCCGCGGGCCTCGGCGGGGCGGCCCGCGCGGGACTCGACCGTCGTGCGCCCCGACCGCCCCTCGGGCACCACCCGGCGCAGCCTGCTCAGCCGCGGAGTACGTCCGGTCACTCGCGCCCCATGTCCCTGTGTACGACCACGGTCTCCACGCCCTCGGCGGCGAGCCGCGCGGCGAGCTTCTCCGACATGGCCACCGAGCGGTGCTTGCCGCCCGTGCAGCCGATGGCGATGGTCACGTACCGCTTGCCCTCGCGGCGGTACCCGGCCGCGACGAGCCGCAGCAGCTCGGCGTAGCGGTCGAGGAACTCCTTGGCGCCGGGCTGGTTGAAGACGTACGCCGCCACCTCCTCGTTGAGGCCGGTGTACGGGCGCAGCTCCGGGACCCAGTGCGGGTTGGGCAGGAAGCGCATGTCCGCGACCAGGTCGGCGTCGACCGGCAGGCCGTACTTGAAGCCGAAGGACATCACGGTGGCCCGCAGCTCCGGCTCCTCCTCGCCGGCGAACTGGGCGTCCATCTTGGCGCGCAGCTCGTGCACGTTGAGGCTGGAGGTGTCGATCACCAGGTCGGCGTCGCCGCGCAGCTCACGCAACAGCTCCCGCTCGGCGGCGATGCCGTCGACGATGCGGCCGTCACCCTGGAGGGGGTGCGGCCGGCGCACCGACTCGAAGCGGCGCACCAAGGCCTCGTCGGAGGACTCCAGGAAGACGATCCGCCGGGTGACGTGCTTCGCCTCCAGGTCCGCCAGGGACTCGCGCAGGTTGTCGAAGAAGCGGCGGCCGCGGACGTCGACGACGACCGCGATGCGCGCCACGTTGCCCTGCGAGCGGGCGCCGAGCTCCACCATGGTGGGGATCAGCGCGGGCGGGAGGTTGTCGACGACGAACCAGCCGAGGTCCTCCAGACACTTGGCGGCCGTGGACCGGCCGGCCCCGGACATGCCGGAGATGATCACCAGCTCGGGGATGGCCGCGTCGGGGACGCCGGCCGTTTCGATGCCCGTACCCACCTGTGCCCCGTCTTCCTGGACCGCGTGCTGCGGCTGATCCTCGCGCGTTTCCTTGTGAGCCTGATCCCGCTCCGCTGTGGGCTGCGTCTCGTGCTCGGTCATGTCTCCTGCCCCCGTCGGTCGTCCGGGGCGCCCGTGGGCACGGGCTCCCCTGCGGAACCCCTCGTCGTATCGGGTGCCGCGTCTTCCATGTCCTCCATGATCTCTCCAGTCGCCGTGTTCACGGCGGGTGCGGCCGGGGCCGCCTGGGCGAGGGCCACGGCGATCGCCTCGGCCGTCTTGCGGCCTATGCCGGGAACCTCACAGATCTGGTCGATTGTCGCGGATCGCAGCTTTTTCACCGAACCGAAATGCTTGATCAGGGCCTGCTTGCGTGTCTCGCCGAGGCCCGGCACATCGTCCAGGGGGCCGGCCCGGAAACGCTTGGCCCGCTTGGTGCGCTGGTAGCTGATCGCGAAGCGGTGGGCCTCGTCGCGGACGCGCTGGAGCAGGTACAGGCCCTCGCTGGTGCGGGGCAGGACCACCGGATCGTCCTCGCCCGGCACCCAGACCTCCTCCAGGCGCTTGGCCAGGCCGCACACGGCGATGTCGTCGATGCCGAGCTCGTCCAGGGCCCTCTGGGCAGCCGCGACCTGCGGCTGCCCGCCGTCGACGACGACGAGCTGCGGCGGGTACGCGAACCGCTTGGCCCGCCCGTCGTCCTCGGCGAAGCCGTTCCAGGAGCCGTTGGCCGCACCGTTGGTGGAGGCGTCCTCGCCGTCGGTCCACTCTCCGGTCTTCTCCTTCTCGGCGAGGTAGCGCCTGAAGCGGCGGGTGATCACCTCGTGCATGGAGCGGACGTCGTCCTGACCCTTGAAGCCCTTGATCTGGAAGCGACGGTACTCGCTCTTGCGCTGCAGGCCGTCCTCGAAGACGACCATGGACGCCACGACGTCGTCGCCCTGGAGGTGCGAGATGTCGTAGCACTCGATCCGGAGGGGGGCGCTGTCCAGGCCGAGGGCCTCGGCGATCTCCTCCAGGGCGCGCGAGCGGGTGGTCAGGTCGGAGGCGCGCTTGGTCTTGTGCAGCGCGAGCGCCTGCTGGGCGTTGCGCTGCACGGTCTCCATGAGGGCCTTCTTGTCGCCGCGCTGCGGAATGCGCAGCGAGACGTTGGAGCCGCGACGGTCGGTGAGCCACTGCTGGACCGGCACCACCGGGTCGGGCAGCGCCGGGACCAGGACCTCCTTGGGGACGGCGTCCCCGGTCTCCTCGCCGTACAGCTGCTGCAGGGCGTGCTCGACGAGGGCGCCGGTGGTGACCTCTTCGACCTTGTCGGTCACCCAGCCGCGCTGACCGCGCACGCGCCCGCCGCGGACGTGGAAGATCTGCACGGCCGCCTCCAGCTCGTCCTCGGCGACGGCGATGAGGTCGGCGTCGGTCGCGTCCGCGAGCACGACCGCGTTCTTCTCCATGGCCTTCTTCAGGGCCTCGATGTCGTCGCGCAGGCGGGCGGCCCGCTCGTACTCCATCTCCTCGGCCGCCTCCCTCATCTGCTTCTCCAGGCGGCGCAGGTACGTGCCCGTGCGGCCGGCCATGAAGTCGCAGAACTCCTCGGCCAGTTCGCGGTGGTCCTCGGCGGAGATGCGGCCGACACAGGGCGCGGAGCACTTGCCGATGTAGCCGAGCAGACAGGGGCGGCCGGTGCGGGCGGCGTTCTTGAAGACACCGGCCGAGCAGGTGCGCACCGGGAAGACGCGCAGCAGCAGGTCGACGGTGTCGCGGATGGCCCACGCGTGCGCGTACGGCCCGAAATAGCGCACGCCCTTCTTCTTGTGGCCGCGCATCACCTGCACGCGCGGGAACTCCTCGTTCATCGTCACCGCGAGGTACGGGTAGCTCTTGTCGTCGCGGTACTTGACGTTGAACCGGGGGTCGAACTCCTTGATCCAGGAGTACTCCAGCTGCAGCGCCTCGACCTCCGTGGACACCACGGTCCACTCCACGGACGCGGCCGTGGTGACCATGGTGCGCGTGCGGGGGTGGAGGTTCGCCAGGTCCTGGAAGTAGTTCGCCAGGCGCTGGCGCAGGCTCTTCGCCTTTCCGACGTAGATCACCCGGCGGTGCTCGTCACGGAACCTGTAGACCCCGGGAGAGTCCGGGATGTCTCCCGGCTTGGGGCGGTAGCTGGAGGGGTCGGCCATGTCTCACACCCTACTGGCGGGGAGTGGCACAGCGGCGGGCCTGTGGACAACGCCGCGCCCCGGCCACACCGGCTCGCGACTACGCACTGTGACCAGCACCTCTTCGCCCGGCACAGCGTCCCGCGGAGGCCGCCCGGCCTGCCGGAGCCTGGGTGCGGACTCGGCCAGGAGTGCCCCGCTGTCCGGCATCAGGTGTTGTCGGGACTTGGTCAACACGCTTCAATGCGGGGGAACTCGGGGCCGTGAACGACGGCGTACGGATGTGAAGAAGCCCCTCTTCGCGCGCCGACGGGGTGGCCCCGACGACCCGCGTGAACGGTCTGACCAGCCGTTGTGAACATTCACAGAAAGGCCCCTGCATGCCGCACGCCCCACAGCAGGCGGACGTCGCCACCGCGGAACTGGACACGGCCCTGCGCGGCGGCCCCTTCCACGTCGCACTGCGTGCCGCGATCGCCGCCCGCGGACTGCCGTTGCAGCGCGTGCAGCACCATCTGTCGCGCTACGGGGTCAAGGTGGGCGTCACCAGCCTGAGCTACTGGCAGCAGGGTGCCCGGCGTCCGCAGCGCCCCGAGTCACTGCGCGCCGTACGGGCCCTGGAGGAGATCCTGCAGCTGCCGGACGAGTCGCTGATCCGCCTGCTCGCCGAGACCGAGGAGCGGTCGGCCATCCGGGGGCCCGCGGCCCGCTCCTACCGCTCACTGGTCGAGGCGTCGGGCGTCCTGGAGCGGCTGCTGGCCGAGCTGGACTCCCCGCTCGACGGCGGGCTGCACACCCTCGGACACCACGAGCACGTGCGGATCGGGGCGCGCCGCGAACTCGCGGGGCAGGAGTCGCAGCACATCGTGCGCGCCCGCCGGGACGGCGTGGACCGCTTCGTGGCCGTCCACCACGGCGACCCGGGGTGCGCACCGGAGCGGATGACCGTGCACGCCCTGGAGAACTGCCGGACCGGGCGCGTGCGTTGGCACCACGACACCGGAGTGCTCGTGGCCGAGCTGCTCTTCGACACCCGGCTGCGGGCCGGCGACACCTTCCTCTTCCGCTACGGCGTGCTGGACGGCACGGCCGGCGTGTCACGCGAGTACGTCCGCGGGTTCGGCTCCGCGGGCGGGCAGTACGCCCTTCAGGTGCGCTTCGACGCCGCAGCGCTGCCCGTGCGCTGTCACCGGTTCACCCAGCACTCGGCGGCGGCGCCGCGCAGCGGCCGCCACGAGCTGCCGGTGAGCGAACGGCACCGCTCCGTCCACCTCGTCGAGCCGCGCGTGCGGTCGGGGATCGTGGGGATCGGCTGGGACTGGGAGTGAGCCGCCCCGGCTGAGGGACGGGCCGGGCGGGTCGGCAGGACGGGCCGGGGCATCAGGCAGGGACCGGCCGGGCGGGTCAGGTAGGCACCGGCCGGTCGGGTCAGGCAGGCACCGGCCGGGCGGGTCAGGCAGGCACCGGCCGGGCGGGTCAGGCGCCCGGTCCGGCGACGATCGTGCCGTTGTCGGCGCGGACCGGAAGCTCGTGCAACGGCTCCGTGGCCGGGGACCGCACCACCTTGCCGGTCGTGGCGTCGAACTCGCTGCCGTGGCAGGGGCATGCGAGGGTCGTTCCCTGCAGCTTGTTGATGGGGCACCCCGCGTGCGTACAGATCGTGCTGAATGCCTTCAGCGTGCCGTTCCCGTCCCGGCCGACCACCACGTTGTGGTCCCGGTACAACTTGGCGCCCCCCTTGGGGATCTCGCTCTCGGCGCCGAGTTCCACCGGTCCCGTCGGGGTCGCCGAGGCCGAGGCGCCGTCGCCGCCCGGGCCACAGGCGGCGAGCCCCAGCCCGGCGACGGGCGTGAGGGCCACTCCTCGAAGGACGGTACGACGGCTCGCGGAGGGACGGCCGGGCATGTGGGTCTCCACTGTTCAGAGGGCTGTGCATGCCGACGGTACCGACAGAAGATCCCTCCGCAGGGGGCGGGGTCGGGGGGACGTAAGCGATTGCGCAAGCGTTTACGTCCGGCGCCGAATGGGATACGGTCCCGGCCACCGGGCCCGCACGGCGGTCCGGGGAGGGGAACGCGATGCCCACCATGGCCGACGTCGCACGGAGCGCCGGGGTCTCCGTGGCGACCGTCTCGCACGTGCTGAACGGCACCCGTCCGGTGCTGCCCCACACCCGCCAGGCGGTGCTCGACGCCATCGAGGAACTCGGCTACACGCCCAACACCCTCGCCCGCTCCCTGGTCACCTCCCGCACCCGGTCCATCGGGCTCGCGGTGTCGGCCATCAGCAACCCGTACTTCACGGAGATCCTCCAAGGTGTCGAGGCCGGCGCCCTGGAGCACGGCTACAGCCTCCTGATCGCCGACCCGCACGACGACCCCGAGCATGAACGCAAGGTCGTCCAGTTCCTCCACGAACGCCGCGTGGATGGCATGATCGTCGCTCCCTCCGCCCACCCGCACGAGCTCGTCGCCTACCTCGCGCGCCACGCCGTGCCCACCGTGTTCCTCGACCGGCTGATCGACGCCGAGGCGGACGGCGCGCCCCGCTTCGACCAGGTCTGCGCCGACAGCGCCGAACCGACGGCCCACCTCGTCACCCACCTCGCCGCACTCGGCCACCGCCGGATCGGCCTGGTCGCGGGCCTGCCCGGCCTCAGCACCACCGGCGAACGGATCACCGGGTACCGGCACGGCCTGGCCGCCGCCGGGCTCCCCCACGACGAACGGCTCGTGGTGCACGGCGATTCCTCCTCGGACGGCGCCGAGCGGGCCACCGCGGCCCTGCTGTCCCTCGCCGCACCGCCCACGGCCCTCGTCACCGCCAACAACGCAATGACCATCGGCGCCCTGCGCGCCCTGCGCGAGCGCGGTGTGTCCGTGCCCGATGACATCGCGCTGTGCTGCTTCGACGACTTCGCCTGGGCCGATCTGTTCTCTCCCCGGCTCACCGCCATCGCCCAGCCCAGCAAGGACCTCGGCGCGCAGGCCGTCCGGATCCTGCTGGACCGCCTCGCGACACCGGACCGGCCCGCGCGGACCGTACGGCTCCCCTGCACCTTCGTCCACCGCACCTCGTGCGGGTGCACGGAGCAACCGAGCCGGTCGGCGGGGTCCGCCCGGCCCGCACAGCCGAGCCAGTCGCAGGGCTTCGCGCCACCCCGGCAGCCGACGCGGTCCGAGGGCATTCTGCAATCCGAGCAGCCGAGCCGCTCGAAGGGACCCGTGCAACACGAGCAACCAAGCCACGCGAAGGGACCCATGCACCCCGAGCAGCCAACGCGGTCCGGCGGGCGCAGGCAGCCCGACGAGACCGCTATGTCCGAGCAGCCCGAGAAAGGAACCGACTCGTGATCGTCGTCGCCGGAGAGGCCCTGATCGACCTGGTACCGCAGGGCACAGGCGCCCTCGCGGACCTCAAGCCGGTGCTCGGCGGAGGCCCCTACAACACGGCCGTCGCGCTCGGCCGCCTCGGCTCCCCCACGGCCTTCTGCTCCCGCACCTCCTACGACGCCTTCGGGGAGGCCCTGCTCGACGGGCTGCGGCGGGCCGGTGTGGACGTGTCCGGCGTCCAGCGCGGTGCCGAGCCGACCACGCTCGCGGTCGCCACGATCGGCTCCGACGGCTCCGCCGCGTACTCCTTCTACGTCGACGGCACCGCAGACCGGCTGTTCACCGCGCCGGCAGAGCTTCCGTCCGCGACCCGCGCGGTGTCCTTCGGCACGTGCTCGCTCGTGCTGGAGCCGGGCGCCAGCGCCTACGAGGACCTGATGCGGACCGCGGCCGCGCAGGGCGTGTTCACCGCGCTCGACCCGAACATCCGGGCCGGGCTGATCCCCGACGCGGATGCCTACCGGGCGCGCTTCAAGAGCTGGCTGCCGTCGGTGTCGCTCCTCAAGCTTTCTGAGGAGGACGCGCGGTGGCTGGGCGGCACCCCGCGCGAGTGGCTGGCAGCCGGTCCCTCGGCCGTCGTGATCACCCACGGCGGCGAGGGGCTCACCGCCTTCACCCGGGACGGCGCGGAGCACTCCGTGCCGGGCGAGAAGGTCGATGTCGTCGACACGATCGGTGCGGGCGACACCGTGAACGCGGCCCTGCTGCACGCCCTCTACCGACGCGACGCCCTCTCCCCGGAGGGCATCGCGGGCCTCGGCGCCTCTGGCTGGACGCGGCTGCTGCGCTTCGCGGCACGCGCGGCGGCGATCACCTGCTCCCGCGCCGGAGCGGAACCGCCGTATGCGTCGGAGGTGGGCGAACCGTAGGGAGCCGCACAGGCTCTCGGCCAACCTGTCGCCGGTCAGCCGCCCACCGCGCGCAGTGCTCCCGGTTTGCGGCCGTTGAGGTGGTCCAGGGCTGTGGCCGTGGCCTCGTCTGCCGGGATGTGGACCACGAGGCGCTGACCGTCGTCCGGGAGGGCGAGCGTCTCGTACGACAGGCACAGTCGCCCGGCCTCGGGATGCTCGACCAGGTCGGTGCCAAACCGGCTGGGCAGGGCCGGCACGGCGGTGAGCCGCTCGGTGAACGGCGCTCCCGCGGTGACCGTCAGCTCGTCGGCCAGCGCCGCGACATGGGGATCGTGCAGGGAGGCCTCGTGTCGCAGGTGGGCGACCTGCTCGTCGGCAAGTCGGTCCCAGCCGGGGAACACCGCTCGGGCCCGGTCGTCGGTGAACACGTACCGCACCATGTTCGGCGGCGTTCCGTCGAGCAGCCCGAGCGGGCGGGCGAACCGCTCGTAGCCGTCGGTGTGGGCGACGATGTCGCCGATCCAGTTGATCAGCACGGCCGGTGCGGGTTCCAGTCGCTCCAGGAGAGCCCACACCGTGGGACGGACCGTGCGGACCGGCGGCATTGCCGACGAGCAGTACACCTTGTCGGCGCCGCTCTCCTTGGCCAGGCGGCGCAGCAGGATCCGGTCCGGCACCGGCAGCCGCAGGGCGTCCCCGAGGGCGCCGAGGACCTGGGGCGAGGGGTTGCGGTCGCGGCCCTGTTCGAGCCGGGTGAGGTACTCGACGCTGATGCCGGCGAGCGTGGCCAGTTCGGCGCGGCGCAGCCCGGGCGTGCGCCGCCGGGGCCCCGTCGGCAGGCCCACCTCGGCGGGCGTGACGGCTTCGCGGCGGGTGCGCAGGAAGGTGCCCAACTCGTTGTCGCTCACCTGCCGAACGTACAACGGTCCCCTCCGCGGAGGGTGGCCCTGTCACTACCACCATCAGCCCGGCCTCCCTCCCGCACGCCGGGCTGCGGAGGGTGGAGCCATGACTCAGGACAACTCCCCGAACACACTGACCGGTTCGACTCTCCCCCTCTCGCCCGGCGACTGGGAGCTGGACCCGCTCCACTCCGCCGTGAACTTCACCATCCGGCACCTCGGCATCGCCAAGGTGCGGGGACGCTTCAGGGAGGTGAAGGCCGGGCTGTACGTCGGTGAGACGGCCGACGACGTGAGGGTGAGCGCCGAGATCACGCTTGCCTCTATAGACACCGGGAACCCTGACCGGGACGCGCACACCCGCTCGGCCGAGCTGCTCGACGTGGAGAAGCGTCCGACGATGACGTTCCGCTCGACGCGCGTGTTCGGCGAGGGTGAGGACTGGACGATGGAGGGGGACCTGACCATCGGGGACGTGACCCGTCCGGTGACGCTCGCCGTCGAGTTCGGCGGGGTGGTGGACTCCCCCGTGGACGGGAGGAGGCACTCCGGGTTCGAGGCGACGGGTGAGATCCGGCGCAGCGACTTCGGTCTGACCTTCGGGGCCGGGTTCCTCGGTGATGTTGTCAAGGTTCAGCTGGACATGCAGTTCGTCGAGCCGCAGCGACAGGGCGGCTGATTCTGCAACGAGCGGCGCCCCGCGGGGAGTTCCCACGGGGCGCCGCACTTTCTGCACGTTTTCTCAGGCCTTGCGGCCTGCGCTTCCTCAGACTTTGCGGGCCCGCGTCGTCTTCTTCGTGGCCCCGGCGGCCTTCTTGCTGGCCGTGTTGTTGGCAGCCTTGGCCGTCCTGACCGTCGCCGTCTTCTTCGCCGTCGCCGTGGCCGCGACCGCCCTGTTGGCTGCGGTCTTGGGCGGGGCCTTCACCGGCTCCGCGTCGCTGATCCGGTCCGCGCCGAGGATCTCGCGCAGGAACTTGCCAGTGTGGCTGGCCGGCACCCCGGCGACCTGCTCGGGCGTGCCCTCGGCGATCACCAGACCGCCGCCGGCGCCGCCCTCCGGGCCCATGTCGACCACCCAGTCGGCGGTCTTGATCACGTCGAGGTTGTGCTCGATGACGATGACCGTGTTGCCCTTGTCGACCAGACCGGAAAGAACCTTCAGCAGCTTGCTGATGTCCTCGAAGTGCAGACCGGTCGTCGGCTCGTCCAGGACGTAGACCGTGCGCCCGGTGGACCGGCGCTGGAGCTCGCTGGCGAGCTTCACACGCTGTGCCTCACCGCCGGACAGGGTAGTCGCGGACTGGCCGAGCCGGACGTAGCCGAGGCCGACGTCGTTCAGCGTCCTGAGGTGGCGGGAGATCGCCGGGACGGCCTCGAAGAAGTCCATGGCCTCTTCGATCGGCATGTTCAGTACGTCGGCGATGGACTTGCCCTTGTAGTGGACCTCCAGGGTCTCCCGATTGTACCGGGCCCCGTGGCAGACCTCGCACGGGACGTACACGTCCGGGAGGAAGTTCATCTCGATCTTGATCGTGCCGTCGCCCGCGCAGTTCTCGCAGCGGCCGCCCTTGACGTTGAAGGAGAAGCGGCCGGGCTGGTAGCCGCGGACCTTCGCCTCGGTGGTCTCGGCGAACAGCTTGCGAATGTGGTCGAAGACACCGGTGTACGTCGCCGGGTTCGACCGCGGGGTGCGGCCGATGGGCGACTGGTCGACGTGCACGACCTTGTCGACGAGGTCGTCGCCGTCCACGCGCGTGTGCCGCCCGGGGACGTTCCGCGCGCCGTTCAGCTCGCGGGCCAGGTGCGTGTACAGGATGTCGTTGACCAGCGTGGACTTGCCGGAGCCGGACACGCCGGTGACGGCCGTGAACACACCCAGCGGGAAGGACACGTCGATGTCCTTCAGGTTGTTCTCACGGGCGCCGTGCACCGTGAGCTGCCGGGACGGGTCGCGCGGACGCCGGACGTCGGGCACCGGGATGGCCTTCTTGCCGGACAGGTACTGGCCGGTCTGCGACTCGGCGTTGGCGAGCAGCTCCTTCAGGGAGCCGCTGTGCACGACCTTGCCGCCGTGCTCGCCGGCGCCGGGGCCGATGTCGACGATCCAGTCGGCGGTCTTGATGGTGTCCTCGTCGTGCTCGACGACGATGAGCGTGTTGCCCATGTCGCGCAGCCGCACCAAGGTCTCGATCAGCCGGTGGTTGTCGCGCTGGTGGAGGCCGATGGACGGCTCGTCGAGGACGTACAGGACGCCGACGAGGCCGGAGCCGATTTGCGTGGCCAGGCGGATGCGCTGGGCCTCGCCGCCGGAGAGCGTGCCGGCCGCGCGGTTCAGCGAGAGGTAGTCCAGGCCGACGTCGACCAGGAACCGCAGCCGCTCGTTGACCTCCTTGAGCACACGCTCGGCGATCTTCTTGTCGCGGGCGTCGAGCTTCAGCTCGCGCAGGAAGTCCGCGCAGTCGCTGATCGACATCGCGGAGACGTCTGCGATCGACTTGCCCATGATCGTGACCGCGAGGACGACGGGCTTGAGGCGGGTGCCCCCACAGCTGGGGCAGGGCACCTCGCGCATGTAGCCCTCGAAGCGCTCACGGCTGGCGTCGCTCTCCGCCTCGCTGTGCCGGCGCTTCACGAAGGGGACGGCGCCCTCGAAGGGCGTGGTGTACACGCGCTCGCGGCCGTACCGGTTGCGGTAGCGGACCTCGATCTGCGTCTTGTGGCCGTACAGCAGGGCCTTCTTGGCGCGCTGCGGCAGCCCCGCGAAGGGGATGTCGGTCCTGAAGCCCAGGGCGTCCGCGAGGGCGCCGATCAGGCGGCCGAAGTAGTCCTTGGTGTGTCCGTGCGACCAGGGGTGGATGGCGCCCTCGTCGAGGGTCTTCTCCTCGTCCGGGACGATCAGCTCCGGGTCGACCTCCATGCGCGTGCCGATGCCGGTGCACTCGGGGCAGGCGCCGAAGGGCGAGTTGAAGGAGAAGGAGCGGGGCTCCAGCTCCTCGAAGGACAGGTCGTCGTACGGGCAGTACAGGTGCTCCGAGTACATGCGCTTGCGCTCGGGGTCGTCCTCGGGGAGGTCGACGAAGTCGAGCACGACCATGCCGCCGGACAGGCCGAGGGCGGTCTCGACGGAGTCGGTCAGGCGGCGCTTGGCGGAGTCCTTCACCGTGAGGCGGTCGACGACCACCTCGATGGTGTGCTTCTCCTGCTTCTTCAGCGTGGGCGGGTGGGACAGCTGGATCGTCTCGCCGTCCACACGCGCGCGGCTGTAGCCCTTGGTCTGGAGGTCGGCGAAGAGGTCGACGAACTCTCCCTTGCGCTCGCGCACCAGCGGCGACAGCACCTGGAAGCGGCTCCCCTCCGGCAGCTCCAGGACCTTGTCGACGATGGCCTGGGGCGACTGGCGCGAGATCGGGCGGCCGCACTCGGGGCAGTGCGGCTTGCCGATGCGCGCGAAGAGCAGACGCAGGTAGTCGTAGACCTCGGTGATCGTGCCGACCGTCGAGCGCGGGTTGCGCGAGGTCGACTTCTGGTCGATGGAGACCGCCGGGGAGAGGCCCTCGATGAAATCGACGTCCGGCTTGTCCATCTGACCGAGGAACTGCCGGGCGTACGAGGACAGCGACTCCACGTAGCGCCGCTGGCCCTCCGCGAAGATCGTGTCGAAGGCCAGGGAGGACTTGCCCGACCCGGACAGGCCCGTGAAGACGATGAGCGAGTCCCGCGGCAGGTCGAGCGAGACGTTCTTCAGGTTGTGCTCGCGCGCGCCACGGACGATGAGACGGTCGGCCACGCCGGTCCGCACCTTTCTTGAGAGAAGTGACAGGGGCGGGGCCCCCGTGCTTCTTCAGACTAGGGGGAGCCACTGACAACGCCGGTCGGATTCCCGGATGCATAACAATCCCCGGCCATCCAGCATGCCCGACTCCACACCCGACCATATAGCACGTGCATTCGATTTGCGGGTGTGGTCCGCCACCTTCACCCGAAGGTGTGGCGGAGCTAGGGTCGGCCCCATGATTGATCACGCGCGCGACCTGGCGTCTGTACGTGACGCGACCGAAGGACTGCTCACCGCAGCGGCCAAACTGGACAACGTGTCTGTGACCGAGTCGTCACGGCTACCGGGCTGGACCCGCGGCCACGTCCTCGCCCACCTCGCGCGCAATGCGGACGCGCTCGTGAACGTCCTGGAGGGCCGTCCCATGTACGTCTCCGCGAAGGCCCGGGACGCCGACATCGAGCGGGACGCCCCGCGCCCCCTCGACGTCCAGCTCGCCGACGTGCGCGAGAGCGCGGCCCGCTTCCAGGAGGCGGCGGCCGCCCCGGCGGACTGGTCGCGCACGGTGGAGCTGCGCAACGGGGTCACCGACTCCGCGTCCCGGGTGCCGTTCCGGCGCTGGGTGGAGGTCGAGCTGCACCATGTGGACCTCGGGATCGGGTACGAGCTGGAGGACCTGCCGGCCGCGTTCGTGGAGCGGGAGATCGACTTCCTCGCCCGGCGGTTCGCGGGGCACCCCGACGTACCGCCGACCCGTCTGACGGACGGCACGCGCGCGTGGGGCACGGGTCGGGAGGCGACCGAGCCCGGAATCACCGTCACGGGAGGCCGGGCGGACCTGCTCGGCTGGCTGGCCGGGCGCCGCGACGGATCAGCGCTGCGGGTGGAGGGCGGCGCGCTGCCGTCGCTTCCCCCACTGTAGTCCTACCGCCTCAGCGGGGGACCTGCGCCGCACTCCCGCGCTATAGGCTGACGGCCATGACGTACAGCGGAGAGGTGACGGTCGGCGGCCCGGCGGACGTGCACGAGCTGAAAGACCTGATGATCACCAAGATCGCGGTCGGCCCGATGGACAACAACGCCTATCTACTGCGCTGCCGGGCGACCGACGAGCAGCTGCTGATCGACGCGGCCAACGACGCGAAGACGTTGCTCGGCATGATCGGTGACGACGGCATCGCCTCCGTCGTCACCACCCACCGGCACGCCGACCACTGGCAGGCGCTCGCCGAGGTCGTGGCCGCCACCGGCGCGCGTACGTACGCCGGCCGGGACGACGCCGAGGGCATCCCCGTCCCGACCGACGTCCCCGTCGACGACGGCGACACCATCCGGGTGGGGCGCGTGGAGCTCACCGCGCGCCATCTGGTCGGGCACACGCCGGGCTCGATCGCGCTGATCTACGACGACCCGCATGGCCACCCGCACGTGTTCACGGGCGACTGTCTCTTCCCAGGGGGCGTCGGAAACACCCGCAAGGATCCGAAGGCCTTCGCCAGCCTGATCCACGACGTCGAGACGAAGATCTTCGACGTGCTCCCGGACGAGGCCTGGGTGTACCCGGGACACGGCAACGACACGACGCTGGGCGCGGAACGCCCGCACCTGCCGGAGTGGCACGCGCGCGGGTGGTGAGCGAGGGAGTCGGTTTTTCCGGCGGACTCCGCTCAGGCAGCACGAACCAAAACGACACGCGCCCCGGCGCAAGGAACGGCGCGCGCCCCGTGTGAAGTCTTCGCACGCGTCGGTGGCACCCGCGCGCTCCCGACGCTCGTTGTTGCGCAGTCAACTGGACAGCAGCCCCGCACAGGATGACGGCTCACATTAACGACGTTGTGAAGCCGAAGCAGGCTGCCGCCGTGTACGGCAAGAACGACCAGGCCAAGTCCGCGCTGAAGAACGGTCAGGTCGACGCCGTCGTCACCGACCTGCCGACCGCCTTCTACATCACGTCGGCCGAGGTGACCGACGCGAAGGTCGTGGGTCAGTTCGAGAACCAGGGGGGTACCCCCGAGCAGTTCGGCCTCGTGCTGGACAAGGGCAGCGCGCTGACCTCATGCGTGACAGGCGCCGTGGACGCCCTGCGCAAGGCCGGCACGCTGGCGACGATCGAGAAGCGGTGGCTGTCCGACGCCGTCGACGCCCCGGTGCTCAAGTGACGGTCACAAAGGAGGAGTCCGGCCGGGAGGGCGCGGACGACAAGGGTGACATGTCCGGCGGGGACGACGGCTACGTCCCGTCGCAGCGGCGGATCGAGCGCGAGCGCTACAAGCGGGCCCGCGCCCGCCGCGCCACGGGGATCGCGGCGCTGTCGACCCTGGTCACCGGTGCCGTCCTCTACCTGGTCGTCGTCAACGCGCCCGGCTGGCCGCGGACCAAGGAGACGTTCTTCGACTGGGGTTACGCGCGGGAGGCGTTCCCGAAAGTCCTCGAAGGGCTGTGGCTGAACGTACGGCTGCTGCTGATCTGCGGCGCCGCCGTGCTGGTCCTCGGGATGCTCATCGCGATCGCCAGGACCTTGCGTGGCCCGGTGTTCTTTCCATTGCGCGTCCTGGCGGCCGCGTACACCGACTTCTTCCGCGGACTGCCGCTGATCATCAACCTGATGATCGTGGTCCTGGGCGTCCCGGCACTGCGACTGCAGGGCGTGACGGTCGACCCGGTGCTGCTCGGCGGAATGGCGCTGACGCTGACGTATGCGGCGTACGTCGCCGAGGTGTTCCGCGCCGGCATCGAGTCCGTCCACCCCTCGCAGCGCGCCGCGGCCCGCTCGCTCGGACTGACCAACCGGCAGGCGCTGCGGTACGTGGTGCTGCCACAGGCCGTACGCCGTCAGGTGCCGCCCCTGCTCAACGACCTGGTGTCGCTGCAGAAGGACACCGGCCTCGTGTCGATCGGCGGGGCCGTGGACGCCGTACGGGCCGCCGACATCATCGTGGGCCGCAGCCTCAACTACACGCCGTACATCGTCGCGGGACTGGTCTTCGTCGCGCTGACCATCCCGATGACCCGCCTAACGGACTGGGTGACGGCCCGGATGGACCGGCAGCGGGCGCAGGGAGGGAACCTGTGAGCACCAACGACAGCGCCTCCGGCGACTCCCTCGTGCTGCGAATGGAGTCCGTCCGCAAGACCTTCGGCGCTCGGTCGTGCTGAGGAACGTCGACCTGGAGGTCGCCCCGCACACGGTGACCGCACTGATCGGCGCCTCCGGCTCCGGCAAGTCGACGCTGCTCAGGTGCGCGAACCTCCTCGAGGAGATCGACGACGGCGCGATCTGGCTGGGCGGCGAGGGATCACCGACCCGCGCGTCGACCAGGACGCCGTACGCCGCCGGATCGGCGTGGTCTTCCAGGCGTACAACCTCTTCCCGCACATGACGGTCCTGGAGAACATCACCCTCGCCCCGCGCCGGGTGCACGGCGTTCCCCGCGCGGAAGCCGAGGAGCGCGCCCGGGAGCTGCTGGAGCGGCTCGGGCTCGCCGGGAAGGCGGGCGAGTACCCGGACCGGCTCAGCGGCGGCCAGCAGCAGCGGGTGGCCATCGTCCGCGCCCTGGCCGTACGTCCCCGGCTGCTGCTCGACGAGATCACCGCCGCCCTCGACCCGGAGCTCGTGGGCGAGGTCCTCACGGTCGTCCGCGACCTGAAGGACGAGGGTATGACGATGGTCCTGGCGACGCACGAGATGGGGTTCGCCCGTGAAGTTGCCGACCAGGTTTGCTTTCTGGAAGCAGGCGTCGTGCTGGAGCGCGGGACCTCGGAGCAGGTCTTCGGCGACCCGCAGCGGGAGCGCACGCGACGCTTCCTGCGGCGGATCGTGGAGGCGGGGCGCCTGTAAGGTGCATGCGCCCTGAAGAGCGGGGCTTACGTGTCGGCTCGCCTCGGAGGGCGGGGCCTATGTGTCCGCTCGCCTCGAAGGGCGGGGCCTATGTGTCCGCTCGCCTCGAAGGGCGGGGCCTATGTGTCCGCCTGCCCCGCCCCCACTAGCGCCGCGACCCGCTCCACGCCGAACACGTACCCCTGCACACCGCACCCCGCGATGACACCGTCGGCGCGCAGTGAGACGTACGAATGGTGCCGGAACGACTCGCGCTGGTGGATGTTGGAGATGTGGACCTCCAACACCGGCATGCCGTCACAGGTGTTGAGCGCGTCCAGGATCGCCACGGAGGTGTGCGAGTAGGCGCCCGGGTTGATCACAATCCCGCAGTGGTTCAGCCGTGCCTCGTGGATCCAGTCGACCAACTCGCCCTCGTGGTTGGACTGGCGGAAGTCCACCGTGCCGCCGTGCGCGGCCGCCGCCTTGGCACACAGGGCCTCGACGTCGGCGAGCGTGTCGGAGCCGTAGATCTCCGGCTGGCGCTGGCCCAGCAGGTTCAGGTTGGGGCCGTTGAGGATCATGATCGGGGCGTTGGCCAAGGTGCGGGGCACGGTTCCTCCGGTCCGTCGTGGTGCGGCGGTCCGCTGACGACCGCTGCTCGAACTTGGTTTATCACGGTGGAGGCGCACCACCGCCACCTGCTGACGCGCGGGCCTCACCTCCGCACGCCCCCGTAACCCGCGGTCACTGTGGGTAGTTGACGCGACATGCACGTTGTACGCACCGTAAAGGCACCGTCCATGCTGCGGCTCGCCGCCGCCTCGCTCGCCGGGACCGCGATCGAGTTCTACGACTTCTTCGTCTACGGCACCGCGGCGGCCCTGGTCCTGGGGCCGCTGTTCTTCCCCACGTTCTCGCCGGTGGCGGGGACGCTGGCCGCCTTCGGCACGTTCGGCGTGGGGTTCGTGGCCCGGCCGCTCGGCTCGGTGCTGTTCGGCCACATCGGTGACCGGCACGGGCGGCGGCCGGTGCTCGTCGCCTCGCTGCTGCTGACCGGCGCGTCGACGGTCGCGGTCGGGTTCGCACCGGCGTACGACACGATCGGGGCGGCCGCTCCCGTGCTGCTGCTCGTCCTGCGCTTTCTGCAGGGGCTCGGGCTGGGTGGGGAGTGGGGCGGGGCGGTGCTGCTGACCGTGGAGCACGCGCCCGCGGCACGTCGTGGGCTGTGGTCCAGTTTTCCGCAGGTGGGCCCGTCGCTCGGCTTCGTCCTCGCGAACGGCGTGATGCTGGTGCTGTCGGCAACCCTCTCCGACGCGCAGTTCGCGCAGTGGGGGTGGCGGGTGCCGTTCTGGGCGGCGGGGGTGCTGGCCGTGGCCGGGTTGTGGCTGCGTTCGTCGCTCGCCGAGAGTCCCCGGTTCCTCGAGATCGACGTCCACGCGCGCGTGCCGTTCGTCGACGTCGTGCGGGACCACAGGCGACTGGTACTGCTGACGGCGGGCGCCCTCGCGGTCGGATACGCGGTGTTCTACGCCGTGACGACCTGGTCCCTGGCCTATGCGACGGAGCGGCTCGGGGTGAGCCGTACGGTCATGCTGGGCTGCATCATGGCCGCCGTGGTGGTGAAGGGCTCGTTCACCCCGCTGGCGGCGCTGCTCGGCGACCGCTACGGGCGCAAGCCCTTGTGCCTGGCGGGATGCGCGGCGGCTGCTCTGTGGATGTTCCCGATGGTCGCGCTGCTCGCGACCGGTGCGCCGCTGCTGATGTTCCTCGGCTTCCTGGGCGCGCTGCTGGCGTTTATCACGATGTTCGCCGTGATCGCCGCGTATCTGCCGGAGCTGTACGAGCCGCGGGTGCGCTGCACGGGCGCCGCGGTGGGCTACAACCTCGGCGGGGTCCTCGGGGGCGGCCTCACGCCGATCGTGGCGACGGCGCTCGCGGAGCGCGGGGGTCGCGTTCCCTGGGGTGTCGGCGCCTATTTGACCGGGGTTGCGCTGTTCAGCCTGGGGTGCTTCGCGTTGCTGCCGGAGACGCGTCAGGTGGCGATGGGGGAGGTGGAGCCGGCCACCGCATCGCGCTAGGGGTTGATGGCGAGTTCCAGATACGCGGCGAACACGACCAGATGAACGCCCCCTTGGAGCGGCGTGGCCCGTCCCGGCACCACGGTCAGCGAGCTGACCACTACGGTGAGGGCGAGCAGCAGCATGTGGGTGGAGCCGAGGCCGAGGACGAGCGGTCCGGAGAGCCACACGGACGCCAGGGCAACGGCGGGGATGGTCAGGCCGATGCTGGCGATCGCGGAGCCGAGCGCTAGGTTGAGGCTGGTCTGCACCCGGTCGCGCCGGGCGGAGCGCAGCGCCGCGATGGTCTCGGGCAGCAGCACGAGCAGCGCGATGATCACGCCGACGACGGCGTGGTGCAGCCCGGCGGCCTCCACCCCGGACTCGATGGTGGGCGACACGCCCTTGGCCAGTCCGACCACGCCGACCAGGGCGAGGCCCAGCAGCCCCAGGCTGGTCCAGGCGGTACGGGCGGAGGGCGCCTCCGCGTGGTCATCCGTGGTGATCACCTCTCCCTGCCGGGTGATCGGCAGGAAGTAGTCGCGGTGCCGCACGGTCTGGGTGGCAACGAACAGGCCGTACAGGATCAGCGAGGACAACGCGGCGAAGGTGAGCTGCACGCCGGAGAACTCCGGGCCCGGCTTGCTGGTGGTGAACGTCGGCAGCACCAGGCTGAGCGTGGCCAGGGTCGCCACGATGGCGAGGGCGGCTCCGGTGCCTTCGGGGTTGAAGACGGCCGTGCCGTGGCGCAGGGAGGCGACGAGGAGGCACAGGCCGACGACGCCGTTGCACGTGATCATCAGGGCGGCGAACACCGTGTCCCTGGCCAGCGTCGAGCTCTTGGCGCCGCCGTCCGCCATCAAGGTGACGATCAGGGCGACCTCGATGACGGTGACGGCGATGGCGAGGACCAAGGACCCGAAGGGTTCACCGACCCGGTGGGCGATCACCTCGGCGTGATGCACCGCGGCCAGGACGGAGCCGGCGAGGACCACGGTCACCAACGCGACGACCGCAACGGGGAGGTCGCGCCCCCAGGTGAAGACCAGCAGGACCACCGCGAGCACCGGCACGACGGTCGTCCACGCTGCCGTGAGCGCCCGGAGCCGAGTGATCATGAAGCGAGCGTCGCAGAGGCACCGACAGTTCGCATTCCGGTCCGCGGCCCGTCGGCAGTCCCACGCCCACCTGGCCCACCCAGCCGTGGCGTCCCCGGGCGGAACGCTCAGCACCCAACGAAGCACCCGGCAGCGGCGGTCGGCAATGAACCGCGCGCCGCTCCCGGAGCTGGGGGTTTCCCCGTCCGACCGGTCAGACGTCGATGCTGTCCTTCGGGGCGCTGTCGCGCCGCTCCCGCGCCGCCCGCTTCCTGAAAGCCATCAGGCTGGTGAGGGTGGTGACGGCCAGGACCGCGCAGATCACGGCCAGGGAGACCGGAATGCTGATCTCCGGGACGTGAACGCCGGACTCGTGCAGCGCGTGCAGTACCAGCTTGACGCCGATGAAGCCGAGGATGACCGACAGGCCGTACGACAGGTGGACCAGCTTCTCCAGCAGGCCGCCTATCAGGAAGTACAGCTGCCTGAGGCCCATCAGCGCAAAGGCGTTGGCCGTGAAGACGATGTACGGATCCTGGGTCAGGCCGAAGATCGCGGGGATCGAGTCGAGGGCGAACAGCACGTCGGTGGTGCCGATGGCGAGTATCACGACCAGCATCGGCGTCATCACGCGTTTGCCGTTCTGCCGGATCCACAGCTTGGTGCCGTGATAGCGGTTGGCCACGCCGAAGCGGCGCTCGGCGGCCTTGAGCAGCTTGTTCTCCTCGTACTCCTCGTCCTCCTCGTCGGAACGGGCCTCCTGGATGAGCTTCCAGGCGGTCCAGATCAGGAAGGCGCCGAAGAGGTAGAACACCCACGCGAAATTCGCGATGATCGCCGCTCCCGCGGCGATGAAGACGGCCCGCAGCACCAGGGCTATGAGGACTCCGACGAGCAGCACGCGCTGCTGGTACTGCGACGGCACCGCGAACTTCGCCATGATCAGGACGAAGACGAAAAGGTTGTCGACGCTCAGCGACTTCTCGGTGATGAAGCCCGCGAAGAACTCGCCAGCGGGCTGACCGCCGCCGAAGACGAGCAGGCCGAGCCCGAACAGGCCGGCCAGAGCGATCCAGACGATGGTCCAGATCCCAGCTTCCTTGATCGACACGTCATGGGGCTTGCGGCCGATGAAGAAGTCGACAGCGATCAGGGCGGCGAGGCCCACGATGGTCAGGACCCACAGGGTCATGGAAACTTCCACTGCGCCTCCAGCAGTACGTAATGGCACATGGTCAGCGTCTCGCTGCCGGAGGTCTCTTCCACCTGCGGTGTCCGGCGCGCATGACACGCCCCGAACCCGCGGGCCGACGCCCCGGGATCCAGCCGGATCCGTCTTGACGGGTACGCCGCAACAGACAAGGGGTACTCCCCTCCGTACGGAAAAGACTACTCGGATCACCAAGAAAAGGTAAAGAGATTAGCAAAGGAAAATTCAAATTCGCTGGTCAGAAAGCCTTACGACTGCTTGGTGCGCCCCAGTCCTCCGCCTCCGCGGTCACCGGTTCCAGTCGCGACGGGCCGTCGCAACCTGGGTGAGGACCTGCTGGAGCACCTGGCTCCCGGGGGGCACCAGCGGCGGCTCGTACGTCCAGGCGTGCCCGATCCAGGGGTCGGCGAGGTGGTCGTCGGGGAGGGGGGTGAGTCGCAGCAGCGAACGCCACAGCGGGTCGAGCAACGGGCCGTAGGCGGCGGCGTCCGGGAGCGCAGTTGGGTGACAGCGCGGTCGTCGAAGCCGTGCGGAAAGTCGTTGACGATCAGCAGCTGCTCGGAGGTGTCGAAGCCGGGTGGCAGCGCGTCGGCCGCGCCGCCGCGCACGGCCATCTGCACCAGGTCGACCCGCTGGGTGAGCCGGCTCAGCACGTCCGCGACACCCGCGGCGCCGATCGCGGGCGGAGCCGCGAGCACGCCCGTCTGCACCAGCGGGACGAGCGCCTGCGCTCCTGATCCGGCCGGGTCGATGACGTGCACGCCGAACTCGCCCGGCGGGTGGACGGCCAGCAGCCGGGCCGCGTGCGCACGGCCGTGTCCATCGCGAGGCGCCGCAGTTCACCCTCGTCGGCGAACGAGCCGTCGGACGATCCGGAGCGGCCGCTGTCGATCCACAGACCGCGCTCCAGCGGCAGCCGGACCAGCATGGGGATGCGCAGGGACGCGCTCTCGGGCAGGTGGAGGTCGCCGAGGCGTACGGCCATCGGGAGCTCCATCGGCACGCGGTAGCCGTGCCAGACCGGGTTGTCCCAGCGCACGTACGCCGGCGGCAGCGCGGGTTCGACGACCTCGGACTCGGCGGTGAGCTGCGCGAGGTCGCGGTCGAGGGCCGCTCTGGCCTGGTCGACGAGCTGCGCGTGCTTGACGCGGGCCGCCTCCCGCGCGGCCTCGCCCTGTCCGCCGATCCGGCTGCGCGGGTCGGACAGGACCTGGTCGAGCTCCTTCTCCATGCGCGACTCGGCGAAGTCGACGGCGCTGCGGTAGGCGGCCGTGGTGCGGGCCAGGTCCTCGAGCATGCCCCAGACCTGGTTGTAGAGCCGCTCGTCCATGGACCAGCCGGTCGCGTCGCCCGCGACAGGCTGCGCGGCCTGCCCGGGCGGGGCCGGGGAGCGGCCGGCGGGGGCGGCGGAGGGGCTGGGTTCTGCCGGTGCGGCTGGCTGTAGTTGACCGGGCCGCCGTTGGGCGTCGACGGCTGGGTGAGGAGGCCGGCGGGCCGTATCCGGGGTATGCCGACTGCGGTGCGCCTCCGTCCGAAGACGGCGGCTGCGGCGTCGGCTGCCCGGGGGCACCGGAGGCCTGACCGCCGTAGGGGGACACGGGCTGCGCCGGTACGGGCCCGTACACGGCCTGCGATGCCGCCGAGCCGCCCTCCGGGCCGAGGGCCGGTGCGGACGCCTGCCGGGAGCGGTCGGCGTCCGC
Organism: Streptomyces sp. NPDC005202; assembly: GCF_040608235.1. Taxonomy (NCBI): domain Bacteria; kingdom Bacillati; phylum Actinomycetota; class Actinomycetes; order Kitasatosporales; family Streptomycetaceae; genus Streptomyces; species Streptomyces sp. NPDC005202. The sequence continues at coordinate 21,472 of NZ_JBEXHW010000007.1, read as the reverse complement.
CGTACGCGGCGGACGGGCCGCAACCGAGCGGGCCAGCCCTCGGGCGACCGCCTCGTCGACGGTGCTTGCGAGGTGGTGGGCCTGGGGCAGTTCCTGGTCGGCGAAGAGCTCGGCGAGACCGCCGGCGTACCCATGGCCGACGGCGCGCACCTTCCAGGCGCCCTGCCTGCGGTAGAACTCCGGGCGATCACGGCCGACTCGGCATCCAGGCCGGTGATGGTGTAGCTGGCGATTTCCGTGCCGTCCAGGCCGGTGACCGCGACGAAGGGGGCAGCGACCGCGCCGAACCGCATCGGGCCCGCGCCTGCGGTGGGCAGGGCGAGCAGCACGTTGACGCGGTGCACGGCCTCCGGCACGGCAACGAGGTCGACTGCGAGCCGGTGGTCGGCGGCCGCCTGCCGGGAGACCTCGAGCCCGGGCAGGACGGGCGCGCCCGGATGGGCCACCCACTCGGGGCCCCGCACCTTGCCGTTGCCGTCGTTGAGCGTGGCTGCGGCCACGATCGGCTTGCCGGCCGAGATGCGGATCTCGAGGCGGACCTCGTCGAGCGGGTGATTCTGCCCCCGCACCAGCTCGGCCGTCATCGCCTTCTCCCCCTGTGTCGCTGTGTCGTGTGCCGCTCGCCGGGCCGTCCTACAGATGCGGCAGGATCGTCGGCATCAGGTCCTGGAAGGTGCGACCGTTGGCCGGGACGCCGAGGGCCGTCATCGTCCAGCCGGCGCCCGCACGGTGCACTTTCGCCATGATCTGGGCCGTGTAGTTGCCGCCGCCCGCGAGGGTGTAGCGGGCGAGCTCCTGACCATTGGTCTCGTCGACCAGGCGGCAGAAGGCGTTCTGCACTTCCTGGAAGGTCTGGCCCGTGAAAGAGTTCACGGTGAAGACGATCTGGTCGATGTGGACCGGGACACGCTCCAGGTCGACGAGGATGGCCTTGTCGTCGCCGCCCTGGCCGGCACCGCCGACGAGGTTGTCACCGGTGTGGCGCACGGAGCCGTCATCGCTCACCAGGTGGCGGAAGAACACGACGTCGACCGGCTGCTTGTCTGCGAACAGCACGGCGGAGGCGTCGAGGTCGATCTCACGCGTACGCGAGCCGAACAGGCCACGGCGGGGGGCCGCCTGCCAGCCGAGACCCATGCGGACCGCGGTCAGGTTGCCCCCGTCGTTCTTCTGCAGACTGATGGCCTGACCCTTGGTCAAGTTGACGGTCACGGCTGTTTCCCCTCTCGGACTACTCCCCTGTTGCCGCGGAGTCCGCGGTTGATCAGAACCCTACGCAGGGGCACTGACAACGCCGCACACCGGTCCACACTTTGTGCCGGTCTTGCAACACAGCGCGTACGGAAGGGCCCGGCCCCGCTGGGCCGGGCTCCACGGTGAAGGTCAGGCCAGGCCTGCTTCCTTCATCTGGCGCAGTTCCTTCTTCATCTCGGCGACCTCGTCACGCAGCCGGGCCGCGACCTCGAACTGCAGGTCGGCCGCCGCGGCGCGCATCCGCTCCGTCATCTCCTCGATCTGCTCGGCGAGCTGGGCCGCGGGACGGTCGGTCGGCACCGTCTCCTTCGCCTTGCCCTTGGCGGACTTGGCGGACTTGGTGGACTTCGCGCCCTTGGCCGCCTTGTCGCCGAGCGACGGCACCGGGGTCTTGGCACCCTTGCCGTCCTTCAGCTTGCGGTAGCCGGAGCCGAGCAGCTGCTCGGTGTCGACCTCCTCGCGGGCGATCTGCGCGACGATGTCGTTGATCTTCTTGCGCAGCGGCTGCGGATCGATGCCGTTCGCCTTGTTGTACGCGATCTGCTTCTCCCGGCGGCGGTTGGTCTCCTCGATGGCCTTCTCCATCGCCGGGGTGATCTTGTCGGCGTACATGTGGACCTGGCCGGAGACGTTGCGTGCCGCGCGGCCGATGGTCTGGATGAGCGAGGTGCCGGAGCGCAGGAAGCCCTGCTTGTCGGCGTCGAGGATCGCCACCAGGGAGACCTCCGGCAGGTCGAGGCCCTCGCGGAGGAGGTTGATGCCGACCAGCACATCGAACTCGCCGCTGCGCAGCTCGCGCAGCAGCTCGACGCGGCGCAGGGTGTCGACGTCGCTGTGCAGGTAGCGCACCTGGATGCCGAGCTCCAGGAAGTAGTCCGTGAGGTCCTCGGCCATCTTCTTGGTGAGCGTCGTGACCAGGACGCGCTCGTCCTTCTCCACGCGCTTGCGGATCTCGTGCACCAGGTCGTCGATCTGGCCCTCGGTCGGCTTGACGACGACCTCGGGGTCGACGAGGCCGGTGGGGCGGATGATCTGCTCGACGTAACCGTTCGCGCGCGAGAGCTCGTACTTGCCCGGAGTCGCCGACAGGTAGACGGTCTGGCCGATGCGCTCCTGGAACTCCTCCCACTTCAGCGGGCGGTTGTCGAGCGCGGAGGGCAGCCGGAAGCCGTGCTCGACGAGGGTGCGCTTGCGGGAGGCGTCGCCCTCGTACATGGCGCCGATCTGCGGGACGGTGTTGTGCGACTCGTCGATGACGAGCAGGAAGTCGTCCGGGAAGTAGTCGAGCAGGGTGTTGGGCGGGGTGCCGGGCGAGCGGCCGTCGAAGTGCATCGAGTAGTTCTCCACGCCCGAGCAGGTGCCGATCTGGCGGAGCATCTCGATGTCGTACGTGGTGCGCATCCGCAGGCGCTGGGCCTCCAGGAGCTTGCCCTGCTTCTCCAGCTCGGCCAGGCGCTCCTGCAGCTCCTCCTCGATGCCCTTGATGGCGCGCTCCATGCGCTCCGGACCCGCGATGTAGTGCGAGGCCGGGAACACGTACAGTTGCTGGTCGTCGCTGATGATCTCGCCGGTGAGCGGGTGCAGGGTGGACAGCGCCTCGATCTCGTCACCGAACATCTCGATGCGGACGGCCAGCTCCTCGTAGACCGGGAAGATCTCGATGGTGTCGCCGCGCACCCGGAAGGTGCCGCGCGTGAAGGCCATGTCGTTGCGTGTGTACTGGATGTCCACGAAGCGGCGCAGCAGCTCGTCCCGGTCGATCTCGTCGCCGACCCTGAGGGGGACCATGCGGTCCACGTACTCCTGCGGAGTACCGAGGCCGTAGATGCAGGAGACCGAGGCGACCACGATGACGTCACGACGGGTGAGCAGCGAGTTGGTCGCGGAGTGGCGCAGGCGCTCCACCTCCTCGTTGATCGAGGAGTCCTTCTCGATATAGGTGTCCGACTGCGGGACGTAGGCCTCGGGCTGGTAGTAGTCGTAGTACGAGACGAAGTACTCGACGGCGTTGTTCGGCAGCAGTTCGCGGAACTCGTTCGCCAGCTGGGCGGCCAGCGTCTTGTTCGGCGCCATCACGAGCGTCGGGCGCTGGAGCTTTTCGATCATCCACGCGGTGGTGGCGGACTTGCCGGTGCCGGTCGCGCCGAGCAGGACGACGTCCTTCTCGCCCGCCTCGATACGCCGGGCGAGCTCGGCGATGGCCTGCGGCTGGTCGCCGCTGGGCTGGTAGGGGCTGACGACCTCGAAGGGCGCCACCGTGCGTTCGATGTGGGAAACGGGCCGCATGTCATCCACCGTACGACCCGCCACTGACAACGGGACCCGATCACCGGTTCTGCGGTGTGCGGGAAGGGCGGTGTCCCAGGTTCCGACGGGCGCGGACCACGGGCCGCCGGGCGGCGTACGGGACGAGCTCGCGCGCCGGTATGCCCGGCTCCTGCTCGACAGGGGTCCAGTCGGGCCTGCCCATGACCATCATCGGGTCGAACATCACGACGACGCCGGCGAGCAGCAGGAAGGCGAGGGGGCCGACCAGCATGGGCGCGAGCAGGGCCGCCGGCGACTCACCGGCGGTGGTGGTAACCCCCGTACCGTGCACGTGGACGCTGAGGGCGGCCATGCCGGTGTAGTGCATGCCGCTGACGGCGAGCCCCATGACGAGGCTCGCGCCCACGCTCCACGGGAACCCCCTGACCTGTCCGGCCGCCCAGAGGGCGGCAGTCGCGGCCACGACGGCTATGACGACGGAGGCGCCGACGGTGAGCGTGTTGTACTCGAGCCTGCCGTTGAGGCGCATCCCGGCCATACCCAGGTAGTGCATCGAGGCGACGCCCAGACCGATGATCGTGCCCCCGGTGAACAGCGCGGAGCCGGTCGCGCCCTTGTAGCCGACGATGAAGATCCCGATGCCCACCATGACGATGGCGACGGCCAGGCTCGCGTACGTCGTCGGCTTGTCGTAGTGGATCGGCGCCTCCTTGACCGTGAACCCCATCATCGCGATGAAGTGCATGGTCCATATGCCGGAGCCGATCGCCGCCGCGCCGAGGGCGAGCCAGCCGGGGCGCCAGGAGTGGGCGACAAGCAGGGCCCGGGTGGTGCAGCGCAGGCCGAGGGCCCCGCCGAGGGAGGCCATGAGATAGGCCACCAGCGGGGTGACGAGCCCGTAGCTGAATCCGTCGACCGTGCCTTGCATGCGCGGTTGCCCTTCCACCCTCTTGCGTCCCGGAATGTCGTGATGCGCCCCGTCCCAGGACCGCCCGAGCAGTCGGGGTTGACGCAGAGAGTATGACCCCCACCGGAATGGTCGAACGATTTTCCGGCAAAGAAACACGCCCTTGCCGCAGTTGTGCGGCACCAGTGAGCGGACTTGGGCAACTCCATTCAATCTGTGGACATCCTGCGCCCACCCGGCGTTGACTCTCTGCTGTCAATCTTGTGCTGTCCGTGATCGCACGACGCGAGGAGTACGCATGCACGCGCGCGCAGTTGCCGCCACGACCACCGCGCTCCTGGGGACCACCCTGCTGTTGCCCACCTCCGAGGTCCGGGCCGTCGGCGCCTACGACCGGCCCCTGGTCGTAGCCCACCGGGGCGCCTCCGCCTACACCCCCGAGAACACCCTGCCCGCCATCGACAAGGCGGCCGCGCTCGGCATTCCCTGGGTCGAGAACGACGTGCAGCGCACCAAGGACGGCGAGCTCGTCGTCATCCATGACGACAGCCTTCAGCGGACCACCAACGTCGAGGAGGTCTTCCCGGGCCGGGCGCCGTGGAAGGTGAAGGACTTCACCGCCGCCGAGGTCGCGCGCCTGGATGCGGGGAGCTGGTTCGGTCCCGCGTTCGCGGGCACGCGCGTGCCGACGCTGGAGCAGTACATGCGCCGCGTCGAACACAACCACCAGAAGCTGCTTCTGGAGATCAAGAACCCCCAGCTGTATCCGGGCATCGAGCGGCAGACCCTCAAACTCCTCGGCAACGAGGGCTGGCTCGACCACCGGCACCTGGCGAGCCGGCTGATCGTGCAGAGCTTCAGCGCCGACAGTGTGCGGATCGTGCACGACCTGAAGCCGGGCATCAGGACCGGCTTCCTCGGCCAGCCGTCGACGGCGGACCTGCACCAGTACGCCGGCTTCGCGGACCTCATCAACCCCTCGCACGGCACGCTCTCCGCCGGCTACGTCTCGACCGTCCACGCGTTCACGGGACCGCACGGCAGCCCGCTGCGGGTCTTCACGTGGGTCGTGGACGACGCGGCCCGCGCCCGGACCGTCGCCGGCTACGGCGTCGACGGCATCATCACCAACAAGCCGGACGTGGTGCGGGAGGCGCTGGACGCGTCCTGAACCTCCTGCCAGGGCCTGCCCCGCCCGGTAGGGCGGCACACGGTCGCGTCCGGCCCCGGGCGTTGTCAGTGGCCCGCCGTACCGTGGTCGCATGGACAGCCACGGGCAGTACGAGCAGCAGGTCGTGTGGACGGTCGTCGGCACCGACATCGGTCCCCTGCTGCTGGCGGCGACGCGCGACGGCCTGGTCAACGTCGTGTTCCACGCCACCGACGCGGTGCGGGACCGGGCGCTCAGCCGGCTGGCGTCCCGGCTGGGCACCGAGCCCGTCGAGGCGCCCGGCTCCCCGCTCCTTGGGGAGGCGATACGCCAGGTGGAGGCGTACTTCGCTGGTGAGCGGCAGGACTTCGAGTTGCCGCTGGACTGGTCCCTGATCTCGGGCTTCAACCGGCAGGTGCTACGCGAGCTGGTGTCCGGCGTGCCGTACGGCACGGTCGTCGGGTACGGCGATCTCGCCGGCCGGGTCGGCCAGCCCGGCGCAGCCCAGGCGGTGGGCGTGGCGATGGGGTCCAACCCGCTGCCGGTCGTCGTGCCCTGCCATCGGGTCGTCGAGAGCGACGGGGGCATCGGCGGGTTCGGCGGCGGCCTGGAGACCAAGCGGAAGCTGCTCGCACTGGAGGGGGTGCTGCCCGAGCCGCTGTTCTGAGGCGGTGCCCCGTGAGGTCACCGCCTCGCGCGGCTACTCGTAGTGCCGGGCTTCGACGATGTTCCCGTCCGGATCGCGGAAGTAGAAGCTGCGCCTGGCCTTTCCGCGGGCGCCGAAGGAGTCGTAGGAGAACTCGGACACGGGGACGGCGCGCTCCTCGAGGCGGGTGCGCAGCGCGTCGAAGCCGCCGGCCGGCAGGGACAGGCAGACGTGGTTGACCGGGTGGCCCGCGCTGTCGGCCGCACCGGGGAGCATGTTCATGTGCTCGGCCAGGGCGAGCGGGGCGAGATCGAAGATGGTCTCGTCGTTGAGGCGTACGGAGGGGAAGGACACCTTGCCCGCGGCGAACTCGGCGACCCTCAGAGGCTCCAGGCCGACCGCCTTCTCGTAGAAGTCGGCTGCGGCGACCGGGTCGCGCACCCAGAGGACGACATGGTCAAGACGTGTCGTGTTGTCCGTCATGCACCCAGGCTGGTGTCGCGCTCCACCGGACGCAAGAGTTTGACCGGGCGGAACGCCCGCCAGAGATGAGGGAAGAGCGACAGACGGGAGGCAGGCGCGTGCTGGTGGTGTCCGAAGAGGTGCGGAAGGCGCTGGCCGCGCGCCGTCCGGTGGTGGCCCTGGAGTCCACGATCATCGCCCACGGGCTGCCGCGCCCGCGCAATCTCCAGGTGGCGCTGGAGCTGGAGGAGGCGGTACGGCAGGAGGGCGCCGTGCCCGCGACGATCGCCGTGCTGGACGGGCACCCCCACGTCGGCCTGGACAAGGAGCAGCTGGAGCGGGTCGCGAACGAGGAGGGGGTCCGCAAGCTCGGCCACCGCGACCTGGCGCTCGCCGTGGCGGCGGGTGCGAGCGGGGCGACCACCGTGTCGGCGACCGCCCTGCTGGCGGCTCTGGCGGGCATCCGGGTGTTCGCGACAGGCGGGCTCGGCGGGGTGCACCGGGAGTGGACGGTGACGCAGGACGAGTCCGCCGACCTGGGGCTGCTGGCCCGCACCCGGATCACGGTCGTGTGCGCCGGCGTGAAGTCGATCCTGGACGTGCCGGCGACCCTGCAGCGCCTGGAGACGCTGGGCGTCGCGGTGGCCGGGTACGGCACGGACCGCTTCCCCGGCTTCTACCTCTCCGACTCGGGTCATCCGGTGGACTGGACGCTGCGGACGCCCGAGGAGGTGGCCGAGGTCATGCGGGCGCAGGACGCGCTCGGAGCGCCGGAGTCGGCGCTGATCGTCGCCCATCCTGTCCCCGAGGAGGAGCAGCTGGACCCCGAGGTGCACGCGCGTGTGCTCGCCGACGCGCTGCACGCATGCGAGGAGGAGGGCATCACCGGTCAGGCGGTCACGCCGTTCCTGCTCGACTACCTGGTGCGGCACACGGACGGCGCCTCGCTGCGCGCCAATCTGGCGGCGGTGCGGGGCAACGTACGGCTCGCGGGGCGGATCGCGGCGGCGTGGACCCGGATGTGACGGCGGGACGGCAAGGAACGGCGAGAGCGGATGGCGGTCGGAGCGGCGCGCTGTCGGGCAGCTCGGGAACGGGCGGCTCGGGAACGGGCGCGGTGCACGGCGGGGTGGAACAACCGGGGGCAGGCCCGGGTGGAGCAGGGACGGGGTCGGCGGCCCACGGCGGGGAGGACGGGACCGAAGCCGACGGTGCGAGGCCAGGAGCCGGCGGTGACGCGGGTGGGGCGCTCCTGGTGATCGGGGACGTCGTGACGGACGTCGTCGCGCGGCACCGGGGGCCGCTCGCGTCCGGTACCGACACGGCCGCGGTGATCCGGACGCTGCCGGGGGGCGCGGGGGCCAACGTGGCCTGCTGGGCGGCCCGCTCGGGGTGCCGGGATGTGCGGCTGCTCGGGCGGGTGGGCTCGGACGCGGCCGCCTGGCACGAGCGGGAGCTGATTGCTTCGGGGGTGAGTCCCCGGCTTGTCGTCGACCCGGAGGCGCCGACCGGGACGGTGATCTGCCTCGTCGACACGGGAGCCGCGGCCGAGCGCACGTTCCTCACGGACAGCGGGGCGTCCCTGCGGCTGGAGCCCGGCGACTGGTCGGAGGCGTTGCTCGACGGGGTCGCCCGGCTGCACCTGTCGGGATACCTGCTGTTCTCCGAGCCGAGCCGGGCGCTGGTGGGGGTTGCCGTCGCGTCGGCACGCGCGCGTGGCGTGCCGGTGAGCCTGGATCCGGCGTCGGCCGGTTTTCTTCTCGAGCTGGGCGTGGACCGGTTCCTGGCACTCGCCGAAGGGGTGGACGTGCTGCTGCCCAACCGTGACGAGTCCTGCCTGCTGACGGGGTTGCCCGATCCGGCGGACGCTGCGGCCGAGCTGAGCCGACGCGTCCCGCTGGTGGTCGCCAAGCAGGGCGTCGACGGAGCCCTGGTGGCCCGTTCCGGCGCCGTGTGCGCCCGCGTTCCGGCCGTACCGGCGACGCCTCGGGACACCACCGGCGCCGGTGACGCCTTCACCGGAGCGTTCCTCGCCTCCCTGCTCACGGGCGCCGGGCCCGAGGCCTCGGCAGCGGCCGGCTGCCGGGCGGGTGCGCTGGCGGTGGAGCGGGTGGGCGGGAGGCCTCCGGCGGGTAGGTGACGGCGTCGGCTGAGGGAGGCGGACCGGGGGGGTGGCTCCGGCCGAGGAAAGCGAACCCGGGGGCGGCTCCGGCCGAGGAAAGCGAACCCGGGGGGTGGCTCCGGCCGAGGAAAGCGAACCCGGGGGCGGCTCCGGCCGAGGAAAGCGAACCCGGGGGCGGCTCCGGCCGAGGAAAGCGAACCCGGGGGCGGCTGGGGAGCAGTGACGGCTGCGGCCAACGGAAGCGGACGGTGACGGCTGGGCGGAGCCGACGCCGACGAGGAGGGGGAGGTGGAAGAGAGGTGGAGGAGGAGAAGGCCGCCACCGGCGATGACCGGGGACGGGTGAAGGAGGCCATGCCGGTGACGGGAGAGGGCGCCGAGCCGGAGCCGAGGCGAGCCGGCTGACGGGTCACCAGCGATCGCTCCAGGCGGGTGAATCCGCACCCACCGTCCCGGCGCAACCGACAACGGCACGGCAGCTCCGTGCACAAGCCACTCGGGAGCCGGTCCGCCCCTGCCCTCCATCACCTCAACCGCGCCTCTCCCCTACGCCTTGTACCCCCACGCCGAAATCATCGGAGCCGTGGCCAGGTCCATGTCGCCGGAGGCCACGTTGGCCAGGTGACGGTCGATCTCCTCGTCCGTGGCCAGGCCGGCCGTGACGAGCCGGCCGCGGATCTGGCGGACCGTGGCGGATGCCAGGGCGGCGCAGGCCGGCGAGGTGACCGGGAAGTAGGCGTAGGCCTCCACCTGACGCAGCCCGGCCTCGCGCAGCAGGCGCGGGAGTTTGCGCCCGTACGACAGGTCGGCACCGCGGTCCGCGAGCAGCCGGCGGAAGCCGCGCTGGAGCCGGTTGGCCAGCTCCTCCTTCGGGCCGTGTTCGTCAGGGCAGAGCAGGGGCTGCAGGGCGGGGTCGGCATCCTCGACCAACAGCCGTCCGCCGGGCCGCAGTGCCTTGATCATCGACCGCAACGCCCGTTCCCGGTCCGGCACATGGACCAGGACGAGCCGGGCGTGCACCAGGTCGAAGTCCTCCCCCGGCGGCTCCTCCGCGCCCACGTCGTGGACCCGCACCTCGACCGGCGGGCGGCCCGCCGCGGCGACCCGTGAGATGTCGATGTCGGTCGCGACGACCTTGCCGGTGGGGCCGACCCGCTCGGCCAGCCAGGACACGACCGAGGTGCCGCCGGCACCGACTTCCCAGCACCGCCGGCCGGCCCCGACGCCCAGCGCGTCGAGGTGCCGGAACGTGGTGGGGTCGAAAAGGGTGGCGAAGGCGTCGAAGCGCTCTCCCGCCTCGGCCTGCCGGTTGTCGAGCAGATATCCGTCGCTTTGCGTCATACCGGGATCATCCCAGTCGCCCCACACGGTGCGGCGACGACCGCCAAGCCCCGTCCGTCCACAGCCGGGAACGAAGCGGAATGCCCCGTTTCCACAGGCTCACCCGCCGCTCACGTCGGCCTGGCAGACTGACGCACGAAGGCGCAACAATGCGGCGCGGGGAGATCCACGCAAGGAGATCCAGATGTCCATGGCAGGGAATCTGCGGAAGGTCACAGGCCTCGACAAGGTCGGCGGCTTCCGCAAGGTGGCACGGCTCGCCCGGCGGCGCCCCCGGGTCGACCTGAGCCATCCCGCCCGGTCACCACTGGGCTCCTCGGTGGTGAACTGCGTGACATACCGCGACGGCGCCCGGGTCCCCGGGGGCGGCGATCTGGTGGAGGCCGTGGCGCGGGTCCGCAAGACCGGCGACGGTTTCGTCTGGCTCGGCCTGCACGAGCCGACGGACCGGGAGTTCGCGGGCATCGCCGATCTCTTCGACCTGCACCCGCTGGCGGTCGAGGACGCGGTCGAGGCCCATCAGCGCCCGAAGCTGGAACGGTACGGCGAGACGCTGTTCGCGGTGTTCAAGACGGTCTGCTACGTCGAGCACGAGGAGCTGACGGCGACGAGCGAGGTGGTCAACACCGGCGAGATCATGGTGTTCGTCGGCCACGACTTCGTGATCACGGTGCGGCACGGACGGCACGGCTCGCTCGGTCCCCTGCGTGAGGAGCTGGAGTCCGAGCCGCAGCAACTCGCCAAGGGGCCGGCCGCGGTGCTGCACGCGATCGCGGACCACGTGGTCGACGACTATCTGACCGTCACCGACTCGGTTCAGGCGGACATCGACCAGGTCGAGACCGACGTGTTCGCGGAGAACGGCGCGCGGGCCGACCCCGGGCGGATCTACCAGCTCAAGCGCGAGCTGCTGGAGCTGAAGCGTGCCGTGGTACCGCTCGGCCGCCCGGTCGAGGACCTCGCCACCCGGCCGATACGGGTGGTCGACCCGGAGATACAGGCCTATTTCCGGGATGTCCTCGACCACCTGATGCGGGCAAAGGAGCAGATCGCCTCCTTCGACGAACTGCTGAACTCGATCCTGCAGGCCCACCTCGCGCAGGTCACGGTCGCGCAGAACGAGGACATGCGGAAGATCACGGCGTGGGCCGCGGTGATCGCCGTGCCGACCATGGTGTGCGGGGTGTACGGCATGAACTTCGACCACATGCCGGAGCTGCACTGGCGGTTCGGCTACGCCCTGGTCATCGGCGTGATATCCGTCGCCTGCCTGGCGCTGTACCGCGGTTTCCGGCGCAACGGCTGGCTCTGACGGACCACACCGGGACCGCGGGTCCGCGCCCGGCGCGGGGCGCGGGGCGCGGCGGAGTCAGGCCGAGAAGCCGATGATCTTCCACGGCACGACACGGATGATCGCGCGGACCTCGTCGTCCACCTCGGCGGGCGGGTCGATGCCGAGGTACTTGTGCGAGAGCTCGTACGGGAGCCGCTTGCCCTCGTCCGGGAGGATCTCGGCGGTACCGCGGATCTCGACCGAGGTGCAGGGGTTGGCCAGGTCGAAGACCGACAGGCTGATCCGAGGGTCACGGCGCGGGTTGCACACCTTCTGACATCACAGGAGGTCGTCATGCCCACCAAGGCAGTTACATGCATGCGCATACAAAACGGTTTCAGCCGCTCCAGGCCGGATGACGCGGATCGTCGGCGCGCACCAGGACGTCGGCGGTGCCGGCGGGGTCGGCCTCGGCCTCGTAGCGCTCGAAGGCGGGCAGCGTCCAGTGCTCCGCCTCCGGGGTACGACGGCGCAGGGCGCCCGGGGAGAGGAGGACGTGGACGGTCAGGTCGAAGGGGAACCAGTGGCGTAGGAGGAGGGGACCGTGCAGCAACAGCAGCCCGCCGGGCGGGAGGTGGACATAGGAGCTGCGGGTGGCGCGGTCGGTGACCGGGTCCCACAGGTCGGGCAGGACGCGGCCGTCGCCGCCGGGTTCGAGAGGGCCGAAGACCTCGCGCCACAGGGCGCCGGTGTCGAACCAGCCGTTGTAGTACGACTCCACGTCCCGATGACCGTGTTCCAGGCGCAGGGAAGCAGGGCGCAGGAAGCCCTCGGTGCCCACCACCAGCGAGGGGCGGCCGCGCAGGCGCAGCGCCTCCGAGACACGCTCGGCCAGGCCGCCGGGGCGGGCGGCGGGGGCGCCGTCGAAGGCGATGCGCGGCGAGGGGCTGCCGTCGCCCGGCTTCAGGTCGACAAGGCGCTCGGCGAGGAGGTCGCCGAGCCGTTCCCAGGTGATCGCTTCGAGCCGCACACGGCCCATGATGCGTCAGGCACGGGACCGAGTGCGTCCGTGGGCTCGGCGAGCGGCAAGGAGCATCTGCAGACGGGCATCGCGCAAGGCGCGGGCCGCGTCAAGGAGGAGATCAGGGGTGGTGGCGTTGATCCACGCGGCGGGCCGCCCGTCAGACCCGTCAGATGGCTTGGTTCTCGGCGCCTGCGGGGCAATGAACCCCGTATGGCACCTCCCGCAACTCCCCCGCCCCGCGTCGGACTTCTGGTCATCCAGCCCCTCAGACGGAAGCACTGCGCCGAGTGCCGCCGCGGGCCGCTGCCCATGCTCGTCCTGGAGGAGGGCGCGCCGCGCTGTCTGGACTGCGCGGACCTCGGGCACCTGGTGTTCCTGCCACGCGGCGACACCGCGCTGACGCGCAGGTCGCGGGAGGAGAGCACGCTGTCGGCGGTGGTGGTGCGGTTCAACCGGCGCAGGAGCCGGTACGAGCGGCAGGGTGTCCTCGTCGAGGAGGCGGCGCTCGTCCGGGCCGAGGAGCGGTGTCTGGCGGATGCGGAGGCGCGGCGCCGGCGCCGGGCCCGGGACGCGCACCGACGGGCGGCGGAGGACGTGCGGTTCGCGGACGCGTTCGCGGCGGAGATCCTGCGGCTGTTTCCCGGGTGCCCGGCCGACCGGGCCCGGGCCATCGCCACGCACACCTCGGTGCGCGGCAGCGGACGGGTCGGGCGCAGCGCGGCGGGGCGGGCGCTGTCCGAGGGGGCCGTGACGTCGGCGGTCGTGGCGTCCGTACGGCATCTGTACACGCCGTACGACCAGCTGCTGATGGGCGGCGTGCCGCGGCACGAGGCGCGGCGGCGGATTGCGGCGGGCGTGGAGTCGGTGCTGCGGGTGCTGCGGGTGCTGCGGGCGTGGCGGGAGCCGGAGGCGGGGGTGGGCTGAGGTCGGGGAGCGGTGGGTTGCGGTCGCGGTCCGTCGGCACCGCCCGGCTGTGCCGTCGTGGTTGTGCATCAGCACCACTCGCCGGGCCGTTGGGCGAGTCGCCATGGAACGGGCGGTCATGAGCACGGCTGCCGGATGAACAGGCGGTTCATGACCACGGCTGCCGGATGAACGGGGGTACGCGAACACGGCCGTCACGGAACGGGGCCGTCACGGAACACTGCCGTCACGGAACGGGGCCGTCAGAGCCGCTCCAACAACTCGGTGGCTGACCTGGACGCTCGGGTATGCCCCCGCGCCCCAAGGCCATGGTCACACTGCCCGCAAGCGATTTCACTTGAGGTGACGGCGGTGCCGGACAGGATCTTGGCCCGAGACGGGAGTTGACGTTGACATGATCGATGGACCGTACTTCGTCTTGACGGTGCTGGGCGTGCTCGGAACCGGGCTGGTGGCCGGGGTCTTCTGCGGCTTCTCGACATTCGTGATGAGGGGACTGGCCGCGCTGCCGCCCGCGCAGGGCGTCGCCGCGATGAACGCGATCAACGTGGCCGCCGTACGGCCGGCTTTCATGATCGTGTTCACCGGGTCGGCTGTTGTGTGCGCGGTGATCGCCGTGGTGACGTTCGTGCTGTGGCCCGACGAGGGGACCGTGGAGATGCTGCTGGGCAGCGCGCTGTACCTGTTCGGCTCCTTCGGGCTGACCATGGTCGCGAACGTGCCCCGCAACGACGCGCTGCTCGGGCTGGACCCGGGTACCCCGGAGGCCGCCGCGTACTGGCCGTCGTACGTGCGCGAGTGGACGATGTGGAACCACGTCCGCGGGATCGCCTCGGCCGCCGCGGCTGTGGCGTACGTGCTGGCCCTCACCTGAGAGAAACCGCTGTCGCACACTCTGCGTCTGTGGCCGATGGGACGTATCGTGGCCGAAAGAGTGCCGCCCGATGTCGCACGGCCCGTCGTACGCGTACGCAAGGAAGACGGCCATGGCCGATCCCAAGGGTTTCATGACCACGCCCCGCCAGGAGTGGCCCCGCCGGCCCGTCGAGGAGCGGGTTGGGGACTGGAAAGAGATCTATGTCCCGGGCGCGCTGCTGCCGATCATCAGCAAGCAGGCCGACCGCTGCATGGACTGCGGCATCCCCTTCTGCCACGACGCCTGCCCGCTGGGCAATCTCATCCCGGAGTGGAACGACCTGGTCTCCCGCGAGGACTGGCGGGCGGCGAGCGACCGGCTGCACGCCACCAACAACTTCCCCGAGTTCACGGGCCGGTTGTGTCCGGCGCCGTGCGAGGCGGGCTGTGTGCTCGCGATCAACCAGCCCGCGGTCACCATCAAGAACGTCGAGTGCGCCATCGCCGACCGCGCCTGGGAGGAGGGCTTCACCTCGCCGCGCCCGCCGGACCGGCTGTCCGGGAAGACGGTCGCGGTGATCGGGTCCGGGCCCACCGGGCTCGCCGCGGCACAGCAGTTGACCCGCGCGGGGCACACGGTCGCCTTGTACGAGAAGAACGACCGGCTCGGGGGGCTGATGCGGTACGGCATCCCCGAGTTCAAGATGGAGAAGCACCATCTGGACCGGCGGCTGGAGCAGATGCGGGTCGAGGGGACGAAGTTCCGTACGTCCACGACGGTCGGCCGGGACGTCGGGGCCGCGGAGCTGCGTGCGCGCTATGACGCGGTGGTGATCGCCACGGGCGCCACGGCGTGGCGTGAACTGCCCGTGCCGGGGCGGGAGCTGGCCGGGATACACCAGGCCATGGAGTACCTACCGCTGGCCAACCGGGTCTGCGAGGGTGACCTGGAGACCTCCCCGCTGTCCGCCGCCGGCAAGCACGTCGTCATCGTCGGCGGCGGTGACACGGGAGCCGACTGCCTGGGCACCACGGTGCGGGAGGGCGCCGCGTCCGTGACCCAGCTGGACATCTACGCCCAGCCGGGCACGGAGCGCGACGAGGACACCGAGCCCTGGCCGACGTACCCGAAGATCTACCGGCTCTCGGGCGCGCACGAGGAGGCGCGCGACCTGCGGAAGGCGCCCGCCGCGGACGCCGACGCGCGGCTGTTCGCGGCGTCGACGCTGCGCTTCACCGGCGACGCGGACGGGCATGTGCGCTCGCTCCACCTGGTCGAGGTGGACGCGCAGCGGCGCCCTCTGCCGGGCACCGACCGGTCACTCCCGGCCGACCTCGTGCTGCTCGCCCTCGGCTTCACCGGGCCGGACCGGGAGGACGGACTCGTTGACCAGCTGGGGCTGACCATGGAGCCTCGCGGCACGATCGCACGGGACGCCGGCTTCGCGACCAACGTGCCCGGGGTGTTCGCGGCAGGTGACGCGGCACGCGGGCAGTCGCTGATCGTGTGGGCGATCGCGGAGGGGCGGGCGGTTGCGGCGGCGGTCGACTGTCATCTGACCGGGAGTTCGAGGCTTCCGGCGCCGATCGGGCCGTACGACCGACCGATGAGGGTGTAGCCCGGCGGTGGCGGTGAGTTCGACACCCGCCGGGTGACGCCGTCGTGGTTGCTCACCGTCGTGGTTGCTCACCACCGTGGCTGCCCGCCGTCATGGTCGCTCACCACCGTGGCTGCCCGCCGTCATGGTCACTCACCGCCGCGGTTGCTCACCACCGCGCTTGCCCACCGTCGCGGGGCAACGAGCGACCAGCCTGTGCCGAACCGACCGGTCTAGCGCCGCCGTTCGTCCGTGCCCGCCACCTTCCCCGTCGACAGGGCCACCCGGTTCCACGTGTTGATCGTGAAGATCAGGGCGAGTACGTGGGCCAGTTCGGCCTCGTCGAAGTGGGCCGCCGCCTCGGCGTAGACGTCGTCCGGGACTCCGGCGTCGGCGTCGGCGTCGGCGTCGGCGTCGGCGTCGGCGTCGGCGTCGGCGTCGGCGACCAGGGTGACCGCCTCCGTCAGGGCGAGGGCGGCCTGTTCCTTCTCGGTGAAGAAGTGGCGGGCCTCGCGCCACACCGCGACCATGTGCAGCCGGTCCTCGCTCTCGCCGGCCTTGCGCGCATCGTTCGTATGAATGTGCAAGCAGTACGCGCAGTGGTTGAGGTGCGAGGCGCGGATCTGGATCAGTTAGACGAGGGCCGGGTCCAGGCCCTCCCGGGCGGCGGCATCGAAGCCGATGAGGGCGCGGAAGGCCTTGGGGGCCGCCTTGCCGAAGTCGAGGCGGGCCGTCCCGGCCCCCTCGGAGCGGGAGATACCGGTGGTCGCGGGGATCGCGTTCGTCGTCATGCCCTTCAACCTGCGGACCGAAAAGACCCTCTGTAGGGTGCATTTTCATGGCGGAATCGTGGGTCAACGGAACGCGTAGCGGAGGGCTGGCTGACCGCCCGCCAGGGTTCGGGCACCCGGGTGGCCGAGCGCGCCGCGCCCCTGCGCCCCGAGCGGGTCCCCGCGAAGGCACCTCCACGCGCGCGTGGACCGCGTCACGACCTGCGGCAGGGCACTCCGGACGCGTCGTCGTTCCCGCGCGCAGCCTGGCTCTCCTCCTACCGGCGGGCGCTCCAGCAGGCGCCCAACGAGGCCTTCGGCCCGGGTGATCCGGCCGGCCGCCGCGAACTGCGGGAGGCGCTCACCGAATACCTGGCACGCGCGCGTGGCGTACGCACCGAACCGGACCGGATCGTCATCTGCTCCGGTTTTGCCCACGCCCTGCGGCTGCTGTTCGGCCAGGGCCGCGGCGGGGTGCTGCGTGGTCCGCTGGCCGTGGAGGCGTACGGGCTGGGCTTCCACCGGGAGGTGCTGGCCGCGGCCGGTGTACGGACGGTGCCGCTGCCGCTGGACCAACACGGCGCGCGGGTGGACCGGTTGGGGCGGGAGCGGGCCGTGCTGCTCACGCCCGCCCACCAGTTCCCGACCGGCGGCCCGCTGCACCCCGAGCGCCGCGCCGAGGTGATCGACTGGGCACGCGCGCGTGGAGGGGTGGTGCTGGAGGACAACTACGACGGCGAGTTCCGCTACGACCGCAAACCCGTCGGAGCCCTCCAGGGTCGACCCGGAGCGGGTCGTTCACCTAGGTTCGGTCAGCAAGAGCCTGTCGCCCGCGCTGCGGCTGGGGTGGATGGTCCTGCCGGAGCGGTACGTCGACGCGGTGCTCGCGGCCAAGGGCGAGCGCGAAGCGTGGGCGAGCGTCCTCGACCAGCTGAGCCTCGCGGACTTCATCTCCTGCGGGGCCTACGACCGTCATGTGCGGCGCATGCGGCAGCGCTACCGGCGCCGCCGTGACCGGCTCGTCGCGGCGCTCGCCGCGCACGCCCCGCACGTCGAGGTCACCGGGATCGCGGCCGGGCTGCACGCCGTGCTGCGGCTCCCGCCCGGCACGGAGCGGTCCACGGTCCGGGCCGCCGCCTGGCAGGGCATCGCCCTGGACGGCCTCGCCGCGTTCCGGCACCCGGAGACCGGGATGCCGGCCCGCGACGGCCTCGTCGTGGGGTACGCGACCCCCTCGGAACACGCCTACGGAGCGGCTCTGGACGCGCTGTGCGGGGTGCTGCCACCTGCGTGAGGCGAACCCACCGCTGCCACCCGAGGGAGGCGAACACCGCCGCCACCCGCGTGAGCCTACCCCCGCCGCCACCTGCCTGAGGCGCCCCCGCCGCCACCTGCTTGAGGCGCCCCCGCCGCGCCGCACGCGGCCCCGGCGGTGAGCCCGGGAGCAGCCGTCCGCACCAGGCCCTACCGCCCGGCATCCGGCCTCACGGCTTGCGCCCCACCGCCCCGTACCCGGGAATGACCCCGTCGTCCTGGCCGGGCACCGGCTCGCCGAGCTCCGGGTGCCACCGGTGGACCACCTCGACGCCTGGCTCGACCAGCTCCAGCCCGTCGAAGAAGCGGGCGAACTCCTCCCGGGAGCGCAGGGCCAGGGTGACGCCGGCCGCCTTGAGCTTCTCGGTTGCCGCCGCCGACTCCTCCGGGGTGAAGTCGGCGGTGGCGTGGGTCATCATCAGGTAGCTGCCGGACGGCAGTTCGGCGAGCAGCCGGCTCACCAGGTCGTGCGCGCCGTCCTCGTCGGAGACGAAGTGCAGCACGGCGACCAGGGAGAGGGCCACGGGCCGGGTGAAGTCCAGGACCTTCCGGGCCCCCTCGACGATGGCGGCCGGCTGCCGTATGTCGGCCTGCAGGTACTCGGTGACGCCCTCGGGCGTGCTGCGCAGCAGGGCCGCCGCGTGGGCCAGCACGATGGGGTCGTTGTCGCAGTAGACGACGCGCGCCTCGGGCGCGACCTGCTGGGCGATCTGGTGCAGGTTCGGCTCGGTCGGGATGCCGGTGCCGATGTCCAGGAACTGCCGTACGCCGCTGCGGGCCAGCCAGCGCGTGGCCCTGTGCATGAACGCGCGGTTGACCTTGGCCATCACCGGCACCCTCGGGTCGAGGGCGAGCATCTGCCGGCCCATCTCCTCGTCGACCGGGTAGTTGTCCTTGCCGCCGAGGTACCAGTCGTACATCCGCGCGGGATGCGGCTTGCTGGTGTCGATCTCGACGGCGTTGAGGTCGGTGTCCTGCCCGGTCATGCGGCACCCCGTAAGTGTCTGCTGTGGAAAGTGATCAAGTCAGAACCAAGATTAGGAAGTTGAGAAAGAAAAAGAACCAGATTCGGTCGGTCAGGAGAGCAGGAAGTCCGCCTCCCCCGCCTTCGCGCCCTCTATGAAGGCGGTCATCTCGTCGGTGGTGTAGATGAGGGCCGGCCCGTCGGGGTCGGTCGACTGGCGCACCGCGATCCGGCCGTCGGCCAGCTTCATCGCCTCCAGGCAGTTGCCCCCGTTGCCGCCGCTCCACGGCTTGTGCCAGCCCTCGCTGCCCAGTTCCCGGGCGGGCATGCCGTTGTAGATCCGCTCGCTGCGGATCCGCGGCTTGGGCTGGGACGTGATGCGATCCATTCACAGCTCCTTGCGGAGATCCCGGAGGATCTCCTTCGTGCGATGTGCCGTAGCGGCCTGTGCCGCCATGCGGTCCATGACCTCGAGGTGGGTCGCCACCTCCTGGCGCGCGTCCAGGTAGACGGCGCCGGTCAGGTACTCGCTGTAGACCATGTCCGGCAGTTCGGGCATGGCGAATCGGAACAGCACGAAGGGCCCGTACGTGCCGGGGTGCGGCCCCGAGGAGAACGGGGCGACCTGCAGCGTCACGTTGGGCAGCTTCGTGGCCTCGAGCAACTTGTCGATCTGAGCACGCATCACCTCCGGGCCGCCCACCGGGCGGCGCAGCGCGGTTTCGTCCATCACGACCCAGAACCTGGGCGCGTCGGGACGGGTGAGCAGTTCCTGGCGTTGCATGCGCAGCGCGACATGACGCTCGATGTCCTCGGGCCGGGTCTGGCCGACGGCTCCCGACTGCAGCACCCCGCGCGCGTAGTCCTCGGTCTGCAGCAGTCCGGGCACGAAGTGGGGCTCGTAGGAGCGGATCAGGGCGGCCGCGCCCTCCAGGCTGACGTACATCGAGAACCAGCCCGGCAGGATGTCGTGGAACCGCTGCCACCAGCCGGGCCTGTTGGCCTCCTCGGCCAGTTGCACGAAGGCCTCGGCCTCTTCGTCGGAGACGCCGTACGCCTTCAGCAGCAGCTGGAGATACGGGATTTTGAGGGAGACCTCGGCCATCTCCATACGGCGGACCGTGGCGGGGGCGACACGCAGGATGCGGGCGGCCTCCTCGCGCTTGAGCCCCGCGCGTTCCCGCAGGTCCAACAGGCGCCGACCGAGCACGACCTGGCCGACGGTCGGCGCGGACCGCGGTTCGCTCACGCTCCACCTCCAGCAACGAATCCTGACAGCCCTGCGGCGCCATTCGAAGATCTATTCGAAGATCCGGCGGATCCTCGACGATCCCAAGTGGCGCCGCTCGACGTGCTGTTGCGAGCAGTGTGCCACGCCCCCCTCACCGCGTCACACGGCACTCTGCAATTTTCATAGTGACGCTTGCCAAGTGTTCACGCCGGGGCGATAGTGGCAAGCGTGACTCCGTCCCCGCCCTTAGCAGCAGACGCCGCCGCGGGCCGACTCGGCCTCGGTGCCGCCACGGGAGCGGGCCCCGACGAGGCCGCTGCCGAGCGCCGGTTCCGCTTCGAACTGGCCGCACACCCGGGTTCCCCCGCTCAGGCCAGACGCCTGACCCGGGCCCGGCTGACCGGCTGGTCGGTGTGCGAGGACACCTGCGACACGGCGGCTCTGGTCATCTCCGAGCTGGTCACCAACGCCATCGTGCACACCGCGAGCAGCCAGATCGTCTGCGAGCTGCACGACGGCGAGGACCTGGTGCGCATAGCCGTGCGTGACGAGGGCTGCGCGCCGGGTGAGCCCCACCCCTCCCCGCAGCGGCCCGAGGAGGAGCACGGGAGGGGATTGCTCCTCGTCAACGCCCTGTGCCGGGCCTGGGGCGCGCAGGAGCACGGTCCGGGGCTGCTGGTGTGGGCGGAGCTGCCGCGCAAGGCCGACACCCCGCGCGACGCGCACGAGCCGCGCAACGACCTGGGCTGGGGCGCCCGCCCGAAGCCGGGCCCGGCGCGCGACCCGGACGACGAGGACGACACGCACGCACACCACGGAACGGGGGCCGCATGGCTGTGAGCGCCGCCTCCGGCTCCGGCCAGGTGCTCAGCCTGGACACGCTCGTACGTCTGGGGCGCGGCCTGCGCACGCCGGGTACGCACCGGCGGCTGGCCGTTCCCGACGGCATGACGGCCCCGCTGGGCTGCGACGCGGTCGTGGTGCCCGCCCGCTTCGGGCCGCTGGTGATGCCGCGGCTGCCACGCGTGGGGTGCGTCTACGCCGGCGAGGCGCACTGGTGGTGGATCGTCCCGGCCGACTCCGACTACGCCCTTCAGTGGCCCGCGCCCGCGCAATACGCCACCGGCGCGGTCCTGCCCGACGCCCCGCAGGTCCCCGGGCTCATCCACCGGCCGGACGGTACGGTTCCGTACACCCCGCCGATCCCCCTGTATCTCGCGCTGTGCCTCGTGATGGGGACGACTCCGGCGTGGTCGCGGCCGGTGAGCGCCTGAGCCTCGATCCACCGCGTGAATTTTGATCTTCGATCTCGGGCGGGGTTCCGGTGGTTTTTGGAGTGCGGGCAGCGGTGATCGCCGGGTGGCCGTCCG
>NZ_JBEXHW010000006.1:171684-242776 GCF_040608235.1 Streptomyces sp. NPDC005202 | reverse complement strand
CGCCGCGCAGATCCTGGCCCTGGACGACCGGCTCAAGCGCATCGACCGGCAGATAAGCGAGACGTTCCGCACCCATCCACAGGCCGAGATCATCGAGTCGCTGCCCGGCATGGGCCCCATCCTCGGCGCCGAGTTCGTCGTCGCGGCGGGCGATCTCGCGGCCTACGCGGACGCCGGCCACCTGGCTTCCGCGGCCGGGCTGGTGCCCGTCCCGCGCGACTCCGGCCGCCGGACCGGCAACCTCCACCGGCCCAAGCGCTACAGCCGCCGCCTGCGCAGGCCCGCGCACGGCTTCGCCTTCTCGCGGCTCGCTCCGGACGGTGCGACGGTCACCGAGCTCGCCGCCCATCTCGGGGTCACCAAGCAGGCGGCGAGTCAGCTCGTCGACGAGATCGTGCGGAAGGGGTACGCCGAGCGGCGGCCGCATCCCGGTGACGCGCGCGCCCGGCTGATCGTGCTGGCCGAGCGCGGTTGGGCCTGCACCCGTGCGGCGGAAGAGGCGGCCGCCGAGGCCGTGCAGGCATGGGTCGAACTGATCGGCGAGGGGGAAGTGTGCGTATTGCGGGAGCGGTTGGCGCGCATCGCGCCCTACGGTCTCATCCGGCCCGCCTGGTGACAGTTCATCAGGGGCGGCGGACATCCCGGTTACCACTGGAAGTTTTTACTGACGCGTAACTTCACACTTGCACTACTCGCCCGTAACTTGACGAGTGAACAGCATCCCGTGATCCGGATCACTGGGCGTAGTGCCGTCGCACCCCCCTCGAGCCGCAAGGAGATCACACGATGCTGCCCTGGAAGCGCGCCCTGAGACCCCTGGCCGCACTGCTCCTGGCCGCCGCGATCGCTACCGTCCCCGCCGCCACCACCCACGCCTCCGACGCCCCCAGCAGCGGCTGGAACAACTACAGCTGCCGGCCGTCCACCGACCACCCCCGCCCCGTCGTCCTGGTCCACGGAACGTTCGGCAACTCCGTCGACAACTGGCTGTCCCTCGCGCCGTACCTGAAGGACCGCGGCTACTGCGTCTACTCCCTCGACTACGGCCAGCTGCAGGGCGTCCCGCTCTTCTACGGCCTCGGACCCATCGACAAGTCGGCCGAGCAGCTGTCCGCCTTCGTCGACAAGGTGCTCGCCACCACCGGAGCCGCCAAGGCCGACCTCGTCGGCCACTCGCAGGGCGGCATGATGCCCCGCTACTACCTGAAGTTCCTCGGCGGAGCCGCCAAGGTGAACGCCCTCGTCGGCATCGCACCCGACAACCACGGCACCACTCTGGGCGGCCTCACCAACCTGCTGCCGTACTTCCCGGGCGCGAGCGACCTGCTCTCCGCCACCACCCCCGGCCTCGCCGACCAGATAACCGGGTCCGCCTTCCTCGCCAAGCTCAACGACGGCGGCGACACCGTACCCGGCGTCCGCTACACGGTCATCGCCACGAAGTACGACGAGGTGGCCACGCCGTGGCGCACCCAGTACCTGACCGGTTCCGACGTGCGCAACGTCCTGTTGCAGGACCTGTGCCCGCTCGACCTGTCCGAGCACGTGGCGATCGGGCTCTTCGACCGTATCGCCTTCCACGAGGTGGCCAACGCCCTCGACCCGGCGCACGCCACCGCCACCACCTGCGCGTCGGTGTTCAGCTGACGTGTGTTTCGGGGCCTGTCCGGCCTGAGCCGCCGGACAGGCCCCGCGCTAGGTGGCCGCGTCAGCGGCCGTACTGCATCCTTTTGCTCATTCGCCTCGGCTCACTTGCCGCCGCCGTCCCCCGCGCGTCGGCGGACCGAGGCGAACAGGGCCGCCGAGCCGAGCGCCAGGGCGGCCGCGCCGCCGACCGCGAGGTACGGGGTGCTGCCGTCGCCGCCGGTCTCGGCAAGGTTCTCGGGCGTGCCCGCCGCCTTGGGCCGGTTGGGCCGGCTGGGCCGGTCGGCTGCGGTGGCTTCCGACCCGCCGTTCGCGGCCTTGGTCGAGTCCGTCGTCGTACGGGCGTCGTCGTCGCCGTGGCCGTGGTGCTCGATCGTCGACTTGTCGGCACCGTCCTCGATCTGCTGCTCGGTAGGAGCGGACGCGGTCGGAGCCGGGGACGGGCTGCTCGTCGTGCCGCCACCGCCACCGCTCTTGCCACCACCGCCACCGCTCTTGCCGCCGCCGAAGGTGACGTCCGAGCACGAGTAGAACGCCTCCGGGCTGTCCGAGCGCTGCCAGATCGCATACAGCAGCTGCTTGCCGGAGCGCTGCGGGAGCGTGCCGGAGAAGGTGTAGAAGCCGCCCGAGGCGACCGGATCGGTGGCCCTCGCGACCGGGTGCTGCAGATCCAGGTCGGCCCAGGCCAGCGGCTTGGCCGGGTCGTAGCCTGGCTTGGTGAGGTAGACCGTGAAGGTGCCCTTGTGCGGGGCGGTCACGCGGTACTTGAAGGTGTACGAGCCGCTGCTCACGCCGGTCGCGGGCCAGTCCGCGCGGGCCAGGTCGAGGCCCTTGAACTCCTCGTTGTTCGCGCTGCACAGCCTGCCGTCCGGGATCAGCTGCTGGTGCCGCCCGCCGGCGTCGCCGATCCGGATGCCGTTCCAGTCGTAGAGCGCCTGGGTGCCGCCGGCCGCGACCGCCGCCTTGCACGCGGCCGACTTCGGGTTCTCGGGACCCTCCGCGTAGCACTGGGCGACCCGGCTGACCGGGTCGCCCATGGAGCCGTGCGCGGACGCGGGCGCGGCGGCCAGCGCGGTCAGGGCGAGTGGGGTCATGCCGAGGGCGGCGACGGCGGCGGCCTTACGGCGTGCGGGCATGGGGGAACTCCTCGGAACGGTCCTGATACGGGGAGACGGATCCCGTGGGGATGATCAGAAGCTAGCCCCGACGAACCGTGAAATCGCCTGCCGACGGCGGCTGATGGAGATCCTTATGCTCGCGTTAAGGGAGTGCTGAGGCTGCGCTCAGGTAGGTACCGTGCGCGGCATGGCGAACGAGGAATTGGGGCGGCCGTCGCCGCCGACGTGCCGGCCGTGAAGGCCGTGACCGACGCGGCGTACCACCCCTCCATCGCGCGCATCGGGGTGCCGGTGCCGATGGAGGCGGACCACGCGGCGAACGTGGCCGCGGGAAAGGTGTTCGTCACGCAGGAGCCCGGGACGGGCCGCGTGATCGGTCTCGTCGTGATCGAGGCGTACGAGGACCATCTCTTCCTCGACAGCATCGCCGTCCACCCCGACGCGCACGGCAGGGGCGTGGGGCGGCGGCTGCAGGAGTTCGCTGCTGGGGTTCGCTGCTGGAGTTCGCTGCTGGAGTTCGTGGACGCATGCGCGCGTGCGCTGGGTCTGCACGAGGTCAGGCTCTACACGAACGCGCTGATGTGGGAGAACCAGAAGATCTATCCGAGGTTCGGCTACGAGGCCGTCGAGCGTCGAGTGGACGGGCCCTACGACCGCATCCACTACCGCAAGCGGCTGGTCTGACGCGTTTCATGCCCCGGCTCGCCCTGCTCACCCGTCCGGCCACCAGGTGCGCGCGATGTCCTTCCGGATCTCCGGCCGTCCGGCGGGACGCTCGTCGGCTTTCTCACGGACCCGGCGAGTGTCCGTCTTCCTCAGGGGCTTCTGCACTGTCATCCGCCGCATGCGTGCCTCCTTCAACGCCTACCGGGTTCCGTGTTCTCACGGAGGTAGACCTTTCGGGCGAGAGTTCCTCATCGGTGCGGGTCTGTCTGTGGCGGCTGTCACGATTCGACTGTCAGTGGCGGGTGTCACCCTTGGGCGCATGGACGAACACATGACGACCGACGGTGACGGAACGACCCCGGTCTACGTCGACTGGGACGTTCAGGCGGCCGACTTCGACGACGAGCCGGACCACGGGATGCGCCACCCGGAGGTGCGCGCGGCCTGGGCCGAGCGGCTGCGCGCCTGGCTGCCGGAGCGCCCGTGCCACGTCCTCGACGTCGGTTGCGGCACCGGCAGCCTGTCGCTCCTCGCGGCCGAACAGGGACACCGCGTGACCGGAGTCGACCTGTCCCCGGCGATGGTGGAGCGGGCGCGGGCCAAGCTCGCCGGGCGCGGCGCGGTGTTCCTCGTCGGTGACGCGGTGGCACCGCCGGTGGGCGAGCAGCGCTTCGACGTCGTGCTCGTCCGCCACGTGCTGTGGGCGCTGCCCGAGCCCGACCGCGTGTTGCGGCACTGGCGGGGGCTGCTGCGCCCGGCCGGGCGGCTGGTCCTGGTCGAGGGCGTGTGGGGGACGGTCAGCCCGGTCGGCATACCGGCGGACCGGCTCACGGACCTCCTCGCACCGCTCGCGGAGCACACACGTGTGGAGCGGTTGTCGGGCGATGCGCGGCTGTGGGGGAGGGGCGTGGAAGACGAGCGGTACGCGGTGGTGGCGACGGTCTGAGCCGAGGGAGTGGTGCGCTGTGGGGGCGACCGTGTGAGACCGGGGTGGATGAAGGGGCCGACGGGTCAGGTCAGCAGTGCGTCGAATCCGCCCCCGCGGGCCAGGGTCTCGAGTTCGTCGAGCGCGGACACGGCGGCGGTCGCGGCCGCGGGGTCCGTCTCCCGCAGGCCGCTCGCCGCGAACTCGTCCTCGTCCAGCCGCCGTACGTCCGTGCCGTCGGCGGAGCGCCACAGGTCCAGGTCGAGGTCCTCGACGACGAGTTGTGTGCCGGAGCGCGTGGCGGGACGCGTGATGTCGCAGTACCAGCCCTTCAGCCCGCCTCCGGCGTCGCGGACCTCCTTCACCGAGTACCAGCGGTTGCGCCAGTAGTACTCGGTGAAGACGTCGCCCGGTTCGAAGCGCACGAAGCCGAAGTCGCGGATGCCGTCGCCCGCCCACGGGGCGCGGACGGCGATACGGATGCCGTCGTCTGCGAGCAGCTCGGCCTCGTAACGGATCTTCGTACGGCCGCCCTTGACGAGGACGACGTCCAGGAGCCCTCCCGGTTCAGCCGAGTTCGCGGACATACCGCACCTCCGTCGCGCAGATCTCGTACCCGAACCACTTGTTGATCGCGATCATCGGCCCGTTGCCGGTGTCGTTGCCCGTGAACGCCTCCGTGAACCCGGCCGCACGGGCGCGGTGCAGGGAGTCGTTCTTGGCAAGCTTGGCCAGGCCGCGGCCGCGGCAGGCGCGGGCGGTGCCGGTCATGGCGGTGCCGTAGCGGGTGGCGCCGTCCGTGCGGGCGAGGGTGAAGGCGGCGGGGCGGCCGTCGACCACCGCCACCGAGGTCAGCTCCGGGCTGAACAGCGGGTGCCTCCAGGTCTCCGCCAGCCAGGCCTCGTAGTCGGTGAACTGGAAGTCGACGTCGCTCGGTTCGTCCGCCGTCGTCTCCGCGTCCAGTTCGAAGAGGGGCCGCGGGTCGTCGGCGTAGTCCGAGCCTTTGCGCAGTTCGACGCCCGGCGGCGGGTCCTGCAGCGGCGGGAGCGTGCCGTGTGCCAGGTCCAGGCGGAGGAAGTGCGCGGACCGGCTCGCGCGGTAGCCGTGCCGCTCGGCGAAGGCACGGTTGTCCGGCTCGTCCAGCACCCAGGCGAACAGCTTCGTCGCTCCCCGGGCGGCCAGGTGCTCCTCGGCGGCGCGGACGAGGAGCCCGCCGGCCCCGCGGCGCGTGCGCTCCGGGTGCACGTACACGTTGACGTTGCCCTGGCCGGGCTCGGGGCTGTCGTGGACGAGGTGCACCTGGGCCGTGCCGATCACCTCGCCGTCCTCCACGGCGACGAGAGGCCGGTAGTGGGCGTCGGGGTGCATGTGGGTGAGGTCGTAGGCGACGGAGTCCGGTGTGAACAGCATGAAGGGGAGCGCGAGGTGCCGGACGCGGGCGAAGCCCTCGAGGTCGGCCCGTGCGTCGGGGCGGAGGTCACGGACGGTCACAGTCATGAAGGCGCACGCTACGGGGGAGACCCGGCGGGATGCCTCTCGTTTTCCGGCGGGTACGGGACAATCGACCCGTGACCTTGAAGATCCACATTGATGACGGCGCTCCGCCGTACGAGCAGGTGCGGGCGCAGATCTCCGAGCAGGCGCGGTCGGGGGCGCTGCCGGTGGGGTACCGGCTGCCGACGGTACGCGGACTGGCCGAGTCGCTCGGGCTCGCGGCGAACACCGTCGCCAAGGCCTACCGGGCGCTGGAGGCGGACGGGGTGATCGAGACGCGGGGGCGCAACGGAACGTTCGTGGCTGCCGCCGGCTCGGCCGCGGAGCGGGAAGCGGCGGCGGCTGCGCGGGCTTACGCCGAGCGGGTGCGGCGGCTGGGGTTGGACGAGGATGCGGCGCTTGCTGCCGTGCGGGATGCCCTGCGGGCGGCTTACGGGGACTAGGAGCAAGCAGCGGCGCGAGGACGGCAATCAGCGGCGTGGCGAGAGTTGCCGCGGCGTGCGGGTCACCGTCAGGCCCGCTGTCGAAGCCGCCCGGCCGAACACCACCGCGTCCTCCACCGCCGCTCCGTTCGGGTCGTTGTTGAAGTACGCGTACACGTCGTGGTCGTCCGGCCAGGTGGTCGCGATGCGGTCGACCCAGGTCTCCAGCGAGCGTCGGCCGTAGTGCGGCCAGGCGTGGGCGCGGCCCACGTGGAAGCGGACGTAGCCCCAGTCGGCCGTGCGCCACAGCGGCGTGACCGGACGAGCCTGCACGTCGGCCCAGCACAGGGCGGCACCCCGGGACTCCAGGACCTTGCGTACCCGCGGCATCCACCACGTCTCGTGCCGCGGCTCGACCGCGACCCGCGTACCCGACGGGAAGCACGCGAGGCAGGCGTCGAGCAGCCCCGGGTCGGCGCGCAACGTCGGCGGCAGCTGGAGCAGCACCGGTCCGAGCCGGTCGCCGAGGCCCGCCGCGTGGGTCATCAGGCGGTGCACGGGCTCCTCGGGGTCCTTCAGGCGCTTGATGTGGGTCAGGTAGCGGCTCGCCTTGACCGCGACCACGAAGTCCGGCGGGACGCGCTCCCGCCAGTCCTCGAAGGTCTCCCGCGTCGGCAGCCGGTAGAAGGCGTTGTTGATCTCCACCGTGGCGAAGGCCGCCGCGTACTCCTCCAGCCACAGCCGCGTGGGGCACCCCTCCGGGTACAGCACGCCCCGCCAGTCCTTGTACTGCCAGCCCGACGTCCCGACGAACAGGGTCATACGCCCATCAAAGCACCGGCCGACAGGCGGGGCCCGTTACAGGTACAGCCCCGCGTCCACTCTGCCCCGCGGCTCCGGCAGCGCCGTCGGGGACGTGCCCCGGCGCAGTGCGTACAGCTCCGCCAGAGTCGCCCCGTCGCGCCGGAGACCTTCCTCCGTGCCCAGCCAGTTCACCGCCTCCCGGCGGGTCAGCGGCCCGATCTCGATGCGGGCCAGGCAGCGGCCGGGGCGGACCACGGCCGGGTGGAGGCGCTCCAGGTCCTCGTTGGTCGTCACGCCCACCAGGACGTTGCGGCCCTGGCCGAGCAGGCCGTCGGTGAGGTTGAGCAGCCGGGACAGCGCCTGCCCCGCCGTGTGCTTGGCCTCGCCGCGGATCAGCTCGTCGCAGTCCTCGAGCAGGAGCAGGCGCCAGCGGCCCTTGCCCGCCGCGTCCTCCTCGCCGATCGCGATGTCCATCAGATAGCCGACGTCGGAGAAGAGCCGCTCCGGGTCCAGGACGCAGTCCACCTGGCACCAGTCCCGCCAGGAGCGGGCCAGGGTGCGCAGGGCGGACGTCTTGCCCGTGCCCGGCGGTCCGTGGAGCAGGAGCAGTCGGCCCGCGATGTCCTCCGGAGTGGTCTTCATCAGGCGGTCCATCGCGTTCGCCACCGGTGCCGTGTAGTTCGCCCGTACCTCGTCCCACGTGCCCGCCGAGATCTGACGGGTCGTGCGGTGCGGGCCGCGCCTGGGGGAGACGTACCAGAAGCCCATCGTCACGTTCTCCGGCTGCGGCTCCGGTTCGTCCGCCGCTCCGTCGGTCGCCTGGTCCAGCACCTTCGCGGCCAGCTCGGCGCTGGTCGCGGTGACCGTGACGTCGGCACCCCGGTTCCAGCGGGAGATCAGCAGTGTCCAGCCGTCGCCCTCCGCCAGAGTCGCGCTGCGGTCGTCGTCGCGGGCCACCCGCAGCACCCGGGCGCCCGGCGGCAGGAGCGTGACGCCGGAGCGTACGCGGTCGATGTTCGCCGCGTGCGAGTACGGCTGCTCGCCCGTCGCGAAGCGGCCGAGGAACAGCGCGTCGACGACGTCGGACGGCGAGTCGGAGTCGTCGACGGTGAGCCGGATCGGCAGAGCGTCGTGTGGGTTCGCAGGCATGCCGCCATGATCCGGCACGCGGGCGCCGTGTGCACCCGGTTTCCGAGGTGTGCGTGACGTGTCGGCCGTGCCCCGTGCTCCCTTTGTGGTCCTCTCCGTCCTGTTCGCCTGCATCCTCTCCGTCCCGTCCGCCCTGTTACAAAGTCGTGCATCTGCGCTACCTGTCCCAGGGGCGATTTCCGCCGTTACTGTTGCCTTTGATGGGACGTCATGGGTGGACTTCGGGGGCACGGCGGTGGCGGCTCACCGCGCTGCTCGGCGTCGGCGTGGCCGCTCTGGCCCTGGTCGTGACGCTGATCAACACACTGCCCGGGGGCGGCAGCACGGCCGGCACCTCGCGCGACGGCGACAAGGTGCACGGCACGCCCGCGACCCCGCCGCACCAGTCGGAGCCGTATCTCGGCTGGGGCTTCACGCACACGCAGTTCAGCGCGGACGAGGGCAGCGGCGCCGCCACCGACCGCGTCGAGGGGCTGCTGGACCAGTCGGCGGGCCTGCCCCAGAACCAGCACATCATGGGCTGGGGTGCCGACAACCCGGAGCCGGTCAAGGGGCGGTACGACTTCGGCGCGATGGACCGCCGCATCGACTTCGTCCGCAAGTCCGGCGGCACCCCGGTCGTCACCCTGTGCTGCGCGCCCGACTGGATGAAGGGCGGCAAGGCCGGCGTCGACAACACCAACTGGAGCCAGGCCGCCCTGGAGACCGCCCCGAGGCCCGACCACTACAAGGACTTCGCGGCGCTCGCCGCGACCGTCGCCAAGCGCTATCCGGACGTGCGCCACTTCATCGTCTGGAACGAGTTCAAGGGCTTCTGGAACGACGCCGAGGGCCGTTGGGACTACGAGGGGTACACCCAGCTGTACAACCTCGTCTACCAGGCCCTGAAGAAGGTGAACAAGGACATCATGGTCGGCGGCCCGTACCTCGTCATGGACAGCGTCGACCCGCGCCAGAAGGAAGACGCCTCGACGACGTTCAGGGGCACCTGGGGCGCCATGGACCAGCGCGTCCTCGACGCCTTCGACTACTGGAACACGCACAAGGCGGGCGCCGACTTCGTGGTCGTGGACGGCTCCAGCTACACCAGGGACGACGACCTGCTGCCCAACGAGTTCGCGGCCACCGACAAGCTCACGGCCGTCAGCGAGTGGGTACGGCAGCGGACGCACGACCTGCCGCTGTGGTGGGCCGAGTACTACGTCGAGCCCGCCGACGGCAACGACGACCGCAAGGGCTGGTCCGAGCCGCACCGCGTCGCCGTGCAGGCCGCCGGCCTGATCGCCATGGTCAAGGGCGGCGCCTCCTCCGGCTTCTACTGGAATCCCGAGGACGAGAAGGGCAGCGACTGCCCCGGCTGCCTGTGGACGCCGACCGACTCCGCGGACGGCGGTAGGGCGCTGCCCATGTATGACCTCGTCTCCCGCTTCAGCCGGGAGTTCCCGCCGGGCACCAGGTACGTGACCGTGTCCGTCGCCCGGGACGACGTGCCCAACGTCCGCGTCCTGGCGAGCGACAGGACCGTCCTGGTGGTGAACACCCTGAACCGGTCGATCAGCGCTCAGGTCGACGGCAAGCGGTTCGACATGCGGGCCTACGAAGTGAAGTGGCTCGGGCGGTGAGAACCGCACACCGCCCGAGCCATTTCACCGGGTGACGCTCAGCCGCGCCCCATCGTCAGGAACCGCTGCACCAGCGAGGCGAACAGCACCGCAAGCAGCGGCAGCGAGAACCAGAAGCTGCTCTGCAGCCACCGCAGTTGCCGCACGCTCGGCCGCATCGCGACCCGGACGACCTCCCGGGCCGTCAGCATCACGATCAGCGCAAGGGCAGCGAGGCCGCCGACCACCGACCACGGCGTCCACGTCACCTTCGGCCCGATCGGC
Organism: Streptomyces sp. NPDC005202; assembly: GCF_040608235.1. Lineage (NCBI taxonomy): Bacteria > Bacillati > Actinomycetota > Actinomycetes > Kitasatosporales > Streptomycetaceae > Streptomyces > Streptomyces sp. NPDC005202. Next base: position 232,668 of record NZ_JBEXHW010000006.1, on the reverse strand, counting down.
CCCGGGTGCGGCTTCGGCACGGCGCCCGCGGGCTGCTTGCGCAGGGCGTACATGGTCACGTCGTCGTTGGCGAGGACCTTCTTCAGCTCCTGCCGGTTGTCGAGGTTCTGCACGAGCCGCGACGCCCAGGTGGCCGAATAGCCCACGTCCATCTGCAGGTACGTGACCTGACTCCTGTTGACCATCAGATACGAGTTCGGGCCCGCGTCCTTCAGCGCCTTCACCAGGCCCGACACCAGTACCGGGTCGGCCGGCGCCAACGTCGGCACATAGTTCACGCGCTCCATGTCCTTCGTGCCCCACGGCATCGCCGGCGTGACGTTGTCGACCGTGTCGTTGCTCAGCCAGAGCAGCCGTACGGTTGGCTTGTCGTGGGCGTACACGTAGTCCATGGCCGCGACCTCGCCCGGCCGGATCCGCTCGAAGGCCTCGTTGCCCCACCGGGCCACCAGGAAGCCGCCCATGAGCAGCAGACCCGCCATGAGGGCCGCGATCGGCGCCAGGCTCACCCGGTCCTTCTCGCGCTCCTCGGCGGTGACGCCGGCGCGCGGGAAGAGGGCGAGAGCGGCGAGCAGGCCCGCCCCCGGCAGGGCGAACATGAAGACGCGCAGCGCCATCTCGCCGCCGTAGGACTGCATGCCGAAGCCCAGGAACGGCACGAAGGTGAGCACCAGCAGCGACCGCTCGCGGTACTCGTGCTCGCGCCGCCGCCACCAGCCCCAGCAGGCGAAGGCCATGACACCGCCGGCCAGCAGCACGCGCGTGTACAGGACGAGCTTGTGCGTCGGGTCGCCGCCCTGGATGCGGCCGGAGACGGACGTCGACACATTGCTGCCGACGCCGCCGACCCCGCCGAAGAGGTCGTTGAAGTGCCCGGACCAGTACGGCTCGGCCATGAAGCCCAGCCAGAACGCCACCACCACCGCGAACAGAATGGGCAGGCCGCGCAGTTCGGACCGCCCGGTCAGGACCAGGGCCGCCAGCACGCCCAGCATCACGAACGGCGTCAGCTGGTGGGCCGGGACGCTGGCGGCGAACAGGCCGACCATCACCATCAGCAGCACGGCCCGCTGCCGCCGGTCGGTCGGCTCCACCTCCGCCTCGCCGGGCCGCGCCTTGGTCCAGATCACGCGCGGCGCCCGGAACCACACGAGCAGGATCGGCACGAAGACCAGGTAGAGCAGATACGTGAAGCCCTGCGGGGAGAAGTAGTCCTGGCCCACCCAGCCGCTGAGCACGAAGATCCACACACCGGTCCACTTGGCCCGCCAGCTCGCCCGCAGCGAGCGGGTCAGCAGGAACATCGGCGCCAGGTAGAGCAGTTGCATGGTCAGCGGCCACCAGCGGATGACCTCGGTGAAGTCCGTCAGGCCGCAGGCCCTGGCCACGAACGCGGCCACCGCGAAGAAGCCCGGCCAGCTCCAGCGCGCGTCCAGGTCCGGCACGGCCGACCCGGTGCGGTCGATGTAGTCGATGAACCCCAGGTGCTGCCAGGCCGTCGCGAACCGCGGCTCGGTCTCGATCAGCGCGGGCAACGCGTGCAGGGAGATCACGGTGGCGAGCACGGTGACCAGCAGCAGTGCCCTGTGCTCGCGGCCCAGCCACAGCAGCGAGGCGAACACCGTCACCAGCAGCGCCGCCCCGACCAGCGTCGGCAGCGGCAGGACCGAGATGAGGCCGAGCCCGCCCATCCCGTCCAGGTCGGACTCGCCGAGCCGCGACGCGGGCACCCAGTACAGCAGCAGCGCGGCGAGCAGCAGACAGCCGAGGACGACACCGGGCCGGGTGGGCACCAGGCGCTCCCGCCAGGACAGCGGGGGTGCGTCGGGCTGACGTACCTCCGGCTCCTCGCGAAGGGCCTCTTCCCCCGTGTCCTCCTCCGCCGCGGCCGGCGCCTCCGGTACGACGGCCCGCTCCTCGGCCCCGAACGGCGCGTCCACCTCCCTCTCGGCCGGCCCGAGGGAAGCCTCCGAGCCCGGCTCCCTCCCCCACTCTCGACTTCGCTCGAGCGGGGGGACCCCCGTCTCGACGGGCAGCCCCACGGCCTCCGGCCGCAGCGGCCGCAGCGCCCACGTCGGCCGGTGGTCGGGCCGCGCCACGGCCGAGCCCGCGGGCGGCGTGCCCGGACCGGGGCGCACGTCGGGCCGGCGTTCCTGGTGGTCGAAGTCGACGTGGATGCCCAGGGCGAGGGTGTCGGAGTCCAAGGCCCACGCGGGACGCCGGTGCGATGTGGTTCCGGCGGGGACCTCGCGCGCCCCCAGGTCGGCGAGGTCCCCGTCGGGTGCCGCGTCCTCGGGGACGCCGGCGGCGGGTGCGGCCTTGATCGTCCTGAACAGCTTGGGCGCGGCGATCGTGACGATCACGGCGAGGCTGGAGATCTCGGCGACGCCCGCGCCGGTCAGCCCCAGGCGCGGGAGCAGCAGCAGCGTCAGCCCCAGCACGAGGACGCACAGCAGGCCCTGCAGCCAGGCCAGCCCGGCGGTGCGGCTCTGCGCGCGCAGCACCGCGAAGTACGTCTCCATCACGACCCGCAGCAGCGCGCCGACCGCGAACCAGCGCAGCAGCGGGGTGGCCGCGTGCGCGTAGCCCTCGCCGAAGACGTGCAGGATGTACGGCGCACCGAGGAACAGCAGCCCGCAGATCGGCACCATGATCCGCGCCATCCGCTTGAGCGCCGCCCGGGTGTTGGCCGCCAGGCGGTCCGGGTCGTGCGAGCCCTCGACGGTCAGCGAGGCGCCCATGTTGATGGCGAGCAGGTTGACGGTGCCGCCGATGGTCGTCGTGATGTAGAAGTACGCGTTGTCCTCGGAGCTGACCTGCGAGGCGATGATCACCGGGACGAGGTAGACGACGGCGAGCGAGAACAGCGAGCCGGTGTAGTCGCCGGCCAGGAACCTCCCGATTTCCTTCAGTGTCGGAGGCCTGGCGTGGTCCTCCGTCGCCTTCACCTGCCGGGGCACCAGTCGCCGGAACACCAGCCAGCCGAGCGGGACGACCGAGGTGGCGATCGCGGCGACCCAGGAGACGAAGACACCGCTGGTGGGGATCGCCACGGCGAACGCGACGAGCAGGCCCAGCTTCACCGCGGAGAAGACGGTGTTGCCCACCGGCACCCAGGGCGCGCTGCGCAGCCCGGTCAGGACGCCGTCCTGGAGGGTGAGCAGGTTCCAGGCGACGATGGCCACGACGAAGCCGAGGCCGTTGAGGGGCCCGTGCAGGAAGCGGTACGACGGCCCCCACACGTCCAGCGTCAGCAGGAAGACCCCGGCGGCCAGCGCCACCACGACGGAACTGCCCGCGTACGTGCGGAAGATGAACCGCCCCGTGCTGCGTCCGGCGACGGGGATGAAGCGGGCCAGTGCGCCGGTCAGCGTCACCGCGGTCAGGCCCGCGAGGAACTTCATTGCGGCGATCGCGGCGGAGCCCTGGCCGACCGCGGACTCGGAGTAGTAGCGGGCCGCCGCCAGCCAGAAGCCGAGGCCCAGCACCGCGGAGATCCCGGTGTTGAGCATCAGGGCGTAGGCGTTGCGGAACAGCTGGTTGCCGCCGGGGGACCGGCCCCGTCCGGGCAGGCGCAGACGGCGTCCCGGCTGCTCGGGCGCCTCGGTCGCGGGCGCTTGGGTCGCGGTGGTGGTCGTCGTGTCAGACACGGGTACGGATGGCCTTCCGGCGGACCTGTCGTGCTCTGCGGACCATGGCGTACCCCTTGGTGAGGGCGCGGTCCCTGGCGAAGTTCCGGGCGATCGCACGCCCCTGGACCAGCCGCTCGAACTCCTGGACGGTCGTGCTGCGGCGCACGGTGAGCCGGTGCAGGGCGTACGGGCCCTGCCCGCGGCGCGCCAGGCCGTTGCCGACGGCGAGCGCCTGCGCGAAGCCCGCCTGACGCACCCGTTCGCGCACCCGGCGGCTGGAGTAGCCGTAGGGGTAGGCGAAGGAGGCCGGGACGGCGCCCAGTTCGTCGGCGATGATCTCCTTGCAGCGGGTCAGCTCCGACCACAGCGCGTCCTCGTCGAGCTGGTCGAGCTGCGGGTGTGTGTGGCTGTGCCCGCCGATCTCGACCCCGCCGGCCGCGAGCTCGCGCACCTGGTCCCAGTCGAGCATGGTGTCCAGGCCGCCGCCGGTGTCGTAGGCGCCCTGGATCCAGCCCGTCGAGACGAACAGCGTGGCCGGGAAGCCGTGCTGGGCGAGCACGGGCAGCGCGTGCCGGTGCACGCCCTCGTAGCCGTCGTCGAAGGTGATCAGGACGGGGTTCGGGGGCAGCGGCTCGAAGGACGACGTTCGCCAGTGGGCGGCCAGCCGGGCGGTGGTGACCGGCGTGAAGTCCAGTTCCTTCAGCACCGCCATCTGCTCCGCGAACGCCTCCGGAGCCACGGAAAGGCCGCGCGTGAGCTCGGCCGGCTCCCGGGCGACGGCGTGGTACATGAGCACCGGTACGGGTGCGCTCATACGGCTCTTCCCCCCTCGCCGTCCGCGATCTCCACGACGTGGAAGGCCGCGCCTCCCCCGCGCGCCCGGACGCTCCCGACGACATACCCGCCCGCGGCCGTGAGCACGCCGGCGACGATCGCCCCGGCGCGGCCCGCCCCGCCCGGACGGGCGAGGAGCGCGTCCCGCAGTCCGCGCGCCACCCCGGCGGGCAGCACGCGGCTGGTGTAGCGGCGCTCGGACTCCAGTCCCTTGCCGGCGCCGACGCTGCGGGCGACCAGTGCCTTGGACAGGCCTTCGGCGTATGCGCGGGTGCGGAAGTAGCGGAAGTGCTCGCGCGTCTCGGGCACCCGGTGGTGGATGACCGCGCGGTCGTCGATCAGCAGGATCGCGTCGGGCCGGGCGCGGGTGAGCCGGATGCACAGCTCCGTCTCCTCGCAGCCCAGCGGGCGCTTGTCGCCGTCGCGTCCGATGCCGGTGGCGAAGCCGCCCGCCGCGTCGAATGCCGTTCGACGGAACGAAGCGTTTCCTCCCAGGACGTTGCGCACCCGGACCCGGCCCGGCGGCAGTCCCCGGTAGGTGCAGCCCACCACCCAGTCGAACTCCTCCGGGAACCAGACGGGTCGGCGGCCCGACGCCCAGATCGGCATCGTGCGGCCACCGACGGCCATCACCCGGGGGTCCTCGTACCCCTCGGCGAAGCGGCGCAGCCAGTCCCGCTCGGCCACGGCGTCGTCGTCGAGGAAGGCGATGATCTCGCCGCGCGAGGCGGCGATGCCGGTGTTGCGGCCTGCGGACAGGCCACGGGGGCCCGCGTTGGCGAGCACCCGCACCTCGGTGGTCTCCTCGTATTCCTTGTACTCCTTGGCCAGCCGGTCCAGGAGCGCCTGGTTGTGGTCGACGACCAGCAGGGTCTCCAGGGCGGGCCGGGACTGTGCCCGCACCGAGGAGACCGCCGCGAGGATGTCCTCCCAGCGGTCCTCGGTGTAGACGCAGATCACGACGGAGATGTCGGGATCGCTCAAGACACCTCTCCCTGGAACGAGTCGAGCATCGGCGTGTGCTGCGCCTGCCGGCGCAGCACACGCCGGTTGGAGCGCTCCTTGAGGATCACCTTGAGGACCCGGAACCCGTCCCGCACGGCGCGCAGATTGCTGGTGCCGTGGATGCGGAGGTACTCGTGACTGGGTATCTCCTGCACCTTCAGCCCGGCCTTGACCACTCTGATGTTCATCAGGGTCTCGACCTCGAAGCCGGTGCAGTCCAGGTCGATCTTGTCGAGGCAGTGCCGCCAGAAAGCGTTGTACCCGTAGCACAGATCGGTGTAGCGGGCGCCGAACTTGCGGTTGACGACCGCGCACAGGGCCCGGTTGCCGAGCTTGCGGATGAAGGTCATGTCGTCGGTGCCGCCGCCGTTGGCGAAGCGGGAGCCCTTGGCGAAGTCCGCGCCCGAGACCAGGGCGGAGACGTACGACACGATCTCGTTGCCGTCGGCCGAGCCGTCCGCGTCGACCATCACGATGATGTCGCCGGTGCAGGCCTCGAAGCCGGTGATCAGGGCGTCCCCCTTGCCCCTGCCCCGCTGTTCGACGACCTTGACCTCGGGCCACAGCTCACGGGCCACTTCGACGGTGTCGTCGGTGGAATTGCCGTCCACAAGAACCACTTCGTGTATCCAGTCCGGAAGCGTCTTGAAGACGTAGGGGAGATTCTCCGCCTCATTCATGGCGGGAATCACCACACTCACCGGCGGCGCTATGGCCAGGTGAGAAGAGATCGGCCGGTATTGGGCGGCCATTAACGGACCTTGGCCTGAAGCCGGCGTGCGCAGAACGGAGCTCATGAGTCTTGTCCCTCTCGTCCGGTGGACCGCCCGCCCCTGGGCGGCCCGGCTCTTTGTCCGGTTCGAAAGGGGGGTTCTCACTCGGGGCACGGCGAAATGGATCTCCGTGCACGCCGGGTGAGCTGGCAAAGCTGGCCGGTTCACCGAAAAACGGCAGCCGGTCGCGCGGCACGGCTCGGTCACACATGTGGTCACCGAGCACGGCACCCCCCTACCGCGCCCCGCGCCGGAACGTCGCGGTCCTTGAGCCCTCCCCTAGAGCCGCGTACTGACGTACCGATGCGGGTGAGATGTACGACGGTATTGATGATTGAACCCGTATGGCAAGACCTGGAACGAGGCCTCACGTTTTTGTTGGTTTGGCCGTTACACAACTTTGTCCGACGTTGCTCATCACCTCGAACGGATTTTTCCCATCCGTTTGAGAATTCGGTCCGCCGGCTCGAACAGTTCCGGCCGCGACAGCACCATGTTGCGCCGGACCGGAGCGCGGCGCGCCCGGTGTCCGACCGCAACCGGATGACGGCATGTCACCCACCCTCAGAACACCAGGAGTTCGCGTGTCTTCAGGGAGTCCTTGTATTCCTTCCGGTCCCGGCCGAGATCGGGACGGGCGACACCGTCGGTGGCGGCCGATCTCCGGAACGGGAAGAACGCGGCCGGCCCGCCGTCCCTCGCGCACCACCGCGATCCGCACTCCGCGTCTGCTGCGGGCCACCGCAAGCGTGAACTCCGGGGCGAGGAAAGGGTTCGCCGGCTCCTCGGAGCATGTCCACGTCAGGAGCCCAGTCTTCTCGCCGAACGGCCGCGCAGCCGCCCTGCCAGTACCAGCAGGAGAACGACGGAGCTGAGCACGGTCACGGCCACGACGCCGCCGCGGACGGACCACCGGTGCACGGCCAGCATCCCCTGGGCCACCAGCATGTCGAGGACGACCGCGCCCGCCACCGAGGCGAGCAAACGGCCGAAGGGATCCAGCCCGCGCAGGGCGGCCGCGATGGCGGTGGCCGGCGCAGCTAGCAGGAAGAACAGCGTGAACGGGCCGCGCAGGGGGGAGGTGGAGTCGGTGAGCGCGAGGATCGCGCCGACCCCCCCGACGGCGGTCGCGGCGCCCGCGAGCAGTGGCGACCGGCCTCTCCTCCCCGGTCCTGGTCGCGCCCGCTCGGCGCCCTTGGATGAAGCTGTCTTGATACGTATGGCCTGCATGGGCGACTTTGCCCCCCGAAGCGCCGGATGCCGGGCTTCAATGTCGCGCAGCCGTGCGGGGGCCGTCAAGACGCGGAAGTCGGCTTCACCGCTTCTTGTCCGACTTTGAACATGCGGTCCCCGGAGCGTCGGTAGCCCCCGGGGAGCCGTCGCTCGCGGCTCGGGGCGGCCGTCACCGGGACGATCCTCGCCGTCACTCGGGCTCCTCCCGGGAGTTGACGTCCTGTCAAAGGGGCGTCCCGGGCGGGCAGCCGAACATGCGATGAACGCCCGCGGTTTCTGTTGAGAGCTGAAAAGTTTTGGCATGGACACTTCCCGTCAACACGCGTAGTTGGTACGACGGTTATGGCAGAGATCCTGCTAAAGGGAGGTTCCATGAGACGTTCCCGATTTGCCGCATACGTCAGCTCTCTCCTCCTGGCCGCCGGCGCCGCCCTCACCGGGGCCGCGTCGGCGCAGGCATCCCAACTGGCCGCAACCGGCGGCTACGTGGCCCTCGGCGACTCCTACTCCTCCGGGGTTGGGGCCGGCAGCTACATCAGCTCCAGCGGCGACTGCGACCGCAGCACGAACGCGTACCCCTACCTCTGGAACGCCGCCCACGCACCGTCCTCGTTCGCCTTCACCGCTTGCTCGGGCGCCCGAACGGATGATGTTCTGGCGAACCAGCTCGGCCCGCTCAGCTCCGCCACCGCCCTCGTCTCGATCAGCATCGGCGGCAACGACGCCGGATTCTCCGACGTCATGACGACCTGTGTGCTCCAGTCCGACAGCGACTGCATCTCCCGCATCAACACCGCGAGGGCGTACGTCGACTCGACGCTGCCCGGCAAGCTCGACAGCGTCTACTCGGCGATCCGCGCCAAGGCGCCCTCCGCCCACGTGGTCGTGCTCGGCTACCCCCGCTTCTACAAGCTCGGCACGTCCTGCGTCGGCCTCTCCGAGATCAAGCGCTCCGCGATCAACGGTGCGGCCGACCACCTGGACGCCGCCATCGCCAAGGCGGCCGCGAACCACGGTTTCACCTTCGGCGACGTCGGCAGCACGTTCACCGGCCACGAGATCTGCTCCGGCAGCTCCTGGCTGCACAGCGTCAACTGGCTCAACATCGGCGAGTCGTACCATCCCACCGCCGCCGGCCAGTCGGGCGGCTATCTGCCGGTGCTGACCAACGTGGCCTGACCGTCAGGGAGAGGCCGAAACCGTAGGCGAAGGGGAGGCCCCGCCCGTCGGGGTCTCCGTCACGCACGTCACCGAGAACGGCACCGCGTCCGACGTCGTGTGCACCGGGGCGCGCACCTCGACACTGATCGCGTTCTGGGACGTCCCGCTGTCCGAATACGTCGTGACAGCCACCGTGTCCTGCTTCGACGTCCCGCCGCCCGCCGGGAACGACAGTGTCTTCCAGCCGGGGTCGGAGACCTCACCGTTCTTCAGCACCCACCGGTAGTCGACCTCCGCGGGCAGCCGGCCCACCGTGAAGGTCGCCGTGAAGGCCGGCGCCTGCGCGCGCGGCGGCGGGCAGGTCCCGGAGTACGTCGTGTGCGCGCCGGCCAGCGTCACCGTCACGGACTGCCGCGGGGGCGTGCTGGAGTGGCTGCCGCTCGGCGAGGGGCTCGAACCGCCGCCCGTGTCGGTGCGGTTGTCACTCGCGGCCGGTGACGGCGTGTCGCCGCCCCGGCTGCTGCTGGTGCTCGCGCTCCCGTGTCCGCCGCTGTCGCGGTTCAGCAGCGCGTACGTCAGCCCGGCCAGCGCCAGCGCGAGGGCGGCCAGGCCGGCGATCAGCACGACGGCCGACCGGCGGTCGCGGCCCGGGCGGGGGTCCGTGGCGGCCGGGCCGGGAGCGGGCCGGGTGCGGGCCGTCGGGAGCGGCATCGGCGGGGTCGGCTGCTGCGGGTGAGCGGCGACCGTCGGCGCGTACGGGGACGCCACCACGGTGTCCGCTCGCGGCGTGCCGCCGGCCCCGATGAGCCGCAGGTCCTGCTCGGCCCGTTCGGCCGACAGCCGCTCGGCCGGGTCCTTGCGCAGCAGGCCCTCGAGGACCGGGGTGAGGGGGCCGGCCCGGCGCGGGGGTGGCAGCTCCTCGTCGACGATGGCGCGCAGGGTGCTGAGCGGGGTGTCCTGCCGGAACGGGGAGTTGCCCTCGACGGCCGCGTACAGCAGCACGCCGAGCGACCACAGGTCCGACTCCGGCCCCGGCGTGCGGCCCAGCGCCCGCTCCGGGGCGAGGAACTCGGGAGAGCCGATGACCTCGCCGGTCATGGTCAGCGCGGAGCTGCCCTCGACCATCGCGATGCCAAAGTCGGTGAGCACCACCCGACCGTCGTTCGACAGCAGCACGTTGGCCGGCTTCACATCGCGGTGCAGCACCCCGGCGGCGTGCGCGGCGCGCAGCGCGGCCAGCACCTCGGCGCCGATGTGCGCGGCGCGCTGCGGGGTGAGCGGCCCCTCGGCGTCCAGCAGGTCGGCCAGCGACAGGCCGCGCACCAGCTCCATGACGATCCAGGGGCGGCCACCGTCCGTGGCCACGTCGTACACCGTCACCACGTTGCGGTTGGTGACCCGGGCCGCGGCCCACGCCTCGCGTTCCAGCCGGGCGTACATCCGCTCGACCTCGGGGACCGGCAGGCCGGCCGGGGCGCGCACCTCCTTCACAGCGACCTCGCGGTGCAGCACCTCGTCGCGGGCGCGCCACACGGTCCCCATGCCGCCCTCGCCGAGGGGGGACAGGAGACGGTAGCGGCCCGCGATCACACGTTCACGGCCCGGTTCCTCGGACACCCGCGCCCCCCATTCGCATCCGGGCGAATTCTCCACACGGCGTGACACCGCGTGATTTCTCCCCAAAGTAGCTCAGCCCAGTGCGGATGCCGCCCCCTTGAGCATCAATCCGGCACCCAGCGCCACGACGACGAAGGCCGAGCCGAGAGGTGCGGTCCTGCGCAGCAGGGCCGCCATCGGGCCCGCGGTCCAGCGGGGGCGTTTGTCCAGCACGCGGGTCATGCCGCTGCCGAGCTTGACGACGGCGAACCCGGCGGCGGTGAGCGTCAGGGCGAGTCCCAGGCCGTAGGCGACGACGAGCAGCAGCCCGAACCAGGCCTGGCCCAGCGCGGCGGCGCCCACCAGCACGACCACGGCCGAGGGGCTGGGCACGAGCCCGCCGGCGAAGCCGAGGAGGAGGGTGCCGCGGAGGGTGGGAGCGGTGGAGTGGGTGTGGGTGAAGCCGCCGTGGGTGTGCTCGACGGCGTGGGGGTGACCGTGGTTGTGAGGGTGATCGTGGCTGTGGCTGCGGTCGTTGTGGTCGTGGTCGTGGTCGTGGTCGTGGTCGTGGTCGTGGTCGTGGTCGTGGTCGCGCTCGCGCTCGTGGTCGTGCTCGTGGCTGTGGCTGTGGCTGTGGCTGTGGCCGTGCCCGTGGTCGTGGCCGTGCCCCCGGTTGCGCCAGGCCCGGCGTACGAGGTTGGCGCCCGCCACCGTCACCAGGATGCCGCTCGCGATGCCCAGCCAGGCGATCACCGAGGGGGTGGCCGCGGAGCCGGCGGTGACCAGGAGGCCGAGGGCGACCACGCCGAGGGTGTGGGTGACGGTCACCGAGGCGGCCAGTGGCAGCACGTCCTTCAGGCGGGCCCGGCCGCCGCGCGCCGCCGCCGTCGCCGCCATCAGGGTCTTGCCGTGGCCCGGGGCGAGCGCGTGCATGGCACCGAGGCCGACCGCGATGACCAGGGCGAGGGCGGCGAAGCCGAGGGTGAGGTCGTGGCGGGCGACCAGGTTGTCCAGGGCGCGCGTCCAGCGGTCGGCGCCGCGGGGGAGTACGGAGGCGGCGGGCGCGTCGCGGTGGTCGTCGACGAGGGCGGGGCCGCCGGGGCGCACGCGCAGGGACGCGGAGGAGGTGTCGGCCGGGGAGGACAGCAGCTCCTTGGGGTAGCTGCTGAGTTCGTGGGAGACGGACGCCTTCGGCACGTTGGCGGCGGTGAGGGTCGTCCGGTCGCCGCGTGCGGTGATCTCCCGCCAGCCGGGCCCGGAGGACGCGCCCGCGCTGTGGAAGCCGAGGGTGACCGCGTCGCCCTTCGGCAGCGGAGCCGTCAGCCGGCACTCCACCCGGAGGGTGTCGAGGCCCGCCTGACCGGGTCGCACGCGCGTGTGGCTGCTGCCGATGGTGAGGGCGACCGCATGTCCGTCGACGGTGACCTGGCTGCTCCGCGCGGCCTTGTCGCACCGCTGCCGGGCCCACTCGGTCATGCCCAGCCGCTCGATGTCCGGCTTGGCCTGGGTCGCCGGGATCTCGGCGAGGTCCTCGACGTGGTCGACGCGCAGTGCGCCGGGGGCGGCGACGAGGCCGTCGTAGCGGTTGACGGTGAAGTTCCCGAGGGGGTGCGCGCTCGCGGCGCCGGAGGGGACGAGCAGGAGCGCGCCGACGCCGGCGAGGAGGACCGCGCACCGGGCGAACACGCGACGAGGGGACTTCACTTGGCCGCCTCCAGAGCCTTCAGCGCGGTACGGGCCTCACGGGCGCCCAGAGGGGAGAAGCCGGGGTTCAGCTTCAGGGCGGCGGTCAGGTGGGTGCGGGCGTCGTCGATGCGGCCCGTGGCGCGTTCGATCATGCCGCGGTGGTAGAGGAACGCGGCGTTGCGGTAGCCGGTGGCCGTGGCCCGGCGGGCGTAGGGGAGGGCCTCCGGGTCGAGGCCGTTGACGTGCAGGGCCCAGGCGAGGGCGTCCGCGGTGTGCACGGTGTGGCGGCGGGCCCATTCGGCGCGGGCCGCGCGCAGAGCCGACCCGGCGTTGCCGTGGTCGGCGGCGGCGAGCGCGGTGTCGAGGTCGGCGTTGACGCCGTTGGCGCGGGCGAGGGCGATCCAGGCGTCGACGAGGGCGTACTGGTCGCCGGCCCTGGCCTTGTCGCCGTCGGCGCCGCGGGCCTCGTACAGCTCGCCGAGCACGACGAGCGGGCCGGGCAGCGGACAGCGGGAGACGACCTCCTCCATTCCCTTGATCGCGCCCGCCCGGTCGCCGCTCGCGGCCTGGGCGCGGGCGCGGCCCTCCAGGGCGGGGAGGTAGTTCTCGTCGGCGGCGAGCGCACGGGCGTAGTCGGTGAGGGCCGTTTTGTAGTCGCCCTGGTTCCAGGCGAGTTGGCCGAGCTGGGCGGCGATGTAGGCGATGTCGCCGGGGGAGGTGGCGGTGGCGAGGGCGTGTGCGAGGACGCGGCGGGCGGTGGTGACGTCGCCGCGCAGTTCGTGGACGTAGGCGTACCGCGTGAAGACCGGAACCCCGGGGCGCCTGGCGTCGGCGGTGTCGGCGGCCTTCGACGCCTCGTCGTACCGGCCGAGTTCGACCAGGGCGTCGATACGGGAGGACAGGGCGCGTTCGCTGTAGGGGTTCTGCTTCAGGGCCTTGTCCGCGTAGGTCAACGCGCCGTGGAAGTCGTGCCGGGCGGCGGCGAGGGCGGCGCGCCCGGCGAGGGCCTGGTCGTTGTCGGGCGCAAGCTCGAGGGACCGCGCCAGCGCCTTCTCGGCCTGCGGATACCGCGACGGGTCCCCCTTGGTCCGGGCCTGCTCGACGTAGGCGAGCCCGAGCGTCGCCCACCCGCCGTAGTCCTTGGGCTGTCCTTGCAGATGCGCCTGCAGGGAGGCGATACTGGCGTCGAGATTCCCACTGGCCGACAACTCCGGCGACACGGCGCTGGACGCGGCAGCCGCCGAGGCCTTTCCGCCGTCCCGGGCCGCCCCGACGGCGATGGCCCCGGCGGTGAGCGCGACGGCCAACAGGACGGCGGACCCGGCGAGCTGCCACGCCCGCCACCGCCGCCCTGCCGCACCGACGCGTCGAACGGCAGCGACCCGCTGCTCGACGGTGGCCGCACCGGCGGGCTGGGCGGCGGCACGCTGTGCCTCGGCTTCCTCGCCGACAACTGATGGCTCCGCCCCGCCGGACTCGGGGTCAGCCTCGCCGGACTCGGGGTCAGCCTCGCCGGACTCGGGGTCCGCCCCGCCGGACTCGGGCTCCGCCTCGCCGGACTCGGGGTCAGCCTCGCCGGACTCGGGGTCCGCCCCGCCGGCCGTCGCTGTCGCCGTCGGCCTCTCGCTGCCCGACTCCGGCCCCGGGCCCGCGCCGAGCGCGCCGTCCGACGTGGCGGTCGCTGCTGTCGCCGTCGGCCTGTCACCGTCCGGCTGCGCGCTGCGAGGCCCTGCGTGCGGCTCTGTGCCGAGTGCGCCGTCCCGCGTGGAACTCGGCGTCCTGCCGTGCTCGCCGTTCTGCGGTCCGGGCGCCGGGACTGTGCCGCTCTCGCGCTCCGGCGTCGCGGCGGGCTTCTCGCTGTGCCCGTTCTCCGGTGCGCAGTCGTTCTTCCGCGGGGACATGCCCTCTCCTCGCTCGCCTGGGGTCGTTCAACCTGCTGGCCCGGTAAGGCCGTTGTCGCGTGGGCGGCGCGGCCCGCGCCGTGGGGGATGGGTGAGCGCGGGCCGCGCCAGTCGGTGGGGGCGGGGGTCAGTACGGGCGCTGCATGCGGCGGCGCCACCACGCCAGGCCCGTGCCGATCAGCAGGATTCCGGCCGCGCCCGAGGCCGCCGAGCCGGCGATCAGGACGGTGTTGTCGGAGGAGCCGGAGGACGCGCCCGCCGGTCGCAGGGCGTCACCCAGCTGGCTGCGTACGTCGGTGCCGCTGGACGTGCCCTTGGCGAGCTGTCCGCGCGAACCGGACGTCGGCTCGGCCACGTACGGGAAGTAGTTCTCGAACTTCTTGTCGTTCTTGTCGACCGCGTCGCCCAGGTCGTTCTTGGCGCCGACCAGTTCGCCCTCGACCACCTGGAGTGCCTCGTCGATCACGTCGTCGGTCAGCCGGCGGCCGTTCGGGAAGCCCGCGTTGTCGCCGTCGAGGACACCCAGCCGCTTCGGGTGGGCGGTCGGCTTGATCGAGGTGTTCAGGCGCAGCTCCTCCGACGGGCGCACGTTCGGCGGCTGGTTGAGCCCCTTCACGCCCTTCAGGAAGACGTCGACCAGGTCGTTGCGCGGCTCGGCGGGCGCCTTGATCTTGTAGATCTGCTCGATCAGCTTGGGCAGTTCGGGGTTGGTGACGTTCTTCAGGAACTGTGCGTCGTCCCACGGCGAGGACGCGTTGAACTTGTCCTTGTCCTTCTGCGGGTTGACGACCTCGTTGACCAGCGGGTTGCCCAGGCGCGAGACCTGCGTCCAGCCGCCGTGCGCGTTCTTGCGCTGCGTGGTCGACCAGATGCCGACGACCGGCTGGTTCGCCGACTCGCGGATCAGGTCGTTCGGCACCTGCAGGGCGATCGTGTTGACGTTGTAGCCCTTGAGCGTGTCCCGGCCGACCTCGGAGAGGTTGCCCCCGTACAGCAGGTCGAAGACGCGCAGGTCGAGGAAGAAGGGGTCGTCGGCCTGCCCGGCGAAGGTCGCCGCGCCGCTGGCCGTCTTGTAGATGGCCTGCTTGCGCAGCTTGCCGTAGTCCGGCATCGACGCCTTGCCGACGTTCGACGGCGCCACCGGCACGCTGTCCGCGAGGCGCGTCTTGGAGACCAGCTTCTGGTGGTGCAGCTTGATCAGGTCGATGTCGTACGTCTGCGTGATGTTCAGGTCGGGGTCGTTCAGGCTGTCGACCGGGCCCGTGTTGTAGAGGAACGTGTTGCCGTTCTTCCGGTGTGTCCTGAACGTGTAGCGGAAGATCAGTTCGCTCTGTGCGTCACCGTTGTTGTCGACGTGCAGGTCGTACTGGGCGTCGTCGGCGAACGTGTAGAAATTGGGTCCGCCGGCCGGCTCCTCGAACGGGATCCAGTTCGCCACGATCGTCGTGGTGTCGGGCTTGTCCGGGCTGACGAACGCGTACACGTCCGTGTTGTCGTACTGCGGGGTTCCCGAGATGAGCGGGGCCTCACGGTGGCTGGAGGCGGAGGCCGCCCCCGGTTCCAGCGTGGCCACCCCGGCGGCCGCGAGCCCCCCGGCGGCCAGCGCCCCACAGATGAGGGTGGCGAGGCTTCTGCGTCCCTCCCCCAGGGCTGAACGCCTGGGGGCACCCCCATCACTCCCGGAGAGACTGGAGAAAGGTGTCATGCCGATCCGTCCTCAGTGCCAACTTGCCTGTCGCTGGGGGATTCGGAGACCCTGCGGGGGCGGATTGGTCGGCGGCGGAAAATCTTTTCTCCCTGCTCGACCCGCGTTTTCGGCCCGCTGATCCGTAACCCCATCCGGAGGCGCGCGCTGCGAACGCCTCGTGTGACGGAACGGGCCCTCAGCGGCCGGCAGAGAGGGGGAGACGAGTGGAGGCGGAGGAACTTCTGGTGCTCGTGGCAGGGGGCGATCAGAAGGCATTCGAGGAGCTCTACGGGCTGGTGTCCGGGCCGGTGTACGGGCTGGTGCGGCGCGTGGTGCGCGACCCGGCACAGTCCGAGGAGGTGGCCCAGGAGGTGCTGCTCGAACTCTGGCGGTCCGCCGCGCGGTTCGACCCCGGACGCGGCAGCGCCCTGTCCTGGGTCCTCACCCTCGCCCACCGCCGCGCGGTAGACCGGGTGCGCAGCGCCCGCGCCGCCGGCGAACGCGAGCAGCGCGAGGCGCTGCGCGCCTCCTCGCCCGCCTTCGACCACGTTGCCGAGGAGGTCGAGGCCGGACTGGAGCGCGAATGGGTACGGCGCTGCCTGGACCGCCTCACCGCACTCCAGCGGCAGTCCGTCACCCTCGCCTACTACGACGGCTACACGTACCGCGAAGTGGCCGAGCGGCTGTCCCTGCCGCTGGGCACGGTCAAGACGCGGATGCGCGACGGACTCACCCGGCTGCGCGAGTGCCTGGGAGGTGTCGCATGAACGCCCCGGACCGCCTGCGCCCCGTGCACGGAGCCCGTCTGCGTCCGGCGTACCGGGACCGCCTGCGCCCCGTGCACCGAGGAGGTGCGGCATGAGCCTTCTCGACCGCCTGTTCCGCCGCGAGGACCTGCACTCCCTCGCCGCCCCCTACGCCCTGGACGCCCTCGAACCCGCCGAGCGGGTCCGCTTCGAGAAACACCTGAAGAACTGCGACAGCTGTGCCGCCGAGGTGCGCGCCCTGTCCGAGGACGCGGTGCGCCTGGCCTGGTCCGCGGCCGCGCCGGCGCCGGCCGCGCTGCGCGACCGGGTCCTGGCCGCCGTCCGCACGACTCCGCAGGATCCCGCCCCGGTCCGCGAGCACACTCCCCAACTGCCCCCGCACGTCTGGGGCACCCAGCCGCCGCCCGCGCGCACCCGTGCGCCCCGGACGGGCCCCTTGTTCGTCCCGTTCGCCACCGCGACCGCCGCCGCGGCCCTCGTCGTCGCCGCGCTCTTCGCCGTCCAGGCCAACCGGACGCAGGACCAACTGGACGCCCAGCGGGACCGGGCACGTGAGATCGCCCACGTTCTCTCGGCCTCCGACGCACGGGCCACCACCAGCCGGGACGCGCAGGGCCGCAGTATCGGAGTGATCGCTTCCGCCTCCGAGGGGCAGGCCGTCATCACCCTGAGCGGATACGGTGCCCCGCCGAGTGGGAGGGTGCGCCAGCTGTGGCTCATGCGCCCCGGCGCGCAACCGCGCTCCCTCGGACTCTTCGAGGGCGACACACCCCTGGTCGCGTCCGGCCTCACCAAGTCCGCCACGTCACTCGCCGTGACCGTCGAACCCGACGGGGGGTCAGCTCAGCCCACCAGCCAGCCCATTGGGCAACTCGCCCTGAAATCGGTCGGATTCGGAGAGTAATCGTCAACACCCTTACGAGGAAGGTGAATCCTGTCAGAGCGATACACGAGTGCCCCAAGGGGGCGATAGGGTTACTCTGCCCGGGCCGGGTGGACTCGTACGGGTGGGGAGTGACATGGAGCAGATAACAGTGCGCAGCAGGGCGAGGGTCCCTGCGATCACGTGCGGTAGCAGCGCGACCAGCTCGCGTCTCGACCGCCATCTCTCGGTGCTGGCGGGTCCTGCCGTCCCGCAGCGCGAGACGGCCGAGGCGACCTCGCTGATGCGTGAGCTGACCGCGCGGGACGCGCACGACCGCACGGGCAGGAGCGCGCGGATGAGCCGGGTGTCGCTGTTCGCACCGCTGCGCCGGCTGCGCCGCTCGCTGTTCGGCGGGCGCTGAGCGTCACCGGCGTCCCTCGAGGCCGACTTCCAGGGCCCGCGCTCAGGCCACCACACCGTCCCGGCGCAACGCTGCGATCTCGTCGTCCGTCATCCCCACGGCACGCAGCAGCGCCTCGGTGTGCTGTCCGAGCGCGGGTACGTCCCCCATACGCGGCTGAGCCCCGCCCGGCAGCGTGATCGGCGGCAGAAGCGCCCGCAGCGGCCCGGCCGGCGTCCCCACCTCCCGCCACCGCTCCCGGGCCGCCAGCTGCGGATGCTCCGCCAACTCGTGCAGGTCCCGCAGCCGGGCGCACGCGATCCCCGCGCCCTCCAGCCGCGCCAGCGCCTCCTCGGTGTCCAGCGCCCCCAGCGCCTTGGCGACCAGTTCGTCGGTTCGCTCCCGGTTCGCGACCCGTGCCGCATTCGTCGCGTACGCCGGGTCCGTCCCCAACTCGGGCCGCTCCAGTACCTGTTCGGCGAGCCGTCGCCACTCCCGGTCGTTCTGCACCGACAGCAGCACTCGTCCGCCGTCCGCCGTGGCATAGGCGTCGTAGGGCGCGATGACGGCGTGCGCGAGCCCCGTGCGCGCCGGGGGAGTTCCGCCGTGCATCGCATGGTGCAGCGTGTGCCCCATCCACTCCGCGAGCGCCTCCAGCATGGACACCTCGACCGGCCCGCCGCGCCCGGTCGTGCCGCGCCGCACCAGCGCCGCCAGCACGCCCGAGAAGGCGTACATGGCCGCCGCGATGTCGGCGGCCGGGATTCCCGCCTTCACCGGCTGCTCGGGCGTCCCCGTCACCGACACCAGCCCCGCCTCGCACTGGACGAGCATGTCGTACGCCCGCTTGTCCGCGTACGGACCGAAGGATCCGTACCCCGAGATGTCGACGGCGATCAGTCGCGGGTGCGCGGCGCACAGCGTGGCCGCGTCCAGCCCGAGCCGGGCCGCGGCGCCCTGGGCGAGGTTCTGCACGAACACGTCCGCGTCCGCGACCAGCCGCCGTACGACCGCAAGGCCGCGCGGGTCCTTCAGGTCCAGCGCGATGGACTCCTTGCCGCGGTTGCACCACACGAAGTGCGAGGCGAGCCCGCCGGCGGCGGTGTCGTAGCCGCGCGCGAAGTCGCCGCCGTCGACCCGCTCGACCTTGATGACCCGGGCGCCGAGGTCGGCGAGCTGCCGGGTCGCGAAGGGGGCCGAGACGGCCTGTTCGACGGCGACGACGGTGATGCCCGCAAGGGGCAGGGGGAGCTGATCCATGCGTTGGATCATGTCCCGTGAGCGGCGGTTTTGTCAGCAGCCGGTCACCGCTCGCCGCGCGCGTACCGGCGGACGGCGAGCGGCGCGAACACCCCGATCAGCGCGGCGCACCAGGCCAGCGACCCGGCTACGGGGTGGGCCACCGGCCAGGCGGCGCCCTCGGGGACGGGGGCGTTGCCGAACAGGTCCCGCAGGGCCGTGGTCACCGCGCTGATCGGGTTCCACTCGGCGAGCGTGCGCAGCCACCCCGCCAGGTTGCCGGTGGGAATGTAGGCGTTGGACAGCAGGGGCAGCACGAAGGTCGAGGCACCGAGCTGCCCGGCGGCGTCCTTGCTGCGGGTGAGCAGCCCCAGGAAGATCCCGATCCACGTGCACGCGAGGGCGAGGTGATGATCAATGGCTGGCCGAGCGGCCGTACCCGAAGTGATCTGGGCCCGTCCCGAGCGGACGGGGCGGGGGCCGAAGCCGGCGTACAGCCGCGCCGACATCGCGGCGGCCGCGGTGCGGATCGCCGACGCCGACGGCCTGGACGCGGTGTCGATGCGGCGCGTCGCCGCCGAGCTGGGCTGCGGAACGATGTCGCTGTACAACTACGTCCCCCGCAAGGAGGACCTGTACGGGTTGATGTGGACGCCGTCAGCGGAGAGCACGAGCTGTGGGAGCCGTCGGGCGACTGGCGCGCTGACATGCTCCGGGTCGCCCACCAGACCCGCACGCTGATGCACCGCCACCCGTGGCTGCCGCGCCTGATGTCCCCGGTGTACGGCTTCAGCCCCAACGCCCTGCGGTACCTGGAGCACTGCCTGGCCTGTCTGGACCCGATCGACGCGCCCTACGGCACCAAGATGCAGCTCATCGGGCTGCTCAACGGCGTCGTGACGGTGTACGTGGCGAACGAGCTGCCACGGCCGAGCGCACCCGCTCCCTGCCCTGGTCGGAGAAACAGGAGAACGCGGTCCGCCTCGCCTACCTGGGCAGCCAGATCGCGAGCGGCGCCTATCCGCGGATGGCGGCGGCCTTCGCGGAGGACCCGGGGCCGATCGATCTGGACGCCGTGTTCGAGATGGCGCTGGGAAGGTCCTCGACGCCTTCGATCCCGACAGGTCCTAGAGCAGGGCGAACTGCCCTTCCGGGCCCTCCTCGTGGTGGTCCAGCACCGATGCCGGTCTGCGGGCCGCGTCCGGCACGGGAAGCGCGCCCGCCTTGTGCAGCTCGGCCGCGGTGATCGTGGGGGACACGGGCAACTCGGCCCGCCGTGGACGCAGTTCCGCGAGAAGGGCCAGGACCGTGATCAGCTCCAGCAGCTCCGACGTCCACGCCTGCGGCCAGGTCGCCGGGCGGATCGCCGTCAGGCTGCCCGGGGTGCCCTGCGCGGTCCGGGCCGTGAACCACTGCTCCAGGACGCGGACCCCGCCGACCTCGAAGTCCCAGGCCTCGGGCGGCACCGGGGAGATGCGGCCCTCGTCGAGGTGGAGGGTCTCCTCGTCGCGGTCGTAGCGGAGGGCCTGCGGGCGGGACGGCAGCGGGGCGCGGACGTAGGGGCGGCGGCCGCCGGGGAGCTTGGGGCGCTCGCCGTCGCGGCGCATCAGCCAAAGCATGCGGCGGCCCAACTCGACACCCTCGGCCCACAGTTCGGCGTTTTCGGTGAGCGGAACGGTGAGTCCGTCGGGGCCGGGGCGTACCGTCGCCAGCATCCAGGCGAGGACATCCACCGGGGCGGGGGAGTGGCCGAGGCGGGAGGCCAGGTGCTTCAGCAGGCCCGGCGCCAGGTTCGGTTCCTGGCCTCCCGGGCGGCGGTAGAGGGGGCGGATGCGGCCCGGGCGGAGGACGGGCAGGAGGGACATCGCCAGCAGGAGCGGGCCCGTGGAGTCGGGCGCGGCGGCCGTCTCGACCGCGAAGATCTGGTGGGTGTCCGCCACCCGCCACAGCTCGGGGCGGGCCGCGTCGATCAGGCGGTGGTCGGGGATCAGCCACTGCTCGTCGAAGGGGGCGTGCAGCACGCGCACCGGTTCCGGGCAGGGACCGAAGGCACGCACCAGCTTCTCGGTGCCGCTGGACTGGCCCGGCAGCTGTCCCACCGCCGAGTGCAGCGTGCGCGAGCGCGTCGGCTCGAACAGGGCCTCCCGGTCGGGGCCGTCGGCCTTCACCAGGGCGTCCCAGCGGGCCTTCAGGGAGGCCGCGTCGGGGGCCGTCGGCCACCCCCGGCCGAGCCGCGGCGGTGCGACGGACCACGGCATGAGATCCGCCAGCAGCGGAGCGTCGTCGTGCGTCACGCGGGGCATCGTACGACGGGGTACCGACACCCCGGGCCGGGGTCAGGTGGCATCGAGCGTGACGGTGAAGGAGAAGCGGTCCCCGCGGTAGTGGATGACCGCCACGTCCAACGGCCGTCCCTCCGCGTCATAGGTGACCCCCGTGTAGTGCAGGATCGGGCTGAGCAAGGGCACTTCGAGCAGCCGCGCCGTCTCCGGGTCGGCCAGCCGCGCTTCCACCGTGTCCGTGATGCGGCTGATGCCGGCCCCCACGACGTCCCGCAGCACCTTGGTCATCGGCCACCGCACCAGGTCGTCCAGCGCGATGCGCCCGGCCAGCTCCGGACGGATGTAGTTGCGGGCGTGGTTGGTGGGCTCGCCGGTCTTCTCGTCGCTGCGCAGCCGGTGGTACGTCGCCACCTCGCCGAGATCCGGGAAGTACTCGGCGAGTTCGGCGGGCACGGGCGCCCGGCCGTGTTCCAGCAGCTCGGTCGTCATGCCGGACTGCTGGGCCACGATGGCGTCCACCGAGCCCAGCAGCCGTACCGGGGTGCCCCGTCGCGCAGCGGGCTCGATGAACGTGCCGCGCCGCCGGTGGCGCGTGATCAGCCCCTCGTCCTCCAGCTCCTTCAGTGCCTGCCGCATGGTCAGCACACTCACGCCGTAGTGCCCCGCCAGTTGCTCCTCGGTCGGCAGGCGCAGTGGGTCCCGGGGCGAGCGGCCGAGGATCGAGGCGCGCAGCGACTGCGATACCTGGTACCAGAGCGGCAGCTTGCGGTTCAGGACAATCGAATCCGGGGCGAAGGAGGTCACGGGCTATCCGTACCGGTCACAAACGTTCAGTGCAATGGGCGGAAGTGCCGTTCGAGGCCCTGCCAGACGTCGTCGTACCGCTGTTGCAGATGCTCCGCGTACGCCGCGTGCGGCGTGAGCGTCACCGGCCACCGGGTCTCGAACATGAACGCCAGGCCGTCGTCGATCTTCTGCGGCTTCAACTCGGCCGCGCTCGCCCTGTCGAAGGTCTCCCGGTCCGGGCCGTGCGCCGACATCATGTTGTGCAGCGAGCCGCCGCCCGGCACGAAGCCCTCCGCCTTCGCGTCGTACGCGCCCTCGATCAGGCCCATGTACTCGCTCATCACGTTCCGGTGGAAGTACGGCGGCCGGAAGGTGTCCTCGCCCACCAGCCAGCGCGGCGCGAAGACGACGAAGTCGACGCCGGCCAGGCCCGGGGTGTCGGACGGGGAGGTCAGCACGGTGAAGATCGACGGATCCGGGTGGTCGTACGAGATCGTGCCGATCACATTGAACCGGCGCAGGTCGTAGACGTACGGCACATGGGTGCCGTGCCAGGCGACGACGTCGAGCGGCGAGTGGTCGTACGTGGCGGTCCACAGGTTGCCACAGAACTTGTTCACCACCTCCACCGGGCCCTCGACGTCCTCGTACGCGGCCACCGGCGCCCGGAAGTCACGGGCGTTGGCGAGGCCGTTGGCGCCGATGGGGCCGAGGTCCGGGAGGCGGAAGGGAGCGCCGTAGTTCTCGCACACGTAACCGCGTGCCGAGTCGTCCAGCAGTTCCACCCGGAAGCGCACCCCGCGCGGGATCAGTGCCATGTGCCCCGGCTCCGCGTGCAGCAGCCCGAACTCGGTGCGCAGCAGCAGCCCCCCGCGCTCCGGCACGATCAGCAGCTCGCCGTCCGCGTCGCTGAAGACGCGCCCCATCGAGGAGTTGGCGTGGTACAGGTGCACGGCCATGCCGGTGCGCTGGGTGGCGTCGCCGTTGCCGCCCAGGGTCCACAGGCCGGCGAGGAAGTCCGTGCCCTCCGCGGGCTCCGGCAGCGGGTTCCAGCGCAGGCGGTTCGGGTCGGGCACCGTCTCCGTGAAGGGCGCCGTGCGGATCATGCCGTTGTCGGTGCGGGTGAACGCCGGATGCGCGGCCGACGGCCGGATCCGGTACAGCCATGAGCGGCGGTTGTGCGCCCTCGGCTCGGTGAACGCCGTACCGCTGAGCTGTTCCGCGTACAGCCCCAGGGGGGCGCGTTGCGGGGAGTTGCGGCCCTCGGGCAGGGCGCCCGGCACCGCCTCCGAGCTGTGCTCGTTGCCGAAACCGGAGAGGTAGGCCAGTCCCTCGGCGGTCTTGCGTGCGTCCCCGCTCATGATCGCTCCCTTGCAACCTGATTCCTATGTAGCACCGTAGGATTGCGTTTTCGCGGACGCAAGAGGGCCTCGCGCCCTCCTTCCGGGGAATGGCGAGAACCAGCCTTCAAGGGGATCGGCCGTCGGACCGCTGTCTACTCTCCCCGGCATGTCGTCGTGGACGCGCGGACTTCTCGCTGCGCTCGCGGTCTGTGTCCTGCTCCCGGCCGGGCCCGCGGGCTGTGACTCGGGCGATACGCACGGGCGGAAGGACGGGCAGTCGCCCGCACCCGAGGGCAGACTCCTCGACGGCACCGACGAGGAGGGCCGGCACTACCGTGAGGTGGACAGGAAGGGCGCTCCAGAGGTCGGCATCGAAGTGCAGCCCGACGTCGCCGGCAGCTGGGACGTACGGCTGAGTGTCCGCCGCTTCCGCTTCACGCCGGCCGGCACGACTGCGCGGGCGGTGGCCGGCCGCGGCCTTGCCCACCTGCTGGTGCACGGCCGCCTCGTCACCCGCCTGCGCACCCCCGAGTACCACCTCTCCGCCCGCCTCGTCCCCCGCGGCACCCACCACGTCACCGCCCGCCTGTACGCCGACGACGGGACGGTGGCGGTGGCGGGCAAGCCGGTCCAGAGCACGGCGGACATCACGGCGTCGGAGCCGGAGCCGACGCGGTCCACCCACGGCACGAGCGACGCCCCGGCGGCGCGCACGAGCGGCGCTTCCGCCGTCCACGATGAGCACCGCAGCCCTTCCCCCGCGTACTGAGGCGCGAGCTTCACCGGACCGCGGCAAAAGGGCATCATGAAGTCCGTGCCCCACGCGACATCGCTACGCCGTGCGCCCGTGCAGCGGCGCAGCGCCGAACGGCTGACCCGGATCCTCGACGCCTGCGCCGACCTCCTCGACGAGGTCGGCTACGACGCCCTGAGCACCCGCGCCGTCGCCCTGCGGGCCGGCGTGCCCATCGGCTCGGTCTACCGCTTCTTCGGCAACAAACGCGCGATGGTCGACGCGCTCGCCCAGCGCAACCTTGAACGGTACACCGAGCGGGTCACAAAGCGCCTGGAGGAGACCGGCGGTGGGGGTACCGCCCTGCTCGGGCGAAGCCGAGAGCCCGGGGGAGGCTGGCGCGCGGCCATGGACGCCGTCCTCGACGAGTACCTGGCGATGAAGCGGACCGCCCCCGGCTTCTCCCTCGTCGACTTCGGCAACCAGATCCCCGTCGGCACCCGCTACGCCGAACCCAACCACCGCGTCGCCGACCGCCTCACCGACCTGCTCTCCGGCCACCTCCGCCGCGAACCCGACGACGACCTGCGCCGCACCTTCCTCATCGCCGTCGAAACCGCCGACACCCTCGTCCACCTCGCCTTCCGCGTCGACCCGGAGGGCGACGAGAGGATCATCGCGGAGATGCGGGAGATGCTGCGGGCTTATCTGGCGCGGGTGCTGGACTGATATCCGGCGAATCCAAGCCGAACGGCCCCTGATCCAAGCCCTGTTGTGCAGGGGCGCGAGCACATTCCCGTTGCTATGGTGATCGGAGGCAGCCGATCGGGGGAGGCGCGGAGTGTCCCGGGTCTTGTGCGTCCACGGCATCGGACAGCAAACAGCGGCGAGCAGGAACAGCATTCTCCTGGTATCCCGCCCTGGCCGACGGCCTGCACCGCGCCGGCGCGCGGCCGGAGAGAACCCCGGCGAGCTGGCGGTGTTCGACTCGGACAACCGTGCACCGCTGTTGATCGACATTCCCTCACCCGTGACCGACCTGGCAGCGGGCCCCGACGGCACAGTGGTGGTCGCCACACGCAACGGACTGGTCATCCTCGACTGAGCACCACCGGAGGGCCGCGGATTTCCGACCTCACTCCGGGCAAGGGCTCCCCTCCATGCATACCGGTCGGTATGCTCGGCGCGAGTTCGTGCGTCACCGTTGGCGCGATCCCACCGGGAGGACCCGTGTCCCGCACCGCCCTGCGAATCTGCCCCCTGTGCGAGGCCACCTGCGGGCTGACGCTCACCATCGACGGCACCCGCGTCACCGGGGCCCGCGGCGATCGGGAGGACGTGTTCAGCAAGGGGTTCATCTGCCCCAAGGGTGCCTCCTTCGGGGCCGTCGACGGCGACCCCGACCGGCTGCGCACCCCGCTGGTGCGCAAGGACGGAGAGCTGCGGGAGGCAACCTGGGAGGAGGCGTTCGACGCGGTCGCCGCCGGCATCCGGCCCGTCGTCGAGCGGTACGGCACGCACTCCGTCGGCGTCGTCCTCGGCAACCCCAACGTGCACACCATGGCCGGCGGCCTCTACCCGCCGGTCCTGATCGGCGCACTCGGCACGCGCAGCATCTTCAGCGCGTCCACGGTCGACCAGATGCCCAAGCACGTCTCCTGCGGACTGCTCTACGGCGACGCCAACCTGATCCCCGTACCGGACCTCGACCGCACCGACCACCTGCTGCTCCTCGGCGCCAACCCACTGGAGTCCAACGGGAGTCTGTGCACCGCCCCCGACTTCCCGGGCAGGCTCAAGGCCCTGAAGGCCCGCGGCGGCACCCTCACCGTCGTCGACCCGCGCCGCACCCGCACCGCCAAACTCGCCGACCGGCACATCGCGATCCGGCCCGGCACCGACGCCCTGCTGCTCGCGGCGATGGCGTACGTCCTCTTCGAAGAGGACCTCGTCGACCTCAAGGACCTCGCACCCCATGTGCTGGCCCTGCCGGAACTCCGGGACGCCGTACGCGACTTCACCCCCGAAGCCGTCGCCGATGCCTGCGACGTCGACGCCGGCACCATCCGCACCCTCGCCCGCGACCTCGCCGCCGCCCCCACCGCCGCCGTCTACGGCCGCATCGGCAGCTGCACCGTCCCGCACGGCACCCTCGCCAGCTGGCTCGTCGACGTCCTCAACATCCTCACCGGCAACCTCGACCGGCCCGGCGGAGCCCTCTTCCCGCAGGCCGCCACCGACAGGACGCCCCGGCCCGGCGGGCCCGGCCGCGGCTTCGCGCTCGGCCGCTGGCACTCCCGGGTGAGCAAACACCCGGAGGCGAAGGGGGAGTTGCCGCTCTCCGCGCTCGCCGAGGAGATCGACACGGCCACCGAGGAGGGCGAGCCGATCCGGGCCCTCGTCGCCGTCGCCGCCAACCCCGTGCTGTCCGCACCCGACGGCGACCGGCTCGACAAGGCCCTGGACTCGCTCGACTTCATGGTCAGTGTCGACCCGTACCTGAACGAGACCTCGCGCCCCGCCCACGTCGTGCTGCCGCCGCCCCCGCCCTCGCAGAGCCCGCACCACGACTTCGCCTTCAACACCCTGGCCGTACGCAACCAGGTCCGCTACACCCGCCCCGCCGTGCCCCTCGAACCCGGCCGGATGGCGGAGACCGAGATCCTGGCGCGGCTGATCCTCGCCGCGACCGGTATGCACGGCGCCGACCCGGCGGCCGTCGACGCGATGGTGATCGACCAGACGCTCGGCAAGGCCGTCGAGGAACCGCACTCCCCGGTGCACGGCCGGGACCCGAAGGAGCTCGCCGCCCAGCTCACCGGGGAGACCGGTCCCGAGCGACGGCTCGACATGATGCTGCGCCTCGGCCCCTACGGCGACGGCTTCGGCGTACGGCCGGACGGGCTGAGCCTTCAGAAGCTGCTCTCGCATCCGCACGGCATCGACCTCGGGCCGCTGCGGTCCCGCCTGCCCCAGCCGCTGAAGACCCGGAGCGGGAGGATCGAGCTGCTGCCGCAGCCGATCGCCGACGACCTGCCGCGCCTGCGCCAAGCCCTGCGGGACCGTCCCGACGGGCTCGTCCTGGTCGGCCGCCGCCACCTGCGCTCCAACAACAGCTGGATGCACAACGTGCCCGCCCTCACCGGCGGCTCCAACCGCTGCACCCTGCACATCCACCCCGAGGACGCCGCACGCCTCGGCATACGAGACGGCGCCGCCGTACGCGTCAAGGGTGCCGGGGGAGAGGTGACCGCCCCGGCCGAGGTCACCGACGGCGTGCGCCCGGGTGTGGTGAGCCTGCCGCACGGCTGGGGCCACGACCGGCCCGGCACCCGGCTGACGCACGCCTCCGCCGACCCCGGCGTCAACGTCAACCAGCTCCTCGACGGCAGCCTGCTCGACCCGCTGTCGGGCAACGCCGTCCTCAACGGCGTCCCCGTCGAGCTGGCCGCCGACGGCTGAAAAGCCCACCCCGATGATCTGAGCAAGGCCGTGACCTGGAGTTTTGCGCTTATTGCTCGCGTGTCAACGTCTTGTTAACGACGTTTGACGGGACCTAACGTCGTCGCACCGCCGGCCCTGGTGGGAGCTCAAGGGCGAACGTTGGGTATCCACTCATGCTGACCATCCTTGGCTTCGCCATGATCGCGACCTTCCTGGTCCTGATCATGCTGAAGAAGATGTCGCCGATCGCGGCGCTCGTGCTGATCCCCGCGCTGTTCTGCGTGTTCGTCGGCAAGGGCGCCAAGCTCGGCGACTACGTCATCGACGGCGTCACCGGCCTCGCCCCCACCGCGGCGATGCTCATGTTCGCGATCGTCTACTTCGGTGCGATGATCGACGCCGGCCTCTTCGACCCGATCGTTCGCGGGATCCTCAAGTTCTGCAAGGCCGATCCGCTGTCGCATCGTCGTCGGCACGGCGGTGCTCGCCGCGATCGTGTCGTTGGACGGCGACGGCTCGACCACCTTCATGATCACCGTCTCGGCGATGTACCCGCTGTACAAGCGCCTGAAGATGAGCCTGGTCGTGATGACCGGCGTCGCCGCCGTGGCCAACGGCGTGATGAACACGCTGCCCTGGGGCGGCCCGACCGCCCGCGCGGCCACCGCGCTGAAGCTGGACGCCGGCGACATCTTCGTGCCGATGGTCCCGGCCCTCGCCGTCGGCCTGCTCGGCGTCCTCGCCCTCGCCTACGTCCTCGGCCGCCGCGAGCGCAAGCGGCTCGGCGTGCTGACGCTGGACGAGGTGCTGGTGGAGGAGCAGGAGACGGTGCTGGTGGGCGCCGGTTTCGGCAAGGGCACTTCGCGGGCCGGCGGTTCCGGCTCCCGTGACGGCAGCACGCCCACGCGGGCCGGCAGTTCCGGCTCCCGTCACGGCAGCACGCCCACGCGGGCCGGCGGTTCCGGCTCCCGTGACGGCAGCACGCCCACGCGGGCCGGCGGTTCCGGCTCCCGTGACGGCAGCACGCCCACGCGGGCCGGCGGTTCCGGCTCCGGCACCGACGCCCCCGAAGAGGACGGCACGCAGGACGAAGGCCGCCAGGGCCTCGACCCCGACCGCCCCACCCTGCGCCCCAAGCTGTACTGGTTCAACGCGCTGCTCACCGTCGCCCTGCTCACCGCAATGATCATGGAGTGGCTGCCGATCCCGGTGCTGTTCCTGCTCGGCGCCGCGCTCGCGCTCACCGTCAACTTCCCGCACATGCCCGACCAGAAGGCCCGCATCGCCGCGCACCGAGAACGTCCTCAACGTCTCCGACATGGTCTTCGCCGCCGCCGTCTTCACCGGCGTCCTGCAGGGCACCGGCATGGTCGACCACATGGTCAAGTGGCTGGTGAACAACATCCCCGACGGCATGGGGCCGCACATGGCCCTGGTCACCGGCGTGCTGAGCATCCCGCTCACGTACTTCATGTCGAACGACGGCTTCTACTTCGGCATCCTGCCGGTGCTCGCCGAGGCCGGCCAGGCCCACGGCGTCTCCGCCGTGGAGATCGCCCGCGCCTCGCTCGTCGGCCAGCCGCTGCACATGTCGAGCCCGCTCGTCCCCGCCGTCTACGTCCTGGTGGGCATGGCCAAGGTCGAGTTCGGCGACCACACCAGGTTCGTGGTGAAGTGGGCGGCGCTGACCTCGCCGGTGGTACTCGGCGCGGGAATCCTGTTCGGCATCATCTGATCACTCGACGGAGGACTTCACCATGGGGCCCGGTGGGAACCGCGGCTGGCTGCTCCGCCTCGTCATCGCCTTCGGCTTCGCGCAGGGGGCGGTGTCCATGGCCCGGCCCGCCGTCTCCTACCGGGCCCTGGCGCTGGGCGCGGACGAGCGGGCCGTCGGCGTGATCGCGGGAGTCTACGCCCTGCTCCCGCTGTTCGCCGCCGTACCGCTGGGGCGCCGTACCGACCACGGCCGCTGCGCCCCCCTGCTGCCCGCCGGCGTCGTCCTCATCGCCGGCGGCTGCGCGCTGAGCGGTGCCGCCGACTCCCTGGGGGCGATGGCGATCTGGAGCGGCGTGATGGGTCTCGGCCACCTCTGCTTCGTGATCGGCGCCCAGTCGATCGTGGCCCGTCAGTCCGCCCCGCCCGAACAGGACCGCAACTTCGGCCACTTCACCATCGGCGCCTCCCTCGGCCAGCTGGTCGGCCCCATCGCGGCGGGCGCGCTGATCGGCGGCCCCGACATGGCCGGCACCAGCGCGCTGGCGCTGCTCGTCGCGGCGGCGGGCGCCGCGGTCGCGTTCACGTCGTTGTGGCGCATCGAGCACCGTACGACACCCAAGTCCTTTACGGGACAAGGCGAGCGCGTCCCGATCCGGCGCATCCTGGGTGCCCGGGGCGTGCCCGCGGGCATCTTCATCAGCCTGTCCGTGCTGTCGGCGACCGACATCCTCACCGCCTACCTTCCGGTGGTCGGCGAGCACCGGGGCATCGCGCCGTCCGTGGTCGGCGTGCTGCTGAGTCTGCGCGCGGCGGCCACCATCGCCTGCCGGCTGGTGCTGACACCGCTGCTGCGGCTGCTCGGCAGGGCCCTGCTGCTCACCGCGACCTGCCTGTCGGCGGCCCTGCTGTGCGCCGGTATCGCGTTGCCCGTGCCGGTGTGGGCGCTGGGCGTGATGCTCACCGTCCTCGGCTTCTGCCTGGGCGTCGGACAGCCGCTGTCGATGACGACCGTGGTGCAGGCGGCGCCCGACGAGGCGCGGTCCACCGCCCTCGCGCTGCGGCTGACCGGCAACCGGCTCGGCCAGGTCGCCGCGCCCGCCGCCGCGGGTCTGGTCGCCGGGGTGGCGAGCGTGGCCGCGCCGTTCGTGATGCTCGGCGCACTGCTGCTCCTCTCGGCGGGCAGCGCCCTGCGCGCGCCGGGGCCGGGAAGGCGGGTCGAGGGGGCCGAACCGACCTCGTGCGGGCCGCGGAGTGGCTCGCGGTTGCGCCGGATGAGTGATGTCTGACGGCGCGTCGGGCGCCGGTGGCGCGCGCCCGGGTGGGGATGTGAAAGAGAGTCTGGTGAAAGAGCGATTTGTATGAAAATCGTCTGACTCGGAGGAACGCGCATGCCCACCCTGACACTCCCACGTACCTTCGGCTCCCGCGTCGGCGCCACCGCCGCCCTCACGGTCTTCACCGCGGTGAGTGCCACGTGGTTGGCGGCTCCGGCCGCCGTGGCCCAAGGGGAAGCCGGCGACATCAAGA
The DNA here is from genome assembly GCF_040608235.1 of Streptomyces sp. NPDC005202. Classification (NCBI taxonomy): domain Bacteria; kingdom Bacillati; phylum Actinomycetota; class Actinomycetes; order Kitasatosporales; family Streptomycetaceae; genus Streptomyces; species Streptomyces sp. NPDC005202. The sequence continues at coordinate 202,058 of NZ_JBEXHW010000006.1, read as the reverse complement.
TCCACCGGGTGGGCGTGCCCTTCGGCGTCTTGAAGGACGACCCCTTGGTCTGCAGGTTCTACCTCGACGCCGTCAACTTCGACGTTCTCCCGACCATCGGCTACACCATCCAGGCGCAGCCCCCGCTGCCCACCAGCGCCACCGTCAGCGGCACCATCGGCCTCTCCAGCGGCGCCGGTCACACCGACCCGGTGGGGCTGACCGACGGGCAGTACAAGCTCATCTGGACGGTCGCCGGCATTTCCAAGGAGAAGATCTTCCGCGTCAACTGCGGCCAGGACAACGACCGGCGCGACGGGGCGCAGGGTCCTGGCCGCCAGATCGAGGACCAGGGCCGCGGCAGTGAAGACCAGGGCCGCGGCAGTGAGGACCAGGGCCGCAGCAATGAGGACCAGCGCGGCGCAGTGGCGTCGGGCGGCGACGACCGCGAGGGTCCGAAGGGCAGCGTCCACGCGGGCGGCGGCGGTCTCGTCCGGACGGCCGACGCCTTCTCACCCGTGACCGCGACCGCGGCCGTGGGGCTGGTCGTGGTCAGCGGAGTCGTGTACCTCCGGCTGATCCGCCGGCGTCCCCATGGTGTCGCGTAGGCGCAGACGCAGGCCCTGGCGCCGGACCCGCGCCTACCGCCTCGCGCGGACGGCCGTGCTCACGGTCGCCCTGGTGACGGCGGGAGTCCGGTGCGGTGGACAGCACGAGCACAACGCGCCGGACCGGGCCGGCGGCGCGGGTGCCGTGGCGCCGGCCGACCCGGCCCCCTCCGATGCAGACTCCGATGCCGACTCCGATACCGACTCCGAGGCCGATGCGAGCGACCCGGACGCGGAGGAGTCCGCACCGGCCACTCCGACGGCGCCACCCTCGCCGCCGCCTCCGCCGCTGCCCCGGTCCCGGCCGACCACCCTGCGTATCCCCTCCCTGGGCATCAATGCACCGGTCATCGGCATCCGGCTCGACGGCAACCGGCAACTGGAGACACCGCCGGTCGACAAACCGAAGCTCGTCGGCTGGTACCAGGACGGGCCCACGCCGGGCGAGTCCGGCACGGCCGTCGCCGTCGGGCACCGCGACACCAAGACGGGGGCCGCCGTCTTCGCGGCGCTCGGACAGGTGGAGCCCGGCAGCCGTGTCGAGGCCCGGCGCGTGGACGGCCGTACCGCCGTCTACACCGTCGACAAGGTGCGGGTCTTCGACAAGGCGCGCTTCCCCGACAAGGAGGTGTACGGCCCGAGCCGCCGACCCGAACTCCGGGTGATCACCTGCGGCGGCCTCTTCAACCGCAGAACGGGCTACTCCAGCAACGTCGTCGTCTTCGCCCACCTGACCGCCACGACCTGACCGGACGCGGGACGCGGGGCGGGCCTGGCGTGCTGGGTGCGGGCGACGGCGTGGGGCGGGTGTGGACGCGGGCGAGTTCCCCGCACCCGGGCTCGTGCGTGACTCCGGGCGTGGGCGTGACTCCGGGCGCGGGCGTGGGCGCCGGTGGCCGTGGGCCTCGAAACCGGCGACCGGGCCGTCCGCGCTCCGCTGAATGCGATCGTCCGTTTTCTCGCCTGCTGGACCGGAGCGTCCGATCCCGCCCGGTGTCTTCCCCCGGGCGCGCACATTCCGTTAACTTCCGTGACTCACACGCCCGTACGACCCGCACGAGGCGTCCGACCGCGGAGCAACAGCGCTCTGGTGAGTCCCCGGGGGCATCCCTCATGACACGCGCCATCTCTCTGCACGACGTGAGCAAGGCCTACGGCGAGGGCGTCCGCGTGGTGGACCGCCTGTCGCTGGACATCGCGCCCGGCGAGTTCCTGGTGCTGCTCGGGCCCTCCGGCTGCGGCAAGTCCACCGTGCTCAGAATGATCGCCGGGCTGGAGGAGATCACCGAGGGCGAGGTGCTCCTCGACGGCGAGTACGCCAACGATCTGCCGCCCTCCGGACGGGACATGGCGATGGTGTTCCAGAACTTCGCCCTCTACCCGACCATGACCAGCCGCGACAACATCGGCTTCCCGCTGCGCATCGAGTCGCCCGGCGAGGACCCCCGCACACGCGTGGACGCCACCGCCCGCATGCTGGGCATCGAGGACCTCCTAAACCGCTTCCCCAGCCAGCTCTCCGGCGGCGAACGCCAGCGCGTCGCGATGGGCCGGGCGATCGCCCGTCACCCCTCCGCCTTCCTGATGGACGAGCCGCTGTCGAACCTCGACGCCAAGCTCCGCAACCACCTGCGCGCCGAGATGTCCAAGCTGACAAGGGAGCTGGGGGTCACCACGGTGTACGTCACCCACGACCAGGCCGAGGCCATGTCGCTCGGCGACCGGGTCGCCGTGCTGCGCGGCGGCGTCCTCCAGCAGCTCGGCACCCCGCGCTCGGTGTACGCGCTGCCGCGCAACGTCTTCGTCGCCGCCTTCATCGGCACCCCGCGGATCAACCTGCTGCGCGGCCTTGTCCGCGCCCCGCTCGACGGTGCGATGTCCATCAGCCTCGGCAAGCAGTACCTGCGCCTGCCCGAGCCCCTGTCCCTGGACCACCAGTTGCTGCGCGTGCAGCAGGGCCGCGAGGTCATCGTGGGCCTGCGCTCGGAGGCCGTACGGATAGCCAAGCCCGCGGCCGCCCGGCCCGGCGAGGTGCTGATCACCGGGCTGGTGGAGCACGTGGAGTTCCAGGGGCACGAGGTGCTCGTCCACTTCAACACCGGCTCCCGGCCCGCCGTCGTACCGGAGCTGGAGGCCCCGCGCCCGGCCCGCCGCCCCGCCCGGCGGCGCCGCCGCGAGGGCGGCACGGTCCTGAACCGGCTCCGGGAGCGGGCGGGTGCCCTGCGGGCGGGGCCGGTGGAGGTCCTGGAGCACCCGGCCGACGCCGGTCCCGACCCCGCGCCGCCCGAGCCCCGCCTCCCCGGCGACCTGGTCGTCCGCACCATGCCCGACATCGAACTCCGCCACGGCATGCAGGTCCCCCTGCTCGTCGACCTCGCCCATCTGTTCGTCTTCGACCAGCACGGGGAGCGCATCTGCCCGGCCCCGGACCGGCTGCCGGACCTGGAGGAATGAGGCCCAGGGGGCCTGAGGAACGAGGCCCAACGGCCTGAGGAACGAGGGCCCACGAGGGCCTGTGCGGGCCCCCCTGGGGAGGGAGTGTCTGGCGTCCGAAAACTATCGTCGCTAGTTTATGGGGTTGTCGGTAGGTTGTGACGCGGACGACGCACCCGCCCCGGAGCCCCGGAGGAGCACGATGAAGGCACACGACGGCATGTACATCGACGGCGCGTGGCGCCCCGCCGCGGGCCGGGACGCCATCGAGGTGGTGAACCCGGCCGACGAGCAGGTCATCGGCACCGTCCCCGCGGGATCCGCCGAGGACGTCGACGCCGCCGTACGCGCCGCCCGCGCCGCTCTCCCGGGCTGGGCCGCGACCCCGCCCGCCGAGCGTGCCGCGCGCCTGACCGCCCTCCGGGACGTCCTCGTGGCCCGCAAGGACGAGATCGCCGAGACCGTCACCGCCGAGCTCGGCTCGCCCCTGCCGTTCTCGCAGACGGTGCACGCGGGCGTGCCGATCGCGGTCGCCGGCTCCTACGCCGAGCTGGCGGCGACGTACGCCTTCGAGGAGAAGGTCGGCAACTCGACCGTCTACCACGAGCCGGTCGGCGTGGTCGGCGCGATCACACCGTGGAACTACCCCCTCCACCAGATCGTCGCCAAGGTCGCCCCGGCCCTGGCCGCGGGCTGCACGATCGTGCTGAAGCCCGCCGAGGACACCCCGCTGACCGCCCAGCTCTTCGCCGAGGCGGTGCACGAGGCCGGTGTCCCGGCCGGCGTCTTCAACCTGGTCACGGGCCTCGGCCCGGTCGCCGGCCAGGCCCTTGCCGAGCACCCGGACGTCGATCTGGTCTCCTTCACCGGCTCCACGGCGGTGGGTAAGCGGATCGGCGCCGTCGCGGGTGCCGCCATCAAGAAGGTCGCCCTGGAACTCGGCGGCAAGTCCGCCAACGTCATCCTGCCGAGCGCCGACCTGGCCAAGGCCGTGGGCGTCGGCGTCGCCAACGTCATGTCCAACTCCGGCCAGACGTGCAGCGCGTGGACGCGGATGCTGGTGCACTCGTCGCAGTACGACGAGGCCGTCGAGCTGGCCGCGGCCGCCGCCGCCAAGTACGGCGACCGCATCGGCCCGGTCGTGAACGCCAAGCAGCAGGCCCGCGTGCGCGGATACATCGAGAAGGGGATCGCCGAGGGCGCCCGCCTCGTCGCGGGCGGCCCCGAATCCCCGCGGGAGAAGGGCTACTTCGTCAGCCCGACCGTCTTCGCCGATGTCACGCCCGACATGACCATCGCGCAGGAGGAGATCTTCGGCCCGGTCCTGTCGATCCTCCGCTACGAGGACGAGGAGGACGCCCTGCGCATCGCCAACGGCACGGTCTACGGCCTCGCGGGCGCGGTCTGGGCGGCCGATGAGGCGGAGGCGGTCGCCTTCGCACGCCGGATGGACACCGGCCAGGTCGACATCAACGGCGGCCGCTTCAACCCCCGTGCCCCCTTCGGCGGTTACAAGCAGTCGGGCGTCGGCCGCGAGCTCGGCGCGCACGGCCTCGCCGAGTACCTCCAGACCAAGTCCCTGCAGTTCTAGCCCTCCAGCTCTAGGAGCGTTGCCCTTATGGCCGTCCGCGCCGCCGTCCTCCCCGCCATCGGCTCCCCGCTGGAGATCACCGAGATCGACCTGCCGGAGCCGGGCCCCGGCCAGGTCCGCGTCCGCCTCGCCGCCGCCGGGGTCTGCCACTCCGACCTGTCGCTGTCCAACGGCACCATGCGGGTGCCGGTCCCCGCCGTCCTCGGCCACGAGGGCGCGGGCACCGTCGTCGCCGTCGGCGACGGGGTCACCCATGTCTCGCCCGGCGCCGGTGTCGTCCTCAACTGGGCGCCGTCCTGCGGGAAGTGCCACGCCTGCTCACTCGGCGAGGTGTGGCTGTGCGCCAATGCCCTCAACGGCGCCGCCGACGTCCACGCCCGCACCGTGGACGGCACCGACCTGCACCCCGGCCTGAACGTCGCCGCCTTCGCCGAGGAGACGGTCGTCCCCGCCTCCTGCGTCCTGCCCCTCCCGGACGGCGTCCCGCTCACCGACGCGGCCCTTCTCGGCTGCGCCGTCCTCACCGGCTACGGCGCCGTCCACCACTCGGCGAAGGTCGAGACGGGGGAGACGGTGGCGGTGTTCGGCGTCGGCGGAGTGGGCCTGGCCACCCTCCAGGCGGCCCGGATCGCGGGCGCCTCGAAGGTCATCGCCGTCGACGTCTCCCCGGAGAAGGAGGAGCTGGCGCGCGGCGCGGGCGCCACGGACTACGTCGTCGCCTCGGAGAACACACCCCGCGAGATCCGTGCCCTCACCGGCAAGCAGGGCGTCGACGTCTCCGTCGAGTGCGTGGGTCGCGCGGTGACCATCCGCGCCGCCTGGGAGTCCACCCGCCGCGGCGGCCGTACGACGGTCGTGGGCATCGGCGGCAAGGACCAGCAGGTCACCTTCAACGCGCTGGAGATCTTCCACTGGGGCAGGACCCTGTCCGGCTGCGTGTACGGCAACTCGGACCCGGCCAAGGACCTGCCGGTGCTGGCCGAGCACGTGCGCGCCGGCCGCCTGGACCTGGGCGCCCTGGTGACCGAGCGGATCGCCCTGGACGGGATTCCGGCGGCCTTCGAGAACATGGTCGCGGGGAAGGGGGGACGGGCGCTGGTGATCTTCTAGCCCCCTGCCGGCCGCCCGCTCCGGCCCTGACCCAGGGCCGGGGCTTCGGCGTGCCCGCACCCCGGTTGGATGCCATGTACAGGTAAAAGTGCTGCTGCGCGACCCGTTGACGGCCATACCGTCCGGTCAGTACGTTCCCGGAACCCAAGCCGCCCCCCCCGTTCCGTCCCCGCACCCACCGGAGCGTGCAGCATGGACACAGCACCTTCCGCCCAGCCGCTCACCACTACCGCCCCCGCCGTCCGGCACCGCCGCCGGGTCGCCACCGCCGCCGCCCTCGCCTCCGCCGTCGAGTGGTACGACTACTTCGTCTTCGGCATAGCGGCCGCCCTGGTCCTCGGCGACCTGTACTTCCCGTCCGGCAGTCCCACCGCCGGCGTCCTCGCCGCCTTCGCCACCTTCGCCGTCGGCTTCCTGGCCCGCCCGCTCGGCGGCATCATCGCCGGGCACCTGGGCGACAAGCGTGGCCGCAAGCCGATGCTGGTCCTCGCGCTCACCCTCATGGGCGTGGCCACCACCGGCATCGGCCTGCTGCCGACGTACGCCACCATCGGCGTCGCCGCACCGGTCCTGCTCGTCGCCCTCCGCGTCGTACAGGGCCTCGCGGTCGGCGCCCAGTGGGGCGGCGCGATGCTGCTGGCCACCGAGTACGCCCCCGAGGGCAGGCGCGGCGTCTACGGCAGCGTCGTCCAACTCGGCGTCCCCATCGGCGTGGTGACCGCCAACACGGTCTTCCTGCTGGCCGGCGCCTTCACCACCGACTCGGCGTTCGCCGCCTGGGGCTGGAGACTGCCCTTCCTGGTCGGCCTCTTCGTCCTCGCCCTCGCCTGGTACATCCACACCCGGGTCGAGGAAACCCCCGAATTCCGTCAAGCCGAGCGCGCCCTGGCCGAGAAGGAGAAGAGCGAGCGCGGCTCCCCGCTGCGCACCGTCGTCCGCGGTCACCTCGGCACGGTGTTCCTCGCCGGCGGCTCCTTCGCCGTGAACACCGCCACCTTCTACATCCTCATCACCGGCGTCCTCGACTACACGACCCGCGACCTCGGCATGGACCGCGGCGCGGTGCTCACCGTCTCGCTCTGCGTCAGCCTCACCCAGCTGGTGCTGATTCCGGCCGCGGCCGCGCTCTCCGACCGCATCGGCCGCATCCGGATCTATGCGTTCGGCGCGGCCGGCATCGCGCTGTGGGCCGTACCGCTGTTCCTGCTGATCGACACCGGCTCACTGCTGTGGCTGGCCGTCGCCACCTTCGTCGCGAGCTGTTTCCTCAGCATCATGTACGGCCCTCAAGCCGCCCTGTTCGCCGAGCTGTTCACGCCCGAGATGCGCTACACCGGCGCCTCCCTCGGCTACCAGATCGCGGCGGTGTTCGGCGGCGGCCTCGCGCCCTTCGTGATGGTGCTGCTGCTGGAGGCGACGGGCACCTCGATGGCGGTGTCCGGCTACATCGTCGCCCTCGCGGTGATCGCGCTGATGTCCATCAAGGTCCTTGCTGGAAGGGCACGTTCACGCTGAATCCCGGGCCCGCTCGGGCCGCGGCCGCGGAACCGTCTCCGCAACCGCGGCCCGAGCCGCCGCCCTCGGACGCGAACGCGACACCGCCACCCCCGCCAGGCACAGCGCCCCGCCCACCAGCGTCAGCAGCCCGGGTACCTCGCCGAGCGCCAGCCACGACATCAGCACGACCAGGGCGGGGACGGCGTACGTCGTCGCGCCCATGCGGCTGGCCGTCGTACGGGCCAGGGCATACGCCCAGGTCGTGAAGGCGAGCGCGGTGGGGAAGACGCCCAGATAGACCATGTTGAGCGTCGCCGACACCGGAGCGTGGGCGGCGTCGTGGACCAGCTGACCTGCGAACGGCAGACAGGCCACCGCCCCGACCAGGCACCCGAAGGTCGTCACCTGCAGCACGCTCGCCCTGCCCAGCGCCGGCTTCTGCGCGACGACCCCGGCGGCGTAGGCGACCGCGGCGAGCAGGCACAGCGCCACCCCGAGCACCGAGGACCCGCCCTCGCCCGACATCGACAGCCCCACGGTCACCGCACCCGCGAACGACACCGCCATGCCCGCCAGCAGCCGCGGCGGCATCGGATCCCCGAGCAGCCGCGCACCGAGCAACGCGATGAGCAGGGGGCCCACATTGACGACCAGGGCGGCCGTGCCGGCGTCCACCTGCTGCTCGCCCCAGTTCAGGGCCACCATGTAGAAGCCGAACCACAGCAGCCCGGATATCGCGATCCCGCGCCAGGCAGCCCGCGGCGGCAGGCCCTCCCGCCGTAGGAGGCAGATCACCCCCAGCGTCACGGCCCCGGCCAGCAGCCGCCCGAGCGCCAGCGCGCCCGGCGAGTACGCGGCACCCGCACTGCGGATCGAGACGAAGGCGGAGGCCCACAGCATCACGGTGACCGTGGCCGCGCCGGCAGCCAGACGGGACGGGGAAGCGTTCATCATGCTCCAGAGGCTAGGAGGGGGAGGGCAGGGAGGGCTCGCGGATTTCGGACGGGACGCTGAGGGCTCGGCGTAGGGCCGTCACCAGGCCTCGACGGCTCGGCGCCGCTCAGCGCAGCACCGCCGCCTCGATGCCCAGCAGGTCGTACAGCGCGCGTTCGCCCGTCGCCGTGACCTTCACGGCCCGTTCGGAGCCGATGCGCACGCACCAGCCCTCGTCCAGGGCGTGCCGGCACAGGGCCGCGCCCGCCGCGCCCGCGAGATGGAGGCGCCGTTCCGTCCAGTCGAGACAGGCGCGGGCCAGTGGGCGGCGGCCCCTGCGGTCGAGGCGGATGCCGACCGCGTCGAACCACCTCAGCCCCGTGTCCGTGAGCGCGAACCCGGTGTCCTTTTCTTCGCTCGTGCGCAGCAGTCCGCGTCCGGTCAGCGCGTCGGTGACCGCGATGCCGAGCCGCCCGGCGAGGTGGTCGTAGCAGGTGCGGCCGCGCGCCATGGCGGACCCTGCGCCGGCCTCCCGCAGGCTGCGCGGCGGACGGACGATGTCCGGGGCGACCTGCGCGGCCAGGTCCTCCACCAGCTGGGCGACCCCTGCGTCGGCCAGCCATACGTACCGGTGCCGCCCCTGGCGTTCCTCGGCGAGCAGTCCGCCCGCGACGAGCTTGCCGAGGTGCTCGCTGAGCGTCGACGCCGCCACACCCGCGTACCGGGCCAGCTCACCGGCGGTCCAGGCCCGCCCGTCGAGCAGCGCCAGCAGACACGCGGCCCGCGTCTCGTCGGCGAACAGCCCGGCGAGCTGCGCGAGGCCGGCTGCCCCCGCGGCCCTGGGCCGCGTCCGTCCCGGTTCCCTGATGGTCATGCATCCAGCATGGGCCACGCACACTTCGGCGGACGCCGAAGTGTGCTCAGGCGGTGTGCTTCACCTGCTCGTACTGCTGCGCCAAGCCGTCCAGCAGCGCCGTCAGCCCCGTCTCGAAGGCCCGTTCGTCGATCTTCTCCTGTTGTTCGGCCAGCAGGTGGGCCTGGCCGAGGTGCGGATAGTCGGCGGGGTCGTAGGCGCTCGCGTCGTCCACGAAGCCCCCGGCGAAGGAGCCGAGCGCGGAGCCCATGATGAAGTACCGCATCAGCGCGCCGATGGAGGTGGCCTGCGCCGGCGGCCAGCCCGCGTCGACCATCGCGCCGTACACGGCGTCGGCCAGACGCAGCGCGGCGGGACGGCGGCCGGGGCCGCGGGCGAGGACCGGGACGATGTTCGGGTGGTCGCGCAGGGCGGCCCGGTAGGAGACGGCCCAGTCGTGCAGGGCGGTCCGCCAGTCCCGGCCGTCCTCGAACATCGACAGGTCGACCTGGGCGCTGACCGAGTCCGCGACCGCCTCCAGGATCTCGTCCTTCGTGCGGAAGTGGTTGTACAACGAGGGCCCGCTCACCCCCAGTTCCGCGGCGAGCCGACGGGTGGAGACGGCCGCCAGGCCCTCCGCGTCCACGAGGTCCCGCGCCGTCTCGATGATGCGGTCGGTGCTGAGAAGGGGCTTGCGTGGTCGGGCCATGGCGCACATAGTAGGGCTGCACCTGAAAACTAGCAGTGCTAATTTAAAAGTACGGCCTTTCAAAGTCCGCCACATGTGGGGTGATCCGTCATGAACCTCGAACTCAGCGAGGAGCAGACCGCAGTCCGGCAGCTCGCCCGGGACTTCGTCGAGCGCGAGATCATTCCCAACGCCGTGGCCTGGGACCGCGCCGAGGAGGTCGACCGGTCCGTCGTCAAGAAGCTCGGCGAGGTCGGCTTCCTCGGGCTCACGATCGACGAGGAGTACGGCGGCTCGGGCGGCGACCACCTCGCGTACTGCCTGGTGACCGAGGAACTCGGCCGCGGGGACTCGTCCGTGCGCGGCATCGTCTCCGTCTCGCTCGGCCTCGTCGCCAAGACGATCGCCGCCTGGGGCAGCCAGGAGCAGAAGCGGCGGTGGCTGCCGGGTCTGACCTCCGGCGAACTGGTCGGCTGCTTCGGCCTCACCGAGCCCGGCACCGGCTCCGACGCGGGCAACCTCGCCACCCGGGCCGTGCGCGACGGCGGGGACTACGTCATCAACGGCACCAAGATGTTCATCACCAACGGCACCTGGGCCGACGTCGTGCTGCTCTTCGCCCGCTCGACCGACGCCCCCGGACACAAGGGCGTCTCCGCCTTCCTCGTGCCGACGGACACTCCCGGCCTGACCCGCCGCACGATCCACGGCAAGCTCGGCCTGCGCGGCCAGGCCACCGCCGAGCTGGTGCTGGAGGACGTGCGCGTCCCCGCCTCCGCGATGCTGGCCCCGGAGGGCAAGGGCTTCTCCGTCGCCATGTCCGCGCTGGCCAAGGGCCGGATGTCGGTGGCGGCGGGCTGCGTCGGCATAGCCCAGGCAGCGCTGGACGCGGCGGTGAAGTACGCCGGCGAGCGCGAGCAGTTCGGCAGGACAATCGCCCACCACCAGCTCGTCCAGGAGCTGATCAGCGACATCGCCGTCGACGTGGACGCCGCCCGGCTGCTGACCTGGCGGGTGGCCGACCTGATCGACCGCGGGCTGCCCTTCGCCGTCGAGTCCTCCAAGGCCAAGCTCTTCGCCTCGGAGGCTGCGGTGCGCGCCGCGAACAACGCCCTGCAGGTCTTCGGCGGCTACGGCTACATCGACGAGTACCCGGCGGGCAAGCTGCTGCGCGACGCCCGCGTGATGACCCTCTACGAGGGCACCAGCCAGATCCAGAAGCTCGTCATCGGGCGGGCGCTGACGGGGGTCTCGGCGTTCTGAGTACCTTCTGAGTATGCGGACGGATGTGGCGGCGGCCACATCCGCCGACCCTTGTCCACATGAGTGAGACACCGGTCAAGCAGCAGAACACCGCCGCCTTCTACGGGCAGGCCGTCGCCTCCTTCGCGGTGGCCATGGCGGCGACCGCGATCGGCATCTTCAGGCTGAACGCCGACGCGTGGGTGCGGGCCTTCCTGGGAATCGCCGTTCTGTATCTCGTCACGTCCGCCTTCACGCTCGCCAAGGTGATCCGGGACCGCCAGGAGGCCGCGAACCGGGTGTACAACCCCTTCGAGAAGCTCTGAGTCGTCGCGTCACTCCGCTGAGCCGGTGCTCTAAGCGGCCGCTCACCTTCGGCGGTATGGTGGATCCCCTGACGGAGAGAGGGGCGAGCGATGACTGCGGCGGAGGAGACGGCCGGCGGCGAGGCGCAGCCGTGGGGCGAGGTCACGCCTGACGCGGCCCGGCGGCTGCTCGTGGCCGCCGTGGAGGCCTTCGCCGAGCGCGGCTACCACGCGACGACGACCCGTGACATCGCGGGCCGCGCCGGCATGAGCCCGGCCGCGCTCTACATCCACTACAAGACCAAGGAAGAGCTCCTTCACCGCATCAGCCGGATCGGCCACGAGAAGGCCCTTGAGATCCTGCGGACGGCGGCCCGGCGCGAGGGCAGCGCGACCGAGCGGCTCGCCGACGCCGTGAGCTCCTTCGTCCGCTGGCACGCCGGCGGGCGCACCACGGCACGGGTCGTGCAGTACGAACTGGACTCGCTCGGCCCGGACGCCCGCGCGGAGATCCTCGCGCTGCGCCGCCAGGTCGACGCCGAGGTGCGCGGGATCATCGAGGACGGCGTGGCCACGGGCGAGTTCGACGTGCTGGACGTGCACGGCACCACACTGGCCGTGCTTTCCCTATGCATCGACGTGGCCCGCTGGTTCAACGTCGACGGCCCCCGCACCCCCGAGGAGGTCGGCGCGCTCTACGCCGACCTCGTCCTGCGGATGGTGGGGGCGAAGTGACCCACGGTGTGCGCGGGCGGCGTGCCTACAGGTAGTGGCGTGCCTACAGGTAGTACCGGGACACCGACTCCGCGACGCACACCGGCTTGTCGCCGCCCTCGCGCTCCACGGTGAAGGCGACGGTCACCTGCACACCGCCCGCCACGTCGTCCACGCCGGTGATCGTCGCGGTGGCGCGCAGCCGCGAGCCGACCGGCACGGGGGCGGGAAAACGGACCTTGTTGGTGCCGTAGTTGACGCCCATCTTCACGCCCTCGACCTTGATCAGCTGCGGTCCGAAGAGCGGGAGCAGCGACAGGGTCAGATAGCCGTGGGCGATGGTCGTGCCGAAGGGGCCCGCGGCGGCCTTCTCCGGGTCCACGTGGATCCACTGGTGGTCGCCGGTCGCCTCCGCGAACAGGTCGATCCGCTTCTGGTCGATCTCCAGCCAGTCGGTGTACCCCAGCTGCTTGCCCACCGCCGCCTTCAGGTCGTCGGGGGACGTGAAGATCCTCGGCTCTGCCATGTGCCCGGCCTCTCGCGTTGCTCCGTCGTGTGCGTCGTGTGCGCCATGTACGTCATGTACGTCATGTACGTCATGTACGTCATGTACGTCACGTACGCCGCCATGTCTAAGCAACTGCTTAGCATGGTCGGGGGCGGGGCCCCTGTCAACGGACCGGGCCCGTGACGCGGTGGGTAGGCTCTGAGGAGTGCCCCAGATTCCCGAGAAGATCCACGAGCTGACCGTCGGCCAGTTGTCCGCGCGCAGCGGCGCCGCCGTCTCCGCCCTGCACTTCTACGAGTCCAAGGGTCTGATCAGCAGCCGCCGCACGGCGGGCAACCAGCGCCGCTACACCCGTGACACGCTGCGCCGGGTGGCCTTCGTACGGGCCGCGCAGCGCGTCGGCATCCCGCTGGCCACGATTCGCGAGGCGCTCGCCGAACTCCCCGAGGAACGCACGCCCACCAGGGAGGACTGGGCGCGCCTGTCCGAGGCGTGGCGGTCCGAACTGGACGAACGCATCAAGCAGTTGAACCGCCTCCGCGACCACCTCACCGACTGCATCGGCTGCGGATGCCTGTCCTTGGACACCTGCGTTCTGTCCAACCCCGACGACGTCTTCGGCGAACGGCAGGCGGGATCGCGGCTGATGGTGGAGCGGGGGAACGGGCAGCGCAGGGGCGGGGCCCGCGGGCAGGAACGGGAGCCGGAGTCGGAGGGCTGCCGCTGAGGCCGGCAGCGCCGCCTGCGGCACCCCGCCGGCGCGGGCGGGCGACACCACCCGCCCGCACCGGCAGCGGGCTTTGCCGAACCCCGGCTCACTCGTACTCGGTTCCGCCCTTCCGCGTCAGGTACGCCGGGCTCACCGCCTTCGCAATGGCCCGTCCCCCGATCACCGGGCTGTACCGTTCGACGACCGGCCGTATCACCACACCCTCCCGCAGATGCAGCTCCCGCCCGGACACGGTCTCCCGCCCGGACGCGAACTCCAGCACCCGCTCGATGTCGTACGGCCCCTCGAACAGCCGCGGCACCAACGGCAGCTCCCCGCCGAGCAGCTCCGCCGCGTCCAGCCACCGCACCGCCCCGCCGATCTCCGCGGACACGTCGAACACGGCGTACCCCAGCGTGTCGCGTCGCCCGTCGGCGCCGTACGTCAGGTCCTGCACCCCCGCCCCGTACACCTCGCCGAAGATCCCGACCCGGCGCGCCCCCAGCCGCTCGGCCAGCCGGGCCGCGACGTCGGCGACGCCGTGCCCGCGCACCGCCCGCCAGTACAGGTTGCGCGGATCCTCCTTCAGTGCCAGCGACTTCGCGCCGAAGCCCTTGGACGAGACCTGCACGCGGCCGTCCTCGGCGACGTAGGTGAGCAGGCACGCCGAACCGTGCAGCTTCTCCGTCAGGACCACCCGCTCACCCGGCGTGAAGATGTCCGGGTAGCGCTGGATGTTCTCGATGTCGACCCAGGGCAGCAGACCGGGCGCCGGCTCGACGTCGCCGGCCATGGTCGGCGGGATCGGCGGCACCCACTTGGTGATGTCGAGCCGCTCCGCGAAGTCGGTCCTCTTGGCCGCCGCCTCCGCCAGGTCGACGTCCGCGAGCGCTTTCGGCCGGCAGACGATGCCCTGCGACAGCTCGCCGCGCAGCCGCACCGCCTTGACCCGGTCGTGGTTGCTGCCCGCCAGGCGCCCGGTCAGCCCCAGCTCCTCGATCAGCTCGGCCGGGAGCACGGACTGCTCGGGGATGTAGACGGCGGCCTCGCCGGTGCGGTACGCGCCCTTGGCGACGACGGCCCGGTACAGGCCCACCTGGGCCAGCTCGAGCGCATCGGCGTTCGGATGCTCGTGGACGGTCAGCACTTCGGCGGTGACGCGCAGCGTCGACATCGGAGCTCCTTGGTTTCCTCGGGTTCCTCACCTGTGTTTCATCGCCTCCAACTGTCCGCACGGGAAAGGGATGGAGCGACCCGATTAGCGGCTGGTAGGGTCGCGGTCTTCGGCCGGCGCGCTGCCCTCCGGAGCCCCGACGGGACCGGCTCCCATGCCGTCATCCGCCCTTGCCGCCGCTCTTTCGGACCTCCACACGGTGTTCAACGGCTTCGCGAGCCCGGACGAGACCTGCTGCGGCCGCTGTCGTGGGCCTGCACGGCCACGCACAGCAGCTCGTCGCCCGCTGCCTTCCCTACGAGGTGCGCCCGGCCCGGCCGTACTGACGCAGGCCCTCCTCGACCAACTGGGCGTTGGGCGCTGCTCGTTCCCCGTCCGGCAGGACCAGCGTGTCCTCCAGTCCGATGCGGGGGGGCGAGGCCGAGTCGCCCGGCGAGCCGCAGCACCGGCCAGGCGCCGCCGTTCTCGCCGTGCAGCAGCACGGGGCGGCCCTGCGCGTCGCCCAGGTCCGTCAGCAGCGCCCGCGCCGACTCCTCGGCCGTGTCCGCGTCCGTGTCGGTCACCTCCGCGAGCACCCGCAGCACCTTCGGCGCGAGCGGTGAGACCGCGAACCGGGCCGCGCCGTCCGTCCCGGACCAGATGTCCGCCTCCACTTGCACGCCCAGGTCGAGCAGGGTGGCGGCCAACTCCTCCGCGCCCGGCTCGTGCCAGTTGACCGAGGCGTGGTCGGGCAGCACCGTCCAGCCGCGCACGCGCGCCGACCGGGCCGCCGGGTCGGGTTCCGCCCAGGAACCCGTGGTCACGCCGACTGGCACCCGCACCTGCGCCCGTATCGCCACGAGCGTCGCCGCGACCCCGCGCGGCGACAAGGTGTCCTGCCCGCAGGGTGTTGTGGGGTGGGCATGGATGTCCGTGGCCCCCGCCGCGACGGCCTCGGCCGCGGACTGCGCCATCACTTCCGGCACCAGCGGCACCATTGCACCGTCGGCGGCCCCTCGGGGCCCGTTGAGACAGACCTGCACCATGCCCTCGATGGTGCCGGTCACCACTGACAACGACCGTTGCCCCGGCACGGCCTGTGGACCGTCATCCGGCTGTGGACAATGAGCCCGCGCTCAAAGAGGGGGTGCGGCATCCCCGGCGCACCCCCGGTCGTACGCGGTTCCTTCGGCTCACGCCGACATCAGCAACCGCCCCCGCCTGGCGTACGCCAGGGCCTCGGGCGTGAGCACCGGACGCGGCACCAGGATTCCGCAGTCCGTGCAGACCGGACCCGACGACGGTTCGTGGTCCAGGTCGTACGTCCAGATCAGGCGCTCCCCGTCGCACACCGGGCAGGACGAGCCCGGTTCGCGCTCCAGCGCCGCGATCAGCCGACGCAGCACCTCTGCCAGCGGTTCACGGGGGTGGACCCGTGGGTCGTCGCACCAGGCGACGCCGAAACCGCCCCAGGTCAGCCGGTGCCAGTCGTCCACGCTGCCCGGCCTGCGCAGCCCGTCGTGCTTCTCCTTCTTACGGCGCCTGGCGAACTCGACCTCGTAGTCGAGCCAGACCGAACGCGCCTCCTCCAACTCCTCCAGTGCGGCCACGAGCCGCGCCGGATCGGGGGACCGGTCCTCCGGACCGAACCCGGCCCGGGAGCACAGATGGTCCCAAGTCGCCCTGTGCCCATAAGGAGCGAACCGCTCGAGGCACTTGCGCAACGAGTAACGCCGCAGCGCCAGATCGCACCGCGGGTCCCTCACCTGTCTTGCCAGACTCCGGAAACCGGCCATCGCCCTGCACCTCCGTCACATCTGCACCTGTACTTCGGTCACTGCGGCGTCGTCGTACGGAGTCGTCGTACGGACGTCGCCGAATAGACGTGTCGACATGCCATTCGGCTCCATCCGTTTTCCGATGCCCTCCATAAGCCCGACCTGGTTGACCTCCACGAGGTGACTCCAAAAAGTGACGCATGTTCATCTTCCAACTCGGGGATACCGGCGGTAACGTCCCGCCCCACCCCCGTCGGGAGGAGCTGCCATGCCACGGCGCACCCCACACAACGCGCTCGACAGACTGAGAACTCCCCGCAGATTCCCCGGGTTCCTGAAGACGGCATCCGTATGCGTCCTCATTGCCGGTCTTTTGTCGCCCTTTTCCCAAGCGGCGGCCGGGGCGGCCGACGCGACGGCCGGGAACGACTACTGCGGCGGCCAGTGCTCGGACATCCTGCCGCCCGGCGAGAACGGCAACGCAACCCTCGCCCAGATCCTCCTCAACCAGGCCTTCGGCACCCAGCCCAGCCACGCCGAGGACCAGCTCGGCCCCTACGCCAACCTGGCCACGGGCTACTCCGGACTGACCGACGCGGCGATCAACACCTTCTTCAACGACGCCTCGTTAGGGGTCCCCTCCGACCAGGTCGCCTCCAGCGAGAAGCCCGCCGGCCGCAGCGACGTGACGATCGTCCGCGACAAGAAGGCCGGTGTGCCGCACATCACGGGCACCACCCGATACGGCACCGAGTTCGGCGCCGGATACGCCGCCGCCGAGGACCGGCTGTGGCTCATGGACGTCTTCCGGCACGTCGGACGTGGCCAGTTGACCTCCTTCGCCGGCGGTGCAGCCGCCAACCAGGGCCTGGAGCAGGAGTTCTGGCGCAACGCGCCGTACACCGAAGCCGATCTGCAGGCCCAGATCGACAACGCCGTCGCCCGCAACGGCGCCCGCGGCCAGCAGGCCCTCGCCGACGCCAATGCCTATCTCGCCGGCATCAACGCCTACATCGACGCCTCCGACTCCGGCCGCTACTTCCCCGGTGAGTACGTCCTCACCGGCCACAAGGACTCGATCACCAACGCCGGGACCATCGACCACTTCAAGATCACCGACCTGGTCGCGCTGGGATCGGTCGTCGGCGCACTGTTCGGCTCCGGCGGTGGCGGCGAGGTCAACAACGCCCTCTCCCTCCTTGCCGCCCAGTCCAAGTACGGCGTGGAGGAGGGCACCAAGGTCTGGGAGTCCTTCCGTGAGCGCAACGACCCCGAGGCCGTCCTCACCGTCCACAACGGCGAGAGCTTCCCGTACGCCTCCCGGCCCGACGACCCCAAGGGTGAGGCCCTGCCCGACCCCGGCTCGGTGACCCAGGAGCCCCTCGTCCACGACCGCACCGGCAGCGCGGCCGGCTCCGCCGCGACCACTGCCTCGGCCACCGCGGCCAGGACGACCCTGAGCTCGGCCAAGCGCGGCATGTCCAACGCCCTGGTCGTCAGCGGCAAGTACACGGCGAGCGGTCACCCGGTGGCCGTCTTCGGCCCGCAGACCGGCTACTTCGCGCCCCAGCTGCTGATGCTGCAGGAGATCCAGGGTCCGGGCATCAGCGCCCGTGGCGCTTCGTTCGCGGGCCTGAGCATGTACGTCGAACTCGGCCGTGGCCAGGACTACTCGTGGAGCGCCACGACCTCCGGCCAGGACATCATCGACACCTACGCCGTCGAGCTGTGCCAGGACGACTACCACTACCTGTACCACGGCACGTGCACGGCGATGGACAAGGTCGAGCAGAAGAACTCCTGGTCGCCGACCGTCGCCGACGGAACGGCGGCCGGCTCCTACACGATGCGGGTCTGGCGCACGAAGTACGGTCCCGTCGAGTACCGCGCCACCGTCGGCGGCAAGAAGGTCGCGTACACCACCCTGCGCTCCTCCTTCCTGCACGAGGCCGACTCGATCATCGGCTTCCAGATGCTCAACGACCCTGGCTACGTCAGGAGCCCGCAGACCTTCCAGAGCGCGGTGCAGCACATCAACTACACCTTCAACTGGTTCTACGCCGACTCCCAGCACACCGCGTACTACAACAGCGGCGACAACCCGGTGCGGGCCAGCGGCGTCGACGCAGAGTTCCCGGTGTGGGCGCAGGCGGCGTACGAGTGGCGGAACTGGGACCCGGCGACCAACACGGCCGACTACACGCCCGCGTCCGCCCACCCCAACTCCATCGACCAGGACTACTACGTCTCCTGGAACAACAAGCAGGCCAAGGACTACACGACCGCGCCCTGGGGCGACGGCTCCGTGCACCGCGGCAACCTGCTCGAGGACCGGGTGAAGAAGCTGGTCGCGGCGGGCGGCGTGACCCGGACGTCGCTGGTGAAGGCGATGGCGGACGCGGCGCTCGCGGACCTGCGGGCCGAGGACGTGCTGCCGAAGCTGCTGAAGGTCGTCAACAGCTCGACGGTGACGGATTCGACGGCCGCGGCGGCCGTGAGCAAGCTCCAGGCGTGGGTGTCGGCGGGCGCCAGGCGCACGGAGATTTCGGCCGGCTCGAAGACGTACGCCGACGCCGACGCGATCCGGATCCTGGACGCCTGGTGGCCGCTGCTGGTGAAGGCCGAGTTCGAACCGGGCCTCGGCAGCGACCTGTACACCGCCTTCACCGACAACCTGCCGGTCGACGAGTCCCCGTCGGCCGCGCACGGCCCGACCGGCTCGCACGCGGGGAGCTCCTTCCAGTACGGCTGGTGGAGCTATGTCGACAAGGACATCCGCGCGGTGCTCGGTGAGCCGGTGCAGGGTCCGCCGGCGCAGAAGTACTGCGGCGGCGGCAGCCTCAGCGCCTGCCGGGACATCCTGATCAGCACGCTGAAGGAGGCGGCCGGCAGGACCGCGGCCCAGGTCTACCCCGGCGACGACCAGTGCTCGGCCGGCGACCAGTGGTGCGCCGACTCGATCGTCCAGCGCACGCTGGGCGGCATCAAGCACGGCAGTATCAGCTGGCAGAACCGGCCCACCTTCCAGCAGGTGGTGGAGTACACGTCACACCGGTGATCCCTCACTGGACAGGTGATCCCGGAACGGCGGCGGGTCAGCCGATGCGGCCCGCCGCCAGCACCAGCCGCGCCAGCTCGGGGTGCACGATGTCGCTGTGCGCCCCGGTCGGCGGGTCGCCGCGCCGGACGATCTCGGACGCGTCGACGTTCACGCAGCCCGACCCGGAAAGCCGCGTCCTCAGCGCGTCGGAGAGGGTGTACGCGCGCGTGCCCGGCACCCCCTGCACCCCGTCGTGCCCCATGGCCCCCCACTTGGGGCCGAGGAGCCGCCCGATGTCGAAGGCCGCGACCGACCGGTCGTCGTCCGCCATGCGCGAGGCCAGCGGATAGAGCGTGCCGAGCGCCGAGTCGAAACGCGAGTAACAGCACACCAGGGGGCCGTCGACGCGGTTCTGCTGCCCCTGAAGCACCCCGCCCGCGCGCGTGTCGTACGGCAGTCGGGCCGCGAACGCGTAGTGCGAGAAGGCCCCTTGGAGCAGCGTCACGGACTTCACCGCCCGCACGCCGTCGGGCAGCCCGCGCAGCGCGAACGCCACCAGCCGTCCGCCGAAGCTGTGCCCGACCAGGTGGACCCGCACGTGCGGTGCCGCATCCGCGAGCCGGCCGATCGCCGGGCCGAGTCCGCGCTCGCCGACCGTGCCCGCGCGCCGCTTCATCGCGTAGTACGTCGCCTGGCGCAGCAGCTCGTGGGCGCCGTCCCACGGGTCGGGCAGCGCGAACGAGGCCTCGCCCGCCGGGGATTCGAGATGCGCCAGCGCCTGGGCGAACTCGTCGCAGACCGTCGCCGTGGGCCGGGAGAACATCTCCGGTTCGCTCTGCGGCACCCCCTCCGCCACCGTGTCCGCCGCGAACAGCGCCTGCGGCCCCGGCGGCACCACCTCGACGAGCAGCCGCACCAGGCGCCCGTACTCCTCCAGCTCGGCCTCCTCGCGCGGGTGCTGGTCCAGCATGCGCGCGATCTGGTCGATCACCGTGGCCCGCCCCGGGAAGGACTCCAGCAGCGCGTGCCGGGTGTCCTCGTCGAGCGCCGGGCGCGGCGCCGGCTCGGCCGCAGTGGAGCGCGGGAAGTCCGGGATCGGCTCGTCGCTGAACCGCATCGACGGCCACACCACGCCCACGTACCCGATCCGGGCCGCTGCGGCGAGCTGCGGGACCGGCGCGAAGAAGCGGCTGTAGAGCCGGGTCGCGCCCGAGCGGTCGTTGTTCCAGCCGTGCGCGAAGACGATCAGGTCACGCACTCCCTTGTGTCCGACCCCGGCGAGCAGCCGGTCCCGCCCCCGGCCGTCGACGTCCCCGTCGGCGTCGAAGGTCAGCTCCCAGTAGGGCGTCACGCTCATCTCCACATCCGCCATGACCGACCCTTCGTCCACCGGAGTGGTGCGATATGGGCGCATCGTCCTGCCAAAGGGCGGGGTTGACCATACGTCACGGCTCATCCGTAGAGGAGATATTCCTTCCGTAGCTTACGGAACGCGGCCAGCTCCTCCCGCCAGCCCGCCACCACCTCGTCGGTGCCCGCTCCCGCGTCGATCATCGTGCGCACCTGCGTGGAGCCGGTGAGTTTGTCGATCCAGTTGTCGGAGCGCCAGGTGAAGCCGCTCCAGATCTTCCTGGCGGTCACGAGCAGTGCGATCCCGGTCCGCACGGGGTCGTACGCGGCCCGGTCGTGCACATGGATCTGGACTCCGCCGACGGTCGTGCCCTGAAACTTGGAGAAGGTGGGCGCGAAGTACGCCTCCCTGAAGTGGACGCCGGGCAGCCCGAGGCCGTTGGCCGCGGCCGCCCACCGTCCGTCGATGCCCTCGGCGCCGAGCAGTTCGAAGGGGTGGGTGGTCCCGCGCCCCTCCGACAGGTTCGTCCCCTCGAACAGACACGTCCCGGAGTAGACGAGGGCGGTGTCGGGGGTCGGCATGTTCGGGCTCGGCGGCACCCACGGCAGTCCGGAGGAGTCGTAGAAGTCCGACCGCTTCCAGCCGGTCATCAGCACGGTCTCCAGCGGCACCGGCGCGGTCAGGAACTCCCCGTTGAACAGCCGTGCCAGCTCCGCGACCGTCATGCCGTGCGCCTGGGAGATCGGCTGCCGCCCGACGAAGGTCGCGAACTCCTTGTGCAGCACCGGTCCCAGGGCCTCCCGCCCGGTCACCGGGTTGGGCCGGTCGAGCACCACGAACCGCTTGCCCGCGAGCCGGGCCGCCTCCATGCAGTCGTACAGCGTCCAGATGTACGTGTAGAAGCGCGCGCCCACGTCCTGGATGTCGAAGACGACGGTGTCCACGCCGGACGCGGCGAAGACGTCGGCCAGCGGCTGCCCGCTCTTCAGGTAGGTGTCGTAGACGGGCAGCCCGGTCGCCGGGTCGTCGTAGCGGCCCTCGGAGCCGCCCGCCTGCGCGGTGCCGCGGAAACCGTGCTCGGGGCCGAAGACGGCGACCAGGTTCACGCGGCGGTCGGCATGCATGACGTCGACGATGTGGCGCACGTCCCGGGTGACGCCGGTCGGGTTGGTGACGATGCCGACCCGCTGCCCGTCGAGGAGGGCGTAGCCGTCCGCGGCGAGGCGCTCGAACCCGGTGCGCAGCCGGCGGCCGGCGGCCTCCGGGGCCACCTGTGCCGGGGCCGCGGGGGCCGCCAATGCCGCGACCGCGGCCGTGCCGGCGAGCAGGCTCCGTCTGGACAGCTTCATGCGGTGACCTCCGTGATCGCGGCGGTGTCATGCCCACGCACGCTAGCGTGCGCCACGGCCCAGCGGAACGAACCGGACCGGTTCGCGTCGGGGACGCCTCTTCCGCCGCCACATACCGACCGGTTAGTCTGACGCTTCAGCAGTGCCGATGCGGGGCGTGTCTCGCACCGTGACGTCGTGTCGAAGGAGACCGATGGTGGAAGCCGTTCAGGGTGCTGGAGTGGTCGTCACCGGAGCTGGGGGCGGCATCGGGGCTGCTCTGGCCCGCCGGTTCGCCGCCGAGGGGGCCCGGGTCGTCGTCAACGACCTCGACGCCGACCGGGCCAAGGCCGTGGCCGGGGAGATCGGCGGCATCGCGGTACCGGGAGACGCCTCCGCGATCGTGACCGAGGCCCGCGACGCGCTCGGCGGCACCGTCGACGTCTACTGCGCCAACGCGGGCCTCGCCTCGGGCGGCTCCGAGGCCGCCGGCGAGCAGGTCTGGGCCCGCGCCTGGGACGTCAACGTCATGGCCCACGTCCGCGCCGCCCAGGCGCTGCTCCCGGCCTGGCTGGAGCGCGGCAGCGGCCGCTTCGTCTCCACCGTCTCCGCCGCCGGGCTGCTCACCATGATCGGCGCCGCCCCCTACAGCGTCACCAAGCACGGCGCGTACGCCTTCGCCGAGTGGCTGTCGCTGACCTACCGCCACCGCGGGATCAAGGTGCACGCCATCTGTCCGCAGGGCGTGCGCACCGACATGCTGGCCGCGACCGGCAGCGCGGGCGACCTGGTCCTGCAGCCGACCGCGATCGAGCCGGAGGACGTGGCGGACGCCCTGTTCAAGGGCATCGAGGAGGACCGCTTCCTGATCCTTCCGCACCCCGAGGTCGCCGGGTACTACCAGGCCCGGGCCACCGACCCCGACCGCTGGCTGACGAACATGAACCACATCCAGCAGAAGTGGGAGGAGGTCCAGTGACCGCCTCCCGGTACGCGGCCAAGCCCTGGCTGGCCCTCCTCGACGACGCCCAGCGCGCCCCGATCGACCCCGCCGACTCCCTCGTGCACGCCCTGCGCCGGGCCGTCGCCGAGGCACCCGACCGCCCCTCCCTCGCCTACTTCGACGCCCGCCTGACCTACCGTGAGGTCGACGAGCTGAGCGACTCGATCGCCGGCCACCTCGCCGCCCGCGGCCTGGAACGCGGCGACCGGGTCGCCGTCCTGCTGCAGAACTCCCCGCACTTCGTGCTGGCGGTCCTCGGCGTGTGGAAGGCGGGCGCGACCGTCGTGCCCGTCAACCCGATGTACAAGTCGGGGGAGGTCGGCCACGTCCTGCGGGACGGCGAGGTGGCCGCGCTGATCTGCTCCGACCGGGCCTGGGAGTCGTATCTGCGGGCCACGGCCGCGGATTCTTTGGTGCGGATCGTGCTCACCGGCTGTGAGCTGGACTTCCAGACCCGCAACGACCCGCGCGTGCTCACCTTCGAGCGGCTGCCGCAGGCCCCGGACGCCGACGACCTGGTGACCGTTGCCCGGCAGGGCCACAAGGCGCCCGAGGGCCGCGACCCGGCGCCCTCGGACATCGCGCTGATCAGCTACACCTCCGGCACCAGCGGCACCCCCAAGGGGGCCACCAACACGCACGGCAACATCATGTACAACGCCGAGCGGCAGCGGACCGGCCTGGGCCTGCCCGAGGCGCCCGTCTACTTCGCGATGGCGCCGCTGTTCCACATCACCGGCATGGTCTGCGAGTTCGGCGCCTGCCTGAACAGCGCGGGCACGCTGGTGCTGGCGTACCGCTTCGAGCCCGGGGCCGTGCTGGACGCGTTCGCCGAGCACCGGCCGCACTACACGGTCGGCCCGTCGACCGCCTTCATGGCGCTGGCCGCCCACCCGTCCGTCACCCCGGACCACTTCTCCTCCTTCCGGATCATCTCCTCCGGCGGCGCCCCGCTGCCGCCCGCGCTGGTGGAGAAGTTCCGGGCGGACTTCGGGCCGTACATCCGCAACGGCTACGGCCTCACCGAGTGCACGGCGCCCTGTGCCTCGGTTCCGCCCGGCCGCGAGGCGCCCGTCGACCCGGCCTCCGGGACGCTGGCCGTCGGTGTGCCCGGGCCGGACACCGTCGTACGGATCGTCGACGACCAGGGCGAGGAGGTGCCCTTCGGCGAGCAGGGCGAGATCGTCGTGCGAGGCCCGCAGGTCGTGCCCGGCTACTGGCGGCGCCCCGACGCCACCGCCGAGACGTTCCCGGACGGGGAACTGCGCACCGGCGACATCGGTTTCATGGACGAGCAGGGCTGGCTCTACGTCGTCGACCGCAAGAAGGACATGATCAACGCCTCCGGCTTCAAGGTCTGGCCACGCGAGGTCGAGGATGTGCTCTACACGCACCCGGCGGTGCGCGAGGCGGCCGTCGTGGGAGTGCCGGACGGGTACCGCGGGGAGACCGTCAAGGCGTACATCAGCCTCCGTCCGGGCGCCGAGACGGACCCGGATGCGCTGGCCGCGTACTGCAAGGAGAGACTGGCCGCCTACAAATACCCGCGGCAGGTCGAGATCCTGCCGGACTTGCCGAAGACGGCAAGTGGGAAGATCCTCCGTCGGGAACTGCGTTCCCGCGCGCGCGACAGTCTGTAGAACCACGGAAAGGCAGGTGGCGGCAGTGCCCAGGACGACGGACGGGGACGGGACTCCTGTGCCGCAGCGGCTGCTGGCCGCCGCCACCCGGCTCTTCGCCGAGCAGGGCTACGACCGCACCTCGGTGCAGGAGATCGTCGAGGCGGCCGGCGTGACCAAGGGGGCGCTCTACCACTACTTCGGCTCCAAGGACGACCTCCTGCACGAGGTGTACGCGCGCGTGCTGCGCGTCCAGCAGGAGCGGCTGGACGCCTTCGCGGACGCCGACGAGCCGGTCGAGAAGCGCCTCAGGGACGCGGCCGCGGACGTCGTCGTCACGACGATCGAGAACCTCGACGACGCGATGATCTTCTTCCGCTCCATGCACCACCTCAGCCCGGAGAAGAACAAGCAGGTGCGCGCCGAGCGCCGGCGCTACCACGAACGCTTCCGTGCGCTCATCGAGGAGGGCCAGCAGGCGGGCGTCTTCTCCAAGGCGACCCCCGCCGACCTGGTGGTGGACTACCACTTCGGCTCGGTCCACCACCTGTCGACCTGGTACCGCCCCGACGGCCCGCTCAGCCCCCAGGAGGTCGCCGACCACCTGGCCGACCTGCTGCTGCGGGCGCTGCGCCCGTAATTCCCGTTCACGCACGGGTAAGGGGCGGCTGCACATGGCAGCCGCCCCTTACCCGTGGCTCACAGGTACTTCTTCAGCTCCCGGCGCGCCAGGGACCGCTGGTGCACCTCGTCCGGGCCGTCGGCGATCATCAGGGTGCGGGCGCCGGCGTAGAGCTCGGCCAGCGGGAAGTCCTGGCTGACGCCGCCCGCGCCATGCAGCTGGATCGCCTTGTCGATGATGTCGACGACCGTGCGGGGCGTGGCGATCTTGATGGCCTGGATCTCCGAGTGGGCACCCCGGTTGCCGACCGTGTCCATCATCCAGGCGGTCTTCAGCACGAGCAGGCGCAGCTGCTCCACCGCCACCCGCGCGTCCGCGATCCAGTTGTGGACCACGCCCTGCTGGGCCAGTGCCTTGCCGAAGGCCGTCCGGGAGACGGCTCGCCTGCACATCAGCTCGATGGCCCGCTCCGCCATGCCGATCAGGCGCATGCAGTGGTGGATGCGGCCCGGACCGAGGCGGGCCTGGGCGATGGCGAAGCCGCCGCCCTCCTCGCCGATCAGGTTGGAGACCGGCACGCGCGCGTGGTCGAAGACCACCTCGGCGTGGCCGCCGTGGTAGTGGTCCTCGTACCCGAAGACCTGCATGGCCCGCTTGACTGTGACGCCGGGCGTGTCGCGGGGGACCAGGACCATGGACTGCTGGCGGCGGATGTCCGCGCCGTCCGGGTCCGTCTTGCCCATCACGATGAAGATCTTGCAGTCCGGACTCATCGCCCCGGAGATGTACCACTTGCGGCCGGTGATGACGTACTCGTCGCCGTCCCGCTCGATGTGCGTGGTGATGTTGGTGGCGTCCGAGGAGGCCACCTCCGGCTCGGTCATCGCGAACGCCGAGCGGATCTCACCGGCGAGCAGAGGCTCCAGCCACTGCTTCTTCTGCCGCTCGTCGCCGAACTGCGCGAGCACCTCCATGTTGCCCGTGTCGGGGGCGGCGCAGTTCGTCGCGGTGGGCGCCAACTGCGGGGAGCGGCCGGTGATCTCGGCGAGCGGGGCGTACTGGAGGTTGGTCAGCCCGGCGCCGTACTCCGCATCGGGGAGGAAGAGGTTCCACAGGCCCTGCCGGCGCGCCTCGGCCTTCAGTTCCTCGACGACCGGCGGGGTGTCCCACGGCGAGGCCAGCTGCGCGCGCTGCTCGTGCGCGACCTGCTCGGCGGGGTAGACGTACTCGTCCATGAAGGCGAGGAGTTTGGCGCGCAGCTCTTCGGTGCGTGCGTCGAACGCGAAGTCCATGACGGATCAGCCCTCCTGAAGGCCTTCGTGAAGAGTGGTCAGGCCGTGCTCGATGAAGACGGGGACCAGGTCGCCGATGCGGTCGAAGCCGCGGCCGACGGTCTGTCCGAGCGTGTAGCGGTAGTGGATGCCCTCCAGGATCACGGCGAGCTTGAACCAGGCGAACGCCGTGTACCAGGAGACCGCGGAGACGTCGCGCCCCGAGCGCGCGGCGTACCGTTCGATCAGCTCGGCGGGCGAGGGGTGCCCGGCGGCCTCGGCGGTGGTGGAGACGGGCGAGTCGGGCATGCTCAGCGGCATGCTGTACATCACCAGCAGACCGAGGTCGGTGAGCGGGTCGCCGAGCGTCGACATCTCCCAGTCGAGGATCGCCCTGATCCTGTCGTCGTCGCCGATCAGGACGTTGTCGAGCCGGTAGTCGCCGTGCACGACGGCCGGGGCGGGCGAGGTGGGCAGGGCGCGGCCGAGCGCTGCGTGCAGCTCGTCGATCCCGGCCAGCTCGCGGTTGCGGGAGGCGTCCAGCTGCTTGCCCCAGCGTCGCAGCTGCCGGTCCAGGAAGCCCTCGGGTCGGCCGAAGTCCGCAAGGCCCAACTCGGCGGGGTCCACCGCGTGCAGCTCGACGAGGGTGTCCACCAGCGACAGCACCGCCTGACGCGTGCGCTCCTCGCCCAGCGGGGCGAGCTGGTCGGCGGTGCGGTACGGCGTGCCCGCCACGAACTCCATGACGTAGAACGGCGCCCCGAGCACCTCCTCGTCCTCGCACAGCAGGACGGGACGCGGCACCGGCACGTTCGTCGGGTGCAGCGCGCTGATCACCCGGTGCTCGCGCTTCATGTCGTGCGCGGTGGCCAGGACGTGGCCGAGCGGGGGACGCCGTACGACCCACTTGGAGGTGCCGTCCGAGACCTCGTACGTGAGGTTCGACCGTCCGCCCTCGATCAGCCGGCCGGTCAGAGGGCCCTGCGCCAGGCCGGGCTGCTCTCGGTCGAGCAGGCCGCGCAGCCGGTCGAGATCGAGTCCGGGCGGGTGGTCGGGGCTCATCATTGCTCCTACGGACGCATGAACGGGACCCGACCATGATGCCGACCGGTCGGTATGTCGTCCAGTGCGCGGGCCGAACGTGATCGGGGCCACGATAGGCCGACAGCTCCCCGCGCGGTGCGCGGGGAGCTGTCGGGGGGGTGGTGGCCGACCGGGTCCGCGGCCGTCGGGCGACGGCCGCGTCACGGGCCGGCAGGCGGTGTCTGTGTCAGTGGTCGTCCCAGTGGCCGTCGTGCTCGGCGTGCCGGTGGCCGTCGTGCAGATAGTCGACGTGGTCGCCGTGCCGAACGCGCCGGTGCCCGCAGTTCTCGCCGTGCTGGTGGTCATGGCCCTCGTGGGCGGTGTGGCCGCCGGGCTCGCACTCGTCCCAGTGTCCGGCGTGCTCGCGGTGCAGGTGGCCGTCGTGCGCGTAGTCGACGTGGTCGCCGTGCGGCACCTCGGTGTGGCCGCAGTCCGGGCCGTGCGTGTGGGTGTGGGTGGCGTGTTCCTGGTGGAGGACGGTCATGGAGCTCACCTTCAGGGGGATCGGGTGATGACGACGGACAGGCTGCCACGCAAACGGTGCATATTCGGGCATCCCGGTTGCGTGGCGTTCAAGTACCCCGGAGGGCCGGTGGCATGAAGGGCATCAGCTACAACCGCTACGGCGGCCCCGAGGTGCTCGAGTACGGGGAGGTCCGCGACCCCAAGGTCGGACCCGACTCGGTGCTGGTGTAGGTACGGGCGGCGGCCGTGAACCCCGTCGACTGGAAGTGCCGCGAGGGCTACCTGGACGGCTCGACGCCGTCTTCCCAGTGGTCCCCGGCTGGGACGTCTCCGGGGTGGTGGTGCGGCCGGGGGCGTCCGTCACGGAGTTCGCCGTCGGTGACGAGGTCATCGGTTACGTGCGCGAGGACTTCCTTTGCCGCGGCACCTTCGCCGTGTACGTGGCCGCCCCGGTGCGCACGCTGGCCCGCAAGTTGCGCACCCTCTCCTTCGAGGAGGCGGCCGGTCTGCCGCTCACCGGGCTCACCGCCTACCAGGTGCTCACCAAGGCGCTCGAGGTGAAGCGGGGCGAGACCTGCTCGTGCACGCGGCCGCGGGCGGGGCCGGCTCGATCGCCGTGCAGCTGGCCCGGCACTTCGGCGCCCGCGTCCGCCGATGGTGTCGAACGCCGCGTCCACACCCTCGGGCGCGAGCCCCCGCACCCGCTCGGCCAGCCCCTCGCCGTAGGTCACCGGTTCGCCGCCCAGGGAGCGCACGAAGTCGTGGTTGCGCTCGCTCGCCGTGCCGATGACGCGACACCACCAAGACCTCGGCGAACCTGCTGGCGCCGGAGGGCCGCCTGGTGTCCATCGCGGACCCGGACGTCGTCGGCTACGGCGGCCGCTACTACGCGGCCGCTACTACTTCGTCCGCCCCGACGCCCGAGACCTGCTGCGGCTGAGCGAACTGGCCGAGCAGGGCGTGGTGTCCGTGCACGTGTCGCAGACGTTCCCGCTGGAGCGGGCGGCGGACGCGCAGCGGCTGAACCAGGAGGGGCGGACGCGGGGGAAGATCGTGGTGACGGTGGACTGGGAGGAGGAGAGCGGCCGGTAGGCGGGCCGACCGCAGGCCGAGCTCGTTCCTAGACGACCAGCACCGCCGCGCAGACCGCCACGGCCACGGTGCACAGGGCGGCCGCCGTGGCGTGCCGTGGGGCGAGGGCCGCGGGACTGGCCGTCCGAGCGAGGGCGCGGATGCGAAGGTGGGCGACCAGCAGGAAGCCCAGCCAGAGCGCGCAGCACAGGGCGCAGACGACGACACCGGCGGGCGACACGCCGCCGCGCAGGGCCGTCCGCACGGCGAGGACGGCGGCGACCGTGCTGGAGAGTGTCGTACGCCGCCAGGCGAGCCGGGTGCGCTCGGGCTGCAGTCCGGGGTCCCGGCGCCGGCCCGCCGTGTCCGCGCTCACCGTTCCCAACCGACGAGAACGACGACGACCATGGCGACGGCGACGACCGCGACGACGACGCTCAGCAGTGCCGGGAAGCGCGACGCCGGCAGGTCCTCGCCGCGACGCATCGCCCGCTCGCAGCGCACCCAGTGGTTGACCGCGCGCAGGGAGCACAGCACGCCCGCGCCGAGCAGGGCCAGCGCGAGGCCGATGCGCCAGGCCCAGCGCAGGTCCGGCAGGAACTGGTCCACCGCGAAGCCGCCGCCGATCAGGGCGAGGGCGGTGCGCAGCCAGGCCAGAAAGGTCCGCTCGTTGGCCAGCGAGAAGCGGTAGTCGGGCGTGTGGCCCTCCTGACGGACCTCTTGCGGGGCGAACCACAACCGGACGTTCCGTACGAAGTCGTCGATCACGCGAGGGACCTTACCCAGGAGCTCCGTGGTCTGCGGACCACCTCACCCCATCGACCTGTACGCCTTGAGCCGCTCGTACGCCGCCAAGCCGTCCGGCACCCACTCCCACTCCCGCAGGCGGCGCTCCACCTCGTCCTCGGGCAGGAAGTCGTGCCAGGCGACCTCCTCGGCCTGCGGCCGCACCGGCAGGTCGCAGCGCACCTGGTAGACCGCCGACCACCAGGTCTGGCCGGCGCCGTCGTCGTAGAGGAACTTGAAGAGGTACTCGGGGCGGGGGAGCCCCGTCACCCCGAGCTCCTCCTCGGCCTCGCGCAGGGCCGCGTCGTCGTAGGACTCGCCCGCCCCGACGACCCCGCCGACGAACATGTCGTACAGCGAGGGGAAGACCAGCTTGGTCGGCGTGCGGCGGTGGACGAAGACGCGGCCCTCGGCGTCCCGGGCCTGGATGAACACGCAGCGGTGGCGCAGGCCCCGCGCGTACGCCTCGCCGCGGGGGGACTGCCCGACGACCCGGTCCTGCTCGTCGACGATGTCGAGGATCTCGTCTGCCGCACTCATGGCGCCATCCAAGCAGGTGCCCGGGTGCTCCGGGCGGCAAGGTGTCCTGGTGCTCCCCGGGCCGGCAAGGTGTCCTGGCGCTCCGGGCCGGCGA